>JAYSEE010000097.1:0-11893 GCA_041914045.1 Ferrovibrio sp. | reverse complement strand
CTCGGCATAGAATTCGGCCACGCCGAAGCCGTCGGTCATGTAGCTTTCCAGCTTCACGACGTTGACGCCGCAGGTGGCGAAACCGCCCAACGCCTTGTAGAGCGCCGCCGGCACGCTGCGCACGCGGAACATGATGCTCGTGAGGCAATCGCCCTGCATCGGATCGGGATCGCGGCGCTGGCGTTCCAGCTTGATGAAGCGCGTGGTGTTCGAGGCCATGTCCTCGATATCCGCGCGCAGGATTTGCAGGCCGTAAAGCTCGCCGGCCAAAGTGGAGGCGATAGCGGCTTCCGCCGGATCGTTGCGTTCCGACACTTCCTTGGCGGAGCCCGCCGTGTCGGTGGAGACGATCGGCTCGATCCCCATATCGCGGATGATGCGGCGGCATTGCGACAGCGCCTGCACATGGCTGTAAACCCGCTTCACGCTTTGCGCGGTGGCGGCTTTCGGCGCCAGCAGCTGATGCCGCACGCGGAGGAAATGCTCGGCGGTGATGTAAAGCCCGCCATCGGGCAGCAATTGGTGGATGTCTGCCACGCGCCCCGCCGTGCTGTTCTCGATGGGGATCAGACCGCAGGCCGCGCGGCCCTCGCGCACGGCGGCAAAGGCATCCTCGAATGTGGCGCAGGGCAGCGGCACCAGATCGGGCAAGGCCTCGCGGCAAGCCAGATGCGAATAGGCGCCCGGCGCGCCCTGAAAAGCGACAATACTGGCCGGATCGGTATCGGCCGAGGCGATGACGGGCGCAGGCGACATACGAAAACTACCCTTGAATGAACGGATTATCGTTGTTTCGCCATAACTTGGCGGATGCGTTCAAGATCGGCGGGAGTATCGACCCCGAGCGGCAGGGTGTCAACGACAGCCGCCGCGATGCTCATGCCGTTTTCCAGCGCGCGCAACTGCTCCAGTTTCTCGCGCCGCTCCAGCGGGCTGGGCTTGAGACCGACGAATTTTTGCAAAGCCTCGCGGCGATAGGCATAGATGCCGATATGGTGCCAGAGCGGCCCCTCGCCCGACGGCACCGGACGGCGGCTGAAATACAGCGCGCGCCCCACACTCTCGCCAGGCTCCAGGCTCAGCACCGCCTTCACCACATTGGGATCGTCGATCTCATGGCTGTCCTGGATCGGCGTGGCGAGCGTGGCGATATCCACGCCTGCATCGGCCAGCGGCGACAGCGCCGCCCGCACCATTTTAGGGTCGATGGCCGGCAGGTCGCCTTGCAAATTGATCACCGCGTCATGGCGGCCTTCGGGGTCCAGCCGGCACAGCGCCTCCCATATGCGGTCGGAGCCGGAAGGATGCGCCGGATCGGTCAGCACCGCCTCGCCGCCGGCCGCCGTCACCGCTTTGGCAATGGCGGCGTCGCCGCAAGCCACGGCCACCCGCGCGAATCCAGCCTCACGGGCGCGATCCAGGCAATGCACGATCATCGGCTTGCCATGGATATCGGCCAGCGGCTTGTCGGGCAGCCGGGTGGAGGCCAGCCGGGACGGGATCAGAACGATGGGGTTGCCGGGCAAGTTGCCGGCGGAGTTAGCGGCCTGGTCGGATCGGGTCATGGTTTTCAATCGGTTGTGGCAAATCCAGGGTGCGGCACTTCGCCGCATCGGGGCATGCCGCCTAGGCAGCGCCCCGGGGTTTATACGGGTTGCGGACGATCCGGGGAAGGCGGTAATCTGCGCCCGCTTTTCGGGCCCCAAACGAAGGCCCCGAAACCCATGGCTTTCCGGGAGTTGCACGATGGATAGTTTCGAGCTGAACAAGATCGCCGGTGCGGTGCTCGCTTGCCTGCTGGTGATCATGGGCGTGAACCAGTTCGGCAATATCCTGATCCACCCCAAGCCGCTGGCTGAACAAGCCTACAAGATCGAAGTGGCCGATGCCGCGCCGAAGGCCGGCGCCGCACCAGCCGCCGCCGAACCGGCGCCGGAAATGGGCCCGCTGCTGGCCTCCGCCGATCCGGAAGCCGGCAAGAAGGCTTCGGCCAAATGCGCCGCTTGCCACAGCTTCGAAAAGGGCGGGGCCAACAAGGTCGGCCCGAATCTCTGGAACGTGGTCGGTTCGCATAAAGGCCATACCGAAGGCTTCGCTTATTCCGACGCCATCAAGAAGACCGAGGGCGACTGGACCTACGAAAACCTGTTCGCCTTCCTGGGCAACCCGAAGGGTTATGCCCCGGGCACCAAGATGTCGTTCGCCGGCATCCGCAGCAACAAGGAACGCGCGGATCTGATGGCCTATCTGCGCAGCATGGCCGACTCGCCCAAGCCGCTGCCGTAACCTGCCTGTGGCAAGCCGCGCGCCTGTGGCCCAATGCCCAGATGATCTGATCCGCTTCGCCAGCCACCTAGCCGATCTGGCCGGCGAAGCGATCCGCCCGCATTACCGCAAACGCATCGACATCGAACGCAAGGCCGACGCTTCGCCGGTCACCGTGGCGGATCGCGCCGCCGAAGCCGCGATGCGCAAGGCGATTGCCGCCGCCTATCCCGAACACGGTATTTTCGGCGAGGAATACGGCCATGAGCGCCCCGATGCGCCCTGGCAATGGATTCTCGATCCCATCGACGGCACCAAGAGCTTCGTCACCGGCCTGCCGATCTTCGGCACGCTGATCGCGCTGACCCATCAAGGCAAGCCGGTGCTGGGCGTGATCGACCAACCGATCCTGCGCGACCGCTGGATCGGCGCCGAAGGCCATGCCACCACCTGCAACGGCGCTCTCGCCCCGGCGAACACCCGCACCGCCCTTGCCGATGCGGCATTGCTCACTACCTATGTGGACGGCTTCAACGAGCAGGAAGCCGCGGCCTTCACCCGCCTGCGAAAATCCTGCCGGCTGAATCGCATGAGCGGCGATTGCATCGCCTATGCGCTGATTGCCGGCGGCTTCGCCGATATCGTGCTGGACGGCACCGTGCAGCCCTATGATTACGCGGCGCTGATCCCGGTGGTGCAGGGCGCCGGCGGGGTGATCACCGATTGGGAAGGCCGGGCGCTGGATACCCGCTCGCCGGCCCGGGTGCTGGCGGCGGCCAATGCCGGATTGCATGCGGCGGCGCGGGAGTTCCTGAGCGGCGCCTGACCGAAAACGATGCGAATGGGAGATTGATGATGGTGCGCCTCCGGCTTCTCACCCCTCTCCTCATGCTATGCGCGGCCCTCATTGCCGCCTTGCCGGCATCGAGCGAAGCGCAGGTGAAAAAGGTCCACGCCCTGTCGCTGCTGGGCGAACCGAAATATCCCGCCGATTTCAAACAGCTCGATTACGTGAACCCTAACGCCCCGAAAGGCGGCGATCTGCGGCTGGTCAGCGTGGGCGGCTTCGACAGCCTGAATCCCTTCATTCCGAAAGGCGATGAAGCGCCCGGCCTGTCCTTCCTCTATGAAACCCTGATGGGCTCGCCGATGGACGACATATCGGCGGAATACGGCCTGATCGCCGAAAGCGTTGAGGTGCCCGACGATCTGAGCTGGGTGGCCTTCGATCTGCGCCCGCAAGCGAAATGGGCCGATGGCGCGCCGATCACCGCCGAAGATGTGGCCTACAGTTTCGAACGCATCAAGGCCGAAGGCGAGCCGGCGATGCAATATTACTATGCCAACGTCACGCGCGCCGAAATGCTGGGGCCGCGCAAGGTGAAATTCCATTTCAGCGGCCCGCCGAACCGCGAATTGCCGCAGATCGTCGGCCAGTTGCCGGTATTGCAGAAATCGCTTTGGGAAAAACGCGGCTTCGACAAGGTAACCCTGGAGCCCTGGGCCGGCTCGGGCCCCTACCGCATCAAAGAATTCGAGGCCAACCGCTATATCGTCTACGAATTGCGGGTCGATTGGTGGGGCAAGGATCTGCCGCTCAACAAGGGCCGCTATAATTTCGGCAGCATCCGCTACGATGTCTATCGCGACAGCACCGTCACGCTGGAAGCCTTCAAATCCGGGCAATACGATTATCGCAGCGAAAACATCGCCCGGGTATGGAACAGCGGCTACGATTTTCCCGCCCGAGCCAGCGGCCTGGTGAAGCTGGAGGAGATTCCGCATCAGCGCCCCACCGGCCTGAGCGGCTTCGTGTTCAACCTGCGGCGCGACAAATTCAAGGATGCGCGGTTGCGCGAAGCGTTGACCTATTCCTATGATTTCGAATGGGCCAACAAGACCTTCTTCTACGGCCAATACAACCGCACCAACAGCTATTTCGAAAACTCCGATTTCGCCGCGCAGGGCACGCCCAGCGCCGAGGAATTGAAGCTGCTGGAACCCCTGCGCGCGCAATTGCCGCCGCGCGTATTCGGCCCGGCCTTCAAGGCGCCGGAAGGCGATGGTTCGGGCGCCGACCGCAATGCCTTGCGCCGGGCGCGCGAATTGCTCACTCAAGCCGGTTACGCGGTGAAGGATGGCAGCCTGCGCGACAAAACGGGCAAGCCCTTCGAAATCGAAATCCTGCTCGGCGACCCCACTTTCGAGCGCATCGCCGCCGCCTGGGGCCAGAGTTTGCAGCGGCTGGGCATCAAGCTGAACATCCGCACGGTGGATTCCTCGCAATACGTGAACCGCATCCGCGCCTTCGATTACGACATGATCTTCGGCGGCTGGCCGCAATCCAATTCGCCGGGCAACGAGCAGCGCAGTTTCTGGAACAGCGCGGCGGCCGACAATCCCGCCAACCGCAATTACGCCGGCATCAAGGATCCAGCCATCGACAAGCTGGTGGACGCGGTGATCTTCGCCAAGACGCGGCAGGAGTTGATCTCCGCCACCCGCGCGCTGGACCGCGCCTTAAGCTGGGGTTTCTACGCCGTGCCGGGCTGGACCCTGCGCAAGGATCGCGTCGCCTATTGGGACAAGTTCGGCAAAACCGGCATCGTGCCGAAATACGGCAACGACATCCTGTCCTGGTGGATCGACCCGGCCAAAGACGCCAAGCTGCGCGAGACGACGCGGCGCTAAGGGATGCTGCCGCTTATTCTCTAGACCGTCACCACCGCACTTGTTGCGGTGGTCCATGCCTGACGCAACGCTGATGCCCGACCATGGATGCCCGTAACAAGTACGGGCATGACGAGCGAGGCATACCCAGGCATGCCGCCTAGGCAATCCGAGAATGGCGTACTTAAGCCGTCTGCCGCATCGCTTCGGCGCCGGCGAGATCCACCGATACCAGGGTGGAAACGCCGCGCTCGGCCATGGTGACGCCGAACAGGCGATCCATGCGCGCCATGGTGATCGGATGGTGGGTCACCACCACGAAGCGGGTGCCCTCGCCCATCTGCGAGGTCTGCCGCGCCATCGATTCCATCAGATTGCACAGACGTTCCACATTGGCGTCGTCGAGCGGGGCGTCCACCTCATCGAGCACGCAGATCGGCGCCGGGTTGGTGAGGAACACCGCGAAAAGCAGGCTCAGCGCGGTCAGCGCCTGCTCGCCGCCCGAAAGCAGCGACATCACCTGCAACCGCTTGCCCGGCGGCGAAGCCATGATTTCCAGGCCGGCTTCCAGCGGATCGTCGCTCTCCACCAATTGCAAATGCGCCTTGCCGCCGCCGAACACTTCCACGAACAGCTTTTGGAAATGCGCATCCACCTTCTGGAAGGCATCGAGTAGGCGTTCGCGGCCCTCCTTGTTCAGACTGGCGATGCCCTGGCGCAGCTTGTCGATGGCCGCGATCAGGTCGGCCTGCTCGCCTTGCAGGGTGGTGAGCTTCTCTTCCACTTCGTTGGCTTCCAGCTCAGCGCGCAGATTCACCGGGCCCATATTGTCGCGTTCCTTGCGCAGGCGCTCCAGGCGGTTTTCCACCTGCGGCAAGGTCGGGAATTCCTCGCCGTCTTCAACCTCGCCGGCCTTCAGCACATCGGCCGGCTCGCATTCCAGCGCTTCGCGGATGCGCAGCGCCAATTCATCCAGGCTCTGGCGCTGATGCTCCAGATCGGCCTCGGCGCGTACCCGCGCCTCGCGGCAATGGCCGAGAATCTGCTCCAGTTCGCGGGCGGTCTTGGCCGCCAGCGCCTGGGCGTTTTCCGCATTGGCCAGATGGTCGGCCACCTCGTTGCGCGCGGCTTCCGCCTTGCCGATCTCTTCCAGCAGCGCCGTGCGCTTGCCCTCGATGCCAGCGGGGATTTCATAAAGCCGCAGCAATTCGGCCTCCGCCTCGCCATAGCGGCTTTCCAGTTGCTCGAGCTGCTGAGCCGAGCCGCTCGCGCGGGTATCGGCGGCAGCGCGCTCATGCACGATGGCCTCCAGCCGATGGGCGCGCGCCATCGCCTCGCGGCGCAATTGCTCAAGCGCGGCGCGGGCTTCGGCCAGGCTCTGGCGCAGGGCATCCACCTGCTGGCGCAAAGCGGCAATCGCCTCGCGCGCAATCGATTCATCGGGCAAGACCGATAGCGCATCGGCCAAAGCCTGACGCTGGGCCTCCAACTCGGCGGCATCGTTGCTCAGCTGCGCGATCTGATCGGCCAGAGCCGCCAGCTTGGATTGACGCTCGGCCTCGCGGCGCACCACATCGGCCTGACGGGCGCGCGCCGCATCGAGTTCGCGTTCGGCGCGCTGGATGTCCTGGTCGCAGCGCTGACGATTGGATTGGCGCTCGCGCTCAGCCGTCGCCAGCGCCTGATTGGCCTGTTCGCGGGCCGATTGGCGCTCGCGCTCGGCGGTGGCGATGGCGGTCTGGCCGGCTTCGCGGGCGCGCACGCGTTCGCGTTCGGCATTGGCCACTTCGGCATCGCCGCGCTGGCGCGCTTCGTTGCGGTCGCGCTCGGCTTGCTGCACGGCCTGCTCGGCCTCGCGGCGCAACTGTTCGCGCGCCTGTTCGGCGCGGGCCAGATCGGCGGCGGCCGCCTGGCGGCGGGCCGAACCCGCCTGCTCGGCCTGCTTCACCCAATCCGCTCCCTCGGCGCGCGCCGCATCGCGGGCGGCTTCGGCCTGCTGCACTGCGCCGCGTGCGGCGCGTTCAGCCTGCGCGGCCTGTTCGGTAGCCAGACGGGCCTGCTGATAGGCTTCCTGAGCATCGGCCAGCTTGCCTTCCAGATCGCGCAATTCCTCGCGCAGATCGGCCAGGCGGTTGCGCTGCTCCAGCTTGATCGAAGCCGGCGTCGGCGCGCCGGCCTTGACGGTGAAGCCATCCCAGCGCCACAGCGCGCCGGATTTGGAAACCAGGCGCTGGCCTGGGCGCAATTGCGCACGCAGCCGTGCGCCATCGGCTTCGTCCACGATGCCGATCAGGCCGAGGCAGCGCGCCAGAGCCGGCGGCGCGGAAACATGGCGCGGCAACGGCACGGCGCCATCCGGCAAGGCCGGCGGATCGGAGAGCGGCGGCAAGGCTTCCCAGAAAACCGGCGCGCCGGTATCGGCGGAGGAATTCAATTCATCGCCCAGCGCCGCGCCCAAAGCCTTCTCGAAGCCCGGCTCCACGGTCAACTGGTCGATCACCGGCGCGAACAGCGAGGCTTCGTCCACCTTGAGCAAACGCGCTAGGCCCGACTCTTCGGCCTTCAAGCGGGTCAACTCGCCCTGCACGGCCTGCCAGGCATCGCGGGCGGCCTGCTCGGCCTGGGCGATGCGCTGGCGCTCGATCTCCGCCGCTTCGATGCCGGCGCGCGCCTGCTCGATCAGCGCGGCCTTCTCGGCCTCGGCTGCAGCGGCGCGGGCGCGCACTTCATCAATATGCTGGGCATGTTCGGCTTCCACCGCATTCACGCCGGCGCGGGCGGCATCCACCTTCACGGCCTCATCGGCCAGCAGACGCTCCATGCTCTCGCGCGCCGCCTGGATGCGGGCGTTATGCTCCTGCTCGAAACCGGCCAGACCGGCGCGCACGGCTTCCACCTTGGCGGCCTGCTCGGCTTCGATGGCTTCCAGTGCGGCGCGGGCCGCCTCGATGCGGCCGGCATGATCGGTTTCCACAGCTTCCAGCGCGGCGCGGGCGGCTTCCACCAGCTTGGCCTGTTCGGCCTCGGCGGCATCCAGCGCCAGACGCGCCGCTTCGACGGCGGCGAGGCGGGATTCGATTTCCGCACCGGCCTCGGCAGCGGCGGCCAATGCGCCTTCGTCGGTTTCCAGACGCTGGCGCTCGGCGGTCAATTCCTCAAGCCGGGCGCGCAGACGCTGCAAGCGGCGGTCGGCATCCTCGATGCTTTGCAACAGGCGGGCACGCTCGGCCTGTTCGGCGGCGGCGCGCTCGGTCTGCGCATCCAACTCGGCCTGCGCGGCGGCAACCTGCTCCTGCGATGCCTGAATGCCGGCTTCGGCGGCGGACTGCGCCTTGGCCTCGCCGCTCTGGGCGGCAAGAAGGCTTTCCGTTTCGGCGGCAAGCTTTTGCAGGGTTTCCAAGGCTTCCGCATTCAGCGCGCGCTCGCGCTGGCGGTCGGCATCAATCTGCGCGATGCGCTGCTCGACCTGGGCCGCCGCCTCGCGGGCCCGGGCCTCTTCGGCATCCAGGCCATCGCGCGCAACCGCCAAGCGATGCAGACGCGCGCCCGCCTCGGCCTCGGCCTGGCGCAGCGGCGGCAGCGATTCAGCGGCAACGCGTTCCGCGCCATGGGCCTCCGAAACCTGCAAGGTGCGGTCGGCCACCTCGCGCTCGGCCTCATGCATGGCGGATTCGGCAGCGGCCAGAGCTTCCTGCAACGCGGTGTGGCGCAGATGGAACAGGATCGCCTCGGTGCGGCGGATCTGGTCGGCGATATTGCGATAGCGGCTGGCCTGGCGGGCCTGGCGCTTCAAGCCCTGCAATTGCTGATCGAGCTGGCCGATCACATCGACCACGCGCTCGAGATTGTTTTCCGCCGCCTTCAGGCGCAATTCGGCTTCATGGCGGCGGGAATGCAGGCCGGAAATGCCGGCCGCCTCTTCCAGCAGCATGCGGCGATCGGTAGGCTTGGCATTGATGATCGCGCCGACGCGGCCCTGGCTGACCATGGCCGGCGAATTGGCGCCGGACGCCAGATCGGCGAAGAAAAGCTGTACATCGCGGGCGCGCACATCCTGGCCATTGATGCGGTAATCCGAGCCGCGCTCGCGCTCGATGCGGCGCACGATCTCCAGATTTTCCTGCTCGTTGAACGCGGCGGGCGCGGTGCGGGTCTGGTTGTCCAGGCTGAGCGAAACTTCGGCGACATTGCGCGCCGGCCGCGTGGCGGTGCCGGCGAAGATCATGTCGTCCATGCCCGAGCCGCGCATGCGCTTGGCCGAGTTCTCGCCCATCACCCAGCGCAACGCCTCCACCAGATTGGATTTGCCGCAACCATTCGGGCCCACCACGCCGGTAAGGCCGGGATGGATCACGAATTCGGTCGGCTCGACGAAGGACTTGAAGCCGGACAGGCGCAACTTGGTGAATTGCACTGCGTCACCCTTTCACTTTCTTGCCGCCCGGCGGTTCTGCCGCCGCCGAGCCCCGAAACCAACGCTAAAAAGAACCAGTCGCCGCGCTGTTCAACGCTTACGCAGCAGGAAGAACACGATGCCGCCGACGATCAGCACCACCACCGCGATAGTGATGTAGGTCTTCATGTCGCCGGCGAAAAAACCGCTGCCGGCGCCCCCCGTGCTGGCCGCTCCCGATTGCGCGGCCGGAGCGGCGCTGCCGCTTTTGGCCAGGCTGTCGAGCAACTGACGGAACTCATCCATCGCCGGCACGCCGGGCAGCGCCTTGCCGTTGACGATCAGAGTGGGCGTGGAATTGACGTTGAACTTCTGATTGCCTTCCAGGCGCGCATTCAGGATGTAGTCGCCCACCGCCTGATCGGCGAAGCAGCCTTCGACCTGTTCCGCCGACATGCCGCCAAGCCGGCCGATCTGCACCAGGGCGGCGCGCGGATCGGCAGCCGTAGCCCATTGCCGCTGCTGCGCGAACAACACTTCCAGGAAACTGAAATAACGCTCCGGGCCCGAGCAGCGGGCCAGCGCGGCACCGGCAAAAGCCAATTGATCCAGCGGGAAGTCGCGGAAGATCAGCCGCGCCTTGCCGGTATCAATATATTCGCTTTTCAGCGTCGGCAGGATGGTGGCGTGGAAATTGGCGCAATGCGGGCAGGTCAGCGATGCATATTCAATGATCGTGATCGGGGCATCGGCCTTGCCGATCGCCATGTCCTGCAAGCGGGGATCCGCCGCGGCTTGAGCGGCCGCGGAGCCCGGGTTCAGGGCAGGCAAAGACGCCAGGACAAACAGCATGGCGCCGAAGATACGCTGTATATATTTCATAGATGGGCTCCAACCCCCAATATCTAGGGGCATTTTAGGGATTCACAGGTATGGGCAGCAACCCGACTCATCTGTTTATCCACAGGAATCTGGCGGCTTTGAGGCGGCTTAACGCTGCGCCAGCAGGGATCGCCCAAGAGTTTCAAGCGCTTGGCGGAGTTTCTTATCCTCCACCCCGGAAAGCAGCGTCTCGAGTCGTCCAGCCGCCTCACCGTCCAATGGCCCGGGCTGACGAGTCGGCACCACCCGAGTCGGGCGCGGCCGAATCGGCATCTGCTTCAGCCGCAGCCCAGCCACCGCGCGATAACCGAAATAGCCGTTGATGCGTTCGACCACCAACGGCGCGAGATGCTGCAATTCCAGCGCCTGCGCGCCGTTCACGGCTACTTCCAATGTCGCGCCGGAAGCAGCCTCGCCGGGATAGATCAAGCGTTCGGGCTGAGTATCGGGCGCCAGCAGCGGGCCGACGATTTCCGGCCAGCGATGCAGGATGTCGCCGAAGACCACGCCGCGCTTGCGCAGCAACGGCGATGTCAGCCGCCCAAGCGCCACATTCAGCCCGCGCGGGGCATTCATGCGCTTGAATTTTTCACGCGGTTTGTCGGCATCGGCCATGGCCGCAGTATAGCGGCTATATCCCAGGCTTGAAGCGGCGCAGCGCCAGAATGCCCAAGCCGATGAAAATCCGCCCAGACCGGAATCCCAGGCCGGAATGCGGCTCGGTCTGATCGTCCTTGCGGTTGCGGACCGGGAAATACCGCGTTGCAACGGTTTGCGCCGCAGCCCTTCGGCCCCGGCAAGCTCCCGCAGCGTTCGCTGGTTGCACGCCAGCTTGGCCGGGGGTAAAACCGCCCGCGACCGCCTGATACGGCCCGGATTCCAGCCCGAGAGACCACCATGATCCCACGCTATACCCGCCCCGAAATGGCCGCCATCTGGGAGCCGGAAATGAAATTCCGGCTCTGGTTCGAGATCGAGGCGCATGCCTGCGATGCCCAGGCCAAGCTGGGCGTGATCCCGCAAGCGGCCGCCAAGGAAGTGTGGAAGAAGGGCAAGTGGGAAATCGACCGCATCGACGCCATCGAGCGCGAAACCAAGCATGACGTGATCGCCTTCCTGACCAACCTGGCGGAATATGTCGGCCCGGCGGCGCGCTTCGTGCACCAGGGCATGACCTCGTCGGACGTGCTGGATACCTGCTTCAACCTGCAACTGGTGAAGGCCGCCGATCTGCTGCTGGCCGGCTGCGACCGCGTGCTGAAGGCGCTGGAAACCCGCGCCTTCGAATTCAAGCTGCTGCCCTGCATCGGCCGCAGCCATGGCATCCATGCCGAGCCGGTGACCTTCGGCCTCAAACTGGCCGGCTATCATGCCGAATTCCAGCGCGCCCGCCGCCGGCTGGAACTGGCGCGCGAGGAAGTGGCCACCTGCGCCATCTCCGGCGCGGTGGGCACCTTCGCCAATATCGACCCGCGCGTGGAAGAGCATGTGGCCAGGAAGCTGGGCCTGAAGCCGGAGCCGGTGAGCACTCAGGTGATCCCGCGCGACCGCCATGCCGCTTTCTTCGCGCATCTCGCCGTCGTCGCCTCCTCCATCGAACGGCTGGCGACCGAGATCCGCCATTTGCAGCGTTCGGAAGTGATGGAAGCCGAGGAATATTTCTCGCCCGGCCAGAAGGGCTCG
>JAYSEE010000096.1:0-11910 GCA_041914045.1 Ferrovibrio sp. | reverse complement strand
GCTGTTCCACCAATAGCTCGGGCAGGACGTGGAGCAGCAGGCGCACAGGATGCATTCGTAAAGCCCGTCGAGCTTTGCGCGGTCTTCCGGGCTCTGGAGCCGTTCCTTGCCCGAAGGCGTGGGTGTCACCGTCTGGAGCCAGGGCTTGATCGAGGCATATTGCGCATAGAAGTTGGTCAGGTCGGGCACCAGATCCTTCACCACCGGCATATGCGGCAGCGGATAGATCTTCACATCGCCGCTCACATCGTCGCAGGCCTTGGTGCAAGCCAGCGTGTTGCTGCCGTCTATATTCATGGCGCAGGAACCGCACACGCCTTCCCGGCAAGAGCGCCGGAAGGTGAGCGTGGGGTCGATCTCGTTCTTGATCTTGATCAGCGCGTCCAGAACCATCGGGCCGCAATCGTTCATGTCCACCGTATAGGTGTCCACATGCGGATTCTGGCCATCGTCGGGATTCCAGCGATAGACGCGGAAGGTCTTGAGCTTTTGCTCGCGACCCGGCTGCTTGGCCGGGGCCGGATGCGACTTGCCCTCGGTGAGGCGGGAATTCTTCGGCAGGGTGAAGGCGACCATGATCGGCGATCCTCAGTAAACGCGCTTCTTGGGTTCGATATACTGGATTTCGTTGGTCAGCGTGTAGGTATGCACCGGACGATAGTCGATGGTGACGTTACCCTTCTCGCCGAGCCAGGCCAGCGTATGCTTCATCCAGTTCTCGTCGTCGCGGTCGGCGTAATCCTCGCGGGCATGCGCGCCGCGGCTTTCCTTGCGGTTGGCCGCGCCATGCATGGTCACCACCGCCTGGCCGATCAGGTTGTCGAGCTCCAGCGATTCCACCAGATCGGAATTCCACACTAGGCCGCGATCGGTCACGCCGATATCGGGCATCATGGTGAGCACTTCGTCGATCAGCTTCACGCCTTCTTCCAGCACATCGCCGGTGCGGTAGACGGCGCAGTTATTCTGCATGGTGCGCTGCATCTTGTCGCGGATCGCGGCTGTCGGGCTGCCGCCCTTGGCGTTGCGGAATTTATCCAGCCGCGCCAGCGCGTCGTCGCCGGCATTGCTGAGCGGACGATGCTTGGCGCCCTTCTCGACCACCTTGGCGGCGCGGATGGCGGCGGCGCGACCGAACACCACGAGGTCGATCAGCGAATTGGAGCCCAAGCGGTTGGCGCCATGCACCGACACGCAGGCCGCTTCGCCGATGGCCATCAGGCCGGGCACGATGCTGTCGGGATTGCCGTCCTTCAAGGTCACCACTTCGCCGTGGTAGTTCGTCGGAATGCCGCCCATGTTGTAATGCACGGTGGGCAGCACCGGGATCGGCTGCTTGGTCACGTCCACGCCGGAGAAGATGCGGGCGCTTTCCGAAATGCCGGGCAGGCGTTCTTCCAGCACCGCCGGCTCCAGATGATCCAGATGCAGATAGATATGGTCGTTGCGCGGGCCGACGCCGCGGCCTTCGCGGATTTCCATGGTCATGGCGCGGCTGACCACGTCGCGCGAGGCCAGATCCTTGGCGGACGGCGCGTAACGCTCCATGAAGCGTTCGCCAGCGGAATTCACCAGATAGCCGCCTTCGCCGCGCGCCCCCTCGGTGATCAAGCAGCCCGCGCCGTAAATGCCGGTGGGATGGAACTGCACGAATTCCATATCCTGCAAGGGCAGGCCGGCGCGCAGCACCATGCCGCCGCCATCGCCGGTGCAGGTATGCGCCGAGGTGCAGGAGAAATAGGCGCGGCCATAGCCACCGGTGGCCAGCACTACGGTATGAGCGCGGAAGCGATGGATGCTGCCATCGGCGAGGTTCCAAGCCATCACGCCGCGGCAAGCGCCTTCATCGTCCATGATCAGGTCGAGGGCGAAATACTCGATGAAGAATTCCGTGTCGTATTTCAGCGACTGCTGATACAGCGTATGCAGCATGGCATGGCCGGTGCGGTCGGCCGCCGCGCAGGTGCGCTGGGCCGGCGACTTGCCGAATTCCTTGGTCATGCCGCCGAAGGCGCGCTGATAGATCTTGCCTTCCTCGGTGCGCGAGAACGGCACGCCGAAATGCTCCAGCTCGATCACGGCGGGCACCGCTTCGCGGCACATATATTCGATGGCGTCCTGGTCGCCCAGCCAGTCCGACCCCTTCACGGTGTCGTACATATGCCATTGCCACTTATCCTCGCCCATATTGCCGAGCGAAGCCGAGATGCCGCCCTGCGCCGCCACGGTATGGCTGCGGGTGGGAAACACCTTGGAGATGCAGGCGGTTTTCAGGCCGGCTGCCGCCATGCCCATGGTGGCGCGCAGGCCGGCCCCGCCGGCGCCGACAACCACCACATCGTAGAAATGTTCGGTGACGTTATAGGCGGCCATGATCAGACTCCGAAAAACAGCTTGAGCACCGAGAGCAGGCACAGCGCGCCGACCAGGAACACCGCGAAGGTGACGGCCAGCTGCACGGCGATCTTGCTGCGCTCGATATGGATGTAATCCTCGATCACCACCTGCAGCCCGAGCCGCAGATGCCAGAACACCGCAACGATCGCCAGCACGGCCAGGGTGGCCAGCAGCGGATTGCGGAAAGCCGCCGCTACAGTGGCATGATCGGCGGTGCCGATGCGCAGCAACACCACGGCCAGGATCAGCACCAGCGGCACCAGGGCCACGGCGGTGACGCGCTGCAGCCACCAATGCGACACGCCGCTCTTGGCGGAACCCAGGCCGCGCACGCGGCCGAGCGGCGAACGGAAACTCTTTGCGGGCTTGCTGCTCATGGCGCGCTCACTTCCACATATAAGCCAGCGCCCAGGCCAGCAAGGTCAGAACCACCGAGGCGACCATCACGATCACGCTGGCGTTGCGCGCCGAAGCCTTCTCGAAACCATGGCCCAGATCCCAGGCCAGATGCCGGATGCCGTTGCACATGTGGTAGAACAACGCCCAGGAAAAACCCAGCATGATCAACCGGCCGAGCCAGGAGCCGAGCAGGCCCTGCACCAGCGCGAAATAATCCGGCCCCGCCGCCGCCGCCACCAGCCACCAGGCCAGCAGCAAAGTGCCGATGCCCAGGCCGACGCCGCTGGCGCGATGCAGGATCGACGTGGCCATGGTGAGCGGCCAGCGATAGATTTGCAGATGGGGGGAGAGCGGTCGTTCGATATGCGCCATGATCTGCCTTCGCGGTGGGGGACACGCCAGCCGATACCCGCGAGCCGGGATGGCCGAACGCTCCGAAAGCAGGCAAAATTCTAAACCCCGCCCTCGGCAAGTCAACATTTCCTGTCAACGATTCCAGACCCTTATTACTCTCCGGACTCCACAGCCGCAAGGCGGCAGAGACAAGCTCGCGCAAGGCGGCAGGAATAGATTGCCGCAAGGGACGGGGCCTGGCTGCCGCAAGGCGGCGAGAATGAGCCGCTTTATTGCGACTCGTTCTTACGTGAACGGCTATCGGCGCGGCATCAGCGCCCAATAATCCAGTTCCAGCACCACATTATCGGGATATTCGCCGCCGGCGCCCTTATAGGGGAAGGCCTCGGCGGTGTGGTTCTTCAGCGCGATGGTGCGGATGCGCAGCGCGCCCACATCCTTGCGGCCGGGGATTTCCGCTTTGTCCAGCACTTCCGACCAGGCATAGATGGTATCGCCGGCCACGGTGGGATTGACATGCCGGCCGCCATTGATGCCGGCCATGAACACCGCATTGGCCAGGCCGTTGAAGCTGAGCGCGCGCACCAGGCTGATGATATGGCCGCCATAGACCAGGCGGCGGCCGAGCTTTTCCTGGCTCTGACGATGCTGGTCGAAATGCACCTTGGCGGTGTTCTGATAAAGCCTTGTGGCCATCATATGCTCGGCTTCCTCGATGGTGGAGCCGTCCACATGATCAATCTTCTCGCCCACCGCATAATCGCCCCAGGCATGCGGGCTGCCGGCGAGTTCGTAATCGTATTGGCTGAAATCCAGGGCGGCCGGCACGCGCAGCTGCTCGGGCCGCACGGCGGCGGCCGGCTGCGGGATGCGCTCGGCCTCGATGGCGGCGCTTTCCGAGCGCTTCTTCACCATCACCCAGCGCACGTAATCCAGCACCAGTTCGTCGCCGTCCTTGTAGCCCTGGCTGCGCACATAGACCACGCCGGTCTTGCGGTTGGAATTCTCCTTGATGCCGATCACGCGGCTGACCGCATGCAGCGTATCGCCGGGATAGACCGGCGCCAGCCAGCGGCATTCGGCATAGCCGAGATTGGCCACGGCATTGAGCGAGATATCCGGCACGGTCTTGCCGAACACGATATGGAAGGCCAGCAGATCGTCCACCGGCGCGCGCTTCAGCCCGAGCTTGCGGCCGAAGCTGTCGGCCGACGGCACTGGAAAGCGGCTGCCGTACAGCGCTGTGTAAAGCGCCACATCGCCCCAGCCCACGGTGCGCGGCGTGGCATGGCGGATTTCCTGATCGAGCCGGAAATCCTCAAGGAAATTGCCGCTATTGGTCTTGTTGCTCATGCTGCGCGCGCCCCTTATTTGCTTGCAATCGCCCTATTTCGCCTGAATGGCTTCGGCCAAAGCCGCCAGCCGCTTGGCCTGTTCGACATGCAGATTCTCGATCAGCTTGCCATCCACCAGCACCACGCCCTTGCCTTCGGCGCTCGCGGCTTCGAAAGCGGCGATGATCTTATAGGCGCGCGCCACTTCGGCTTCGCTGGGCGCGAAGACCGCGTTGCAGGGTTCGACCTGCTTGGGATGGATCAATGTCTTGCCGTCGAAGCCGTATTCCAGGCCCTGCTCGCAGGCCGCCTTGAAGCCGGCTTCGTCGTCGAGATCGAGATGCACGCCATCCAGGATCGCCAGACCATAGGCGCGCGCCGCCAGCAGGCAGAGCGACAAGGACGCCGCCACCGGCAGCCGCAGCGGCGTATGGCGCGCATTCAGATCCTTCACCAGATCGGAAGTGCCCATCACCAGACAGCCGATGCGCGGCGACGCGGCGGCAATCGCCTCGGCATGCAGAATGCCCTTCGGGGTTTCCATCATGCACCACAGCGTCGTATCGGCCGGCGCATCATGCCGCTGCATCAGCGCCACGGCCTGATGCACCTGCTCGGCATTCTCCACCTTGGGCAGCAGGATGGCATGCGGCTTGGCGGCGGAAGCGGCGGCGATATCCTCGGCGCCCCAGGGCGTATCCAGGCCGTTGACGCGGATGATCAACTCGCGATTGCCATAGCCGCCCTGCTGCACGGCGGCGCAGACCTGCTCGCGGGCCAGCGCCTTGGCATCGGGGGCGACGGCGTCTTCCAGGTCCAGGATCAGGCCATCGGCCGGCAGGCTGCGGGCCTTGTCGAGCGCCCTGGCATTGGAACCAGGCATGTAAAGCACGGAGCGGCGGGGCCTGACTTGCTGGGCCATTCGAGCCTCATTTTGCATGTGCGAAAAACAGCGCCACTATAATCGCGGCGATAGGCGTGGCAAGCTCCGGCGGCTACCATCGGCGCAGGGGGCGCCGATTCGCGGGGGAGAGCTTCGATGCCGGCCAATCCAGGGCCTACCGTGCTGTGCATCCAAAGCCAGGTGATCCACGGCCATGTCGGCAATTCGGCGGCGCAATTGCCGCTGCTGCGCCAGGGGTTCGAGGTCTGGGCCGCGCCGGCGGCGATCCTGGCGCAGCATCCCGGCCATGCCGCCCAGCATCCCGGGGCCGCGCCCGCGCCGTTTTACACCCCGCCCGAAGCCTTCGCGGCCTGGATCGACGCCCTTTCGGCCCGGCCGAACTGGCCCCGCCTGGCCGGGCTGCTGACCGGCTGGCTGGGCCGGGCGGAATTCGCGGCGCTGCTGCCGGCGATGATCGACCGCCTGCGCGAAGCTAATCCCGCCCTGCCCTATCTGTGCGATCCGGTGCTGGGCGATGCCGAGACCGGCCTCTATGTGCCGCCCGAACTGGCCGGCGCGATCCGCGATACCCTGCTGCCGCGCGCCGATATCTGCACGCCCAATCATTTCGAGCTGGAATATCTGAGCGGCGCATCCTGCACCGGCCTGGGCGGCATTCTGGCAGCCGGCAGCAAACTGCTGGCGCGGATGAATCCCGCCAATCAGCGCTGCCTGGTCGTCACCAGCCTGCGCCGCACCGACGGCGCGGTGGGCCGGGCCGAGGCGCTGGCGATCACCGATGAAGGCGCCTGGCTGGCCAGCCTGCCCGATCTGGGCAACGGCGTGGCGAAGGGCGCCGGCGATCTGTTCGCCGCTTTGTTCCTGGCGCGCCGGCTGCGCGGCAAGAATGCCAAGAAGGCGCTGGGCTTCGCCATGGCGGGCTGCTACGGGCTGCTGAAACTGGCCTTGCAGGCCGGCAGCAGCGAAATGCTGTATGCCCAGGGGCAGGAAGAATTCATCCGCCCGATCCGCGAGCCGGATATTCAGCGCCTGCGTTGAGACTTTTAACCCAGCAGGCGATAGCCGATGCCCGGCTCGGTGCAGAGCAGCGTGGATTTATCCATGCGCGGCTCGATCTTGTCGCGCAGCTTTTTCACCAGCACGCGCAGCGATTGGCGCTGATGCGCGCCGTCGCGGCCCCATAGTTCGCGCACGATCTGCTCCAGCGGCACCACCTGGCCGGCGCGCGAGGCCAGCAAGGCGAGCAGCCGGTATTGCATCACGCTGAGCGGCACCTGGCGCTCGCCGATGCGGGCCACATGGTTGAGCTTCGACAGGGTGAGGATGCCGGCTTGCAGCATATCGGCATCGGGCCCAGCATCGGGCCGGCGCAAGGCGGCGCGCACCCGGGCCAGCATCTCGCCCAGATCATAGGGCTTGGTGACGTAATCATTGGCGCCGGCATCCAGCGCCGCCACCTTGCTGGGCACATCCTCGTCGGCAGACACCACGATCACGGCATAATCGCGCCGCTCGGGCAGCTGCCGCAGCAAATCCAATCCGCCCATTTCCGGCATCACCAGATCGAGCAGAATCAATTCATAGCTGTTTTCGGATAACTTGCGCTGGGCGATAAAGGCCGATTCCGCCTCTTCCACGGCATAACCGGCAGCGTTCAACGCCGTCTGCAAATAACGCCGGTCGACCGCCGAATCATCGACAACCAGCAATCGCGCCCCGGATGTCAGGGTATGCTGCACCATGAATGGCTGGCTTCCTCAGAATTCCGCCCCGTTACTTTGCGATAATACTCTCACACCGCGCCGCAACCAAGCAGTCACGTAACACTAAATACTCTCGCTCAGCGTGCGGATGGTATTCCTGCGCCGATATCGAAGAAACGTAGATTTTCGCCGATACCCATGGCGGTATGGTCGAAATCGGCGGAAGCGCCTTGCGATGGAATGCCTGAAATCAAGGCAAGCAGGCGCATCGGCTGGCCCGGCATATCAGGCTGCACCGGCGCGGAGACCACTTCCGTCACCACTTCCTCGCCCGAGGCATAGCGCAGGCGGTGGATATTGGCGGCGGCGCAAGGCTGATTCACCTCGCGAAACAGCAAATCGCCGCGCAATGCGCGGCCGGCCGGCCCGGCCAGACTGATATAATCGGCGCCGATCAGGCTTTCGCCCTGGCCGAGCTGGCGCTCCACTTCGCTGCCGACGAACAGGAACGGCGCCTCGGTGGCCCCGCGCACCTCGATCACCAACAGACGCGGCAACAACGCGCCGAACAGGCCGACATCAATATCCTGCCAACGCGGCAGCAGCCGGCCGGCGCGCCAGCCATCCCACAGCCGGAAGAAAATCCGGCTGTCTTCGGTCAAACTCTGCAAGGGCGGCAAGGGATAAGCCATGGCCAGACCTTCCGGTCTAAGACCGGTTTTTGCAAGCCGTCCGTTAGGCATAAGCCTTACGGCGAAATAGCGCTTGACCTTCCCATAATGGGAAGGAGTATCGGTACAGGATCGCTTTCGCATCAGGAGTGGCCCATGTCCGCCGCGATCACCGCCCAAAGCCCGTTTTCAGCCCCACCGCCGGAGCAGCTTCCCAACCTGGAAACCCTGGCCCCGGAAGCCCAGGCCCCAGAAGCCTTGAGCCTGGATTTCGCCATCGAGGGCATGACCTGCGCCGGCTGCGCCCGGCGTGTTGAAACCGCCCTGCGCGAACAGCCCGGCGTATTGGATGCCAGCGTGAACCTGGCCAGCGAAAAGGCCCGGGTGATCCTGGGCCCCGGCAGCGACGGCAAGACAGCCGGTGCAAGTCTGGCCGGCGCGGTGGAAAAGCTGGGTTATCACGCCACGCTGGCCGATCGCGCCGCGCCCGATACCGCCGCGGCCGAAGCGCGCGAAGCGCGCCGCGCGGCTTCCGCCTTCCGCGATGGCTGGCATGCCGCGCTGGCCATGGCGCTGACCGCGCCGCTGCTGTTGCCGATGCTATTGCCGGCCCATGCCGTGCCGCATCTGCTGCATGAAGCCTGGCTGCAGGCGCTGCTGGCCGCGCCGGTGCAATTCTGGCTCGGCGCGCGCTTCTATGCCGCCGGCTTCAAAGCCTTGCGCGCCGGCGCCGGCAATATGGATTTGCTGGTGGCGCTTGGCACTTCGGCGGCGTTCGGTTTGTCGCTGTGGCTGTGGTATGCCGCGCCAGCAGACATGATGCCGCATCTGTATTTCGAGGGCGCGGCGGCGGTGATCGCCTTCGTGCTGCTGGGCAAATGGCTGGAGGCGCGCGCCAAGGGCCGCACCGTGGAAGCCTTGCAGGCGCTGCTGAAATTGAAGCCGGCCTCGGCGCGGCTGCTCGGCCGCGACGGCCGCGAAATCACCGTGGCCTCGGCGGCGCTGAAGCCCGGCGACCATGTGCTGGTGCTGGCCGGCGAAGCCCTGCCCGCCGATGGCCGGGTGATCGACGGCCAGGCCAGCCTGGATGAAAGCATGCTGACCGGCGAAAGCCTGCCGACGGAAAAAACCATCGGCGCGCGGGTGGCCGCCGGCAGCATGAACCGCGATGGCCGGCTGGTGCTGGAAGTCACCGCCGTGGGCCATGAAACCATGCTGGCGCGCATCGTGCGGCTGGTGGAGGATGCCCAGGCCGGCAAAGCGCCGATCCAGCGCCTGGTGGATCGGGTCAGCGCCATCTTCGTGCCCGCCGTGCTGCTGGCCGCTTTGCTCACCTTCGCGCTCTGGGCCGGACTGACCGGCGATGTGGAACGCGCCATCGTGAATGCCGTGGCCTTGCTGGTGATCGCCTGTCCCTGCGCGCTGGGCCTGGCCACGCCGGCCGCGCTGATGGTGGGCACCGGCGTAGCGGCCAAGCATGGCATTCTGATCCGCGATATCGAATCGCTGGAACGCGCCGGCCGCATCGGCCTGGTGGCTTTCGACAAGACCGGCACGCTCACTCAAGGCAAGCCGAAGCTGATCGGATTGGCCGTTGCAGAAGGCGGCGACGAAACCGCTTTGCTGCGTCTGGGCGCGGCCTTGCAGGCGGCCAGCACGCATCCGCTGGGCCTGGCCTTGCGCGAAGCGGCGCAAGAGCGCGGCATCGTCGATATTCCGCCCCTGCGCGATCTGCGCGTGCTGGCCGGGCGCGGCCTGACCGGCAAGCTGATGAAGCGCAACTTGCTGCTGGGCAACCGGCGGCTGATGCAGGAAAGCGGCGTCAATACCACGCCGCTGGAAACCCGCGCCGCGCAATGGGAAGCCGATGGCTGTGGGCTGTCCTGGCTGGCCGAGGACGGCAAGCTGCTCGGCCTGCTGGCCTTCGCCGATCCGCCCAAGCCCAATGCGGCGCGCGCCATCGCGCGGCTGAAAGCGCGCGGCATCGACAGCGTGATGCTGTCGGGCGACAGCAACGGCGCGGCGCAATCGGTGGCGCGTCAACTCGGCATCAGCCGCGTGGAAGCGGAAATCCTGCCCGAACATAAGGCGCAGCATATCGCGGCGCTGAAGCAGGAAGGCGGCATCGTCGCCATGGTGGGCGACGGCATCAACGACGCGCCGGCTTTGGCGGCCGCCGATATCGGCATCGCCATCGGCACCGGCACCGACGCCGCCATCGGCGCCGCCGGCATCACCCTGCTGCGCGGCGATCCGGCTTTGGTGGCCGACGCCATCGACATCGCCCGCCATACCGAGGCCGGCATCAAGCAGAATCTGGCCTGGGCCTTCGCCTATAATCTGATCGGCCTGCCGCTGGCGGCCTTCGGCCTGCTCGATCCGGTCTTCGCCGGCGCGGCGATGGCGCTGTCCAGCATCTCGGTGCTGCTGAACGCGCTGCGGCTGAAGCTGTGGAAACCCAAGGACGTCTGACGATGATGAATATCGGCGAAGCGGCGCGCGCCACCAGCGTCAGCGCCAAGATGATCCGCTATTACGAAAGCATCGGCCTGCTGCCCAAGGCCGGGCGCAGCAGCAGCGGCTATCGCACCTATGGCCATACCGAGCTGCATGACCTGCGCTTCATCCGCCGCGCCCGCGATCTCGGCTTCGGCATCGAAGAAATCCGCAAGCTGCTGGACCTGTGGCGCGACCGCGAGCGCTCGAACACCGAGGTGAAAGCCATCGCCCAGCGCCATGTGCGGGAGCTGGAGCAGAAGATCGCCGACCTGACGGCGATGCGCGGCGCGCTCAGCCATCTGGCCGAATGCTGCGCCGGCGACGGCCGGCCGCACTGCCCAATTCTGGAAGAATTGGGCTCTTGAGTCCCGGCCAATTCTGGAAGAATTGGGCTCTTGAGGAATGCCCGGCCTCGCCACTAGACTCCGCTTAACGATTCGTTAGCCAATACCGAGTGTAGTCGCGGCCATGCTGCGTAATGTGTTTGCCCTGCTGATCGCACTGCCTGTGCTGTTCGCCGTGCTGGCGGCCGCCCCCTATGTTTGGGCCGCCGAGGCGCGTACTGGCTCTGCCGCTTCCGCGGCCAAAGCCGCCGCGCAGCCGGCGTCCGGCCCCAGCAGCGCCAGCCTCACGCCTATCGAATCCGAAAAAAGCATCGAAGCGCAGAAGGGTTCGGATTCCGGCCTGCCGGTGCCGCGCTTCGTCAGCCTGGGCGCCGACAAGGTGAATGCCCGCACGGGCCCCGGCTCGCGCTATCCCATCGCCTGGCAATACCAGCGCCGCGGCCTGCCGGTGGAAGTGGTGGCCGAATACGAATATTGGCGCCGCATCCGCGACCGGGACGGCACCGAAACCTGGGTGCACAAGAATCTCACCTCGGGCAAGCGCTACGCCCTGGTGGACGGCACCGTGCGCGAGTTGCACAAGAAGCCCGACCCCAACAGCGACGTGCTGCTGAGCGCCGAGCCCGGCGTGCAGGCGCGGCTGAAAAAATGCGACGAGAGCTGGTGCCAGGTGGAAATCGCCGGCGCCAAGGGCTGGATGCCGCGCAGCCATCTCTGGGGCCTCTATCCCGGCGAGACTTTCGAATAGAATTGCGGCGCATGAAGCTGCGGCAATCCGCCGCCTTCAATCCGGCCCCAACCACCCTATCCTCGCCCTATGACCCACGGCATCGAAGAGACCCCTGGCAGCGAAGAAACTGAAGCGCAGCGCGCGGCCCGGCGGCGACAGATATCGCCCGGCGCGCCGCTCGGCGTGGATGAAGCGCTGATCGCAAGCGTTGTGCATGCCTTCTACGGCCGCATCCGCCGCGACGAAATGCTGGGGCCGATCTTCGCCCGCGCCATTCCCGGCGATTGGGGCCCGCATCTGGCCAAGATGGTGGATTTCTGGTCGTCGGTGCTGCTGGCCACCGGGCGCTACGACGGCCGCCCGATGCCGGCCCATATCAAGCTGGACATGGCCGAACGCGAAGCCCGCCATGCCGCCCTGGACGACGCGCATTTCCAGCATTGGCTGCTGCTGTTCGAAGCCACCGTCACCGAACTCTGCACCGCGCCGGCAGCGGCGCTGTTCATGGATCGCGCCCAGCGCATCGCCAACAGCTTTCTGATGGGCATCCGGTTCCAGCGCGGCGAAACCCCGGA
>JAYSEE010000095.1:0-11945 GCA_041914045.1 Ferrovibrio sp. | reverse complement strand
ACCGCCTGGGACGATGTCTGCCTGATCGCCTTCACCTCGGGCACCACCGGGCCGGCCAAGGGCTGCATGCATTTCCATCGCGATGTGATGATGATCTGCGACAGCTTCAACCGCTATGTGCTGAAGCCGGGCCCGGACGACATCTTCACCGGCAGCCCGCCGCTGGCCTTTACCTTCGGCCTCGGCGCGCTGGTGGCGTTTCCGATGCATGGCGGCGGCGCCACTTTGCTGGTGGAGCAATACACGCCGGAAACCATGCTGCGCAGCATCGAGAAATACGGCGTCACCATCCTGTTCACCGCGCCCACCGCCTATCGCGCCATGACCGGCCTGCTGGCCAAGGGCGGCTATAATGTCGGTTCGCTGCGGCAATGCGTGTCAGCGGGCGAAACCCTGCCGCTGCCGGTTTGGCAAGGCTGGGCGGATGCCACCGGCATCAAGATCATTGATGGGCTGGGCTCCACCGAGATGCTGCATATTTTCATCACTTCGAAAGGCGATGGCATCCGCCCCGGCGCCACCGGCAAGCCGATCCCGGGCTATGAAGCCTGCATCCTGGACGACGATGGCAAGCCGGTGCCGGACGGCACGGTCGGCCGCCTCGCGGTGCGCGGGCCGACCGGCGTGCGCTATCTCGACAACCCGGAACGCCAAGCCGCCTATTCGGCTTACGGCTGGAACCTCACCGGCGATTCCTATCTGCGCGACGCCGATGGTTTCTATTGGTATCAGGCGCGCACCGACGACATGATCATCTCGGCCGGCTACAACATCTCCGGCCCCGAAGTGGAGGCCGTGCTGCTGCTGCATCCCGATGTGGCGGAATGCGCCGTGGTGGCCGCCCCCGATGCCGAGCGCGGCCATGTGGTGAAGGCCTATGTGGTGCTGCGCGACAAGGACAAGGCCGGGCCGCAAACCGCCAAGGCGTTGCAGGATTTCGTGAAGGCCGAGATCGCGCCCTATAAATATCCCCGCGCGGTGGAATTCCTGGACGCCCTGCCCCGCACCCAGACCGGCAAGGTGCAGCGTTTCGTGCTGCGCCAGAAGGGCGAGACCGAAACGGCGGGTTAGCCCCGCCTCATGCAAAATAGTTCTTGCCGCGCCCAATACATGAACTATACTGCCATACAGAATATTTCCGAGGGTGGCGGAAATCGGGCCTGAGACCGGAACAACCGGCCGGCCGCGCGCTTGCTTATACCTTCTGAGATATCGCTTTCTCGCGCCGCAACGGGCTATGGTCGCCTGTCGGTCGTTGCGGGCGAATGCATTAAGAGCGTCGGTACGAACCGGCCCAAGCAGGGAGAAAACAGGATGAAAATCGCCGCATTGCTGTGTCGCACCACTTTCCTCGCCGGCGCTATGGCCCTGGCTGCCGCGCCTGTCGCGGTGAAGGATGCCGCCGCCCAGGCCGCCAAGAAGATCAAGATCGGCTTCGTCACCACGCTGTCCGGCCCGAATGCCGCCTATGGCCAGGATATGAAGCAATCCTTCGATCTGGCCCTTGAGCATATGGGCAAGAAGATGGGCGGCATCCCGGTGGAAGTCGTTTATGAAGACGACGAGCAGAAGCCGGAAGTGGGCAAGCAGAAGGCCGAAAAGCTGCTGCAGCGCGACAAGGTGGATTTCGTCGCCGGCTATATCTGGTCGAATGTGCTGCTGGCCTCCTACAAGCCGGTGGTGGACAACAAGACCTTCCTGATCAGCGCCAATGCCGGCCCCTCGCAATTGGCCGGCGAGCTTTGCAATCCGTATTTCTTCGCCGCCTCCTGGCAGAACGACCAGAACACCATGGCGATGGGCGAATTGCTGAATCAGAAAGGCGCGAAGAAGCTCTATCTGGTGGCGCCGAACTATGCCGCCGGCCAGGACATGGTGAATGGCGTGAAGGCCCTGTACAAGGGCGAGGTCGTCGGCCAGGACATGACCAAGTGGCCCGACCAGCTCGATTTCTCCGCCGAGATTTCCAAAATCCGCGCCGCCAAGCCCGATGCGGTTTTCGTGTTCTTCCCCAGCCGCTGGGGCGTGCAGTTCTACACGCAATATGCCCAGGCCGGCCTGAAGAAGGACATCCCGCTCTATTCCACATTCACCGTGGATGCTGTGACCTTGAAGCTGCAAAAGGATCTGGCGCTGGATACCTACCTCACCCTGTGGTGGGCGCCCGATCTGCCCTATGCGGCGAACCAGAAGTTCGTCGGCGACTTCAAGAAGAAGCATGGCCAGACGCCGACCTTCTACGGCGCGCAAAGCTATGACGCGGCCAATCTGATCGCCTCGGCGGTGGCCGCCACCAAGGGCAACCTGAAGGACAAGGACGCGGTGCGCGCCGCGCTGAAGGCCGCCAAGTTCGATTCCGTGCGCGGCCCGATCAAGTTCGGCAACAATCAGTTCCCGATCCACAACATCTATCAGCAGGAAGTCTACAAGGTGTCGGACAGCGAATACGATGTCCGCACCGTCAGCACCGTGCTGAAGGATTTCCAGGATCCCTATGCCGCGAAGTGCAGCATGAAGTAAGCCGCCGCCGGCTGCCAACCGGGCAATTCCGATCCACCCGGCCATCCCGGCCGGGTGGATTTTTTCTTGCCGCTCTCAGCCGCAAGTAGCACCGCTCTCGGCTGCCAAAATGCCGCGAGTTTGATCTCTGTCAAAGTAGCCTGACATGGAAGCGCCATGATGCGCCAAGCGTGATCCTTTCCTGGATACATGCAGTCATGGAGCGCATAATGTCTATCCGTAAAAGTCTCGCCGCCGCCTTCGGCGCCCTTCTCGTCCTGGCTGGCCTCGCCGCCACTGAAGCCGCTGCTCAGCAGCAGGGCAAATCGGCGGGCGACATCATGCTGCGCGGCCGCCTGATCGGCCTGCTGCCCGACGAGGATTCAACGGTCAGCCTGATCGGCGGCAAAGTGGACGCCAGCAATAGCTGGACCGCCGAAGTCGATTTCTCCTACTTCTTCACCGACAACATCGCCGCCGAACTGATCGCGGCCACCACCAAGCATAAGATGTCGGTGAAGGGCAGCACGAGCGGCGATGTCGGCCTCGGCGATGTCTGGCTGCTGCCGCCGACCCTGACCTTGCAATACCACTTCATGCCGAAATCCGCCTTCAGCCCCTATCTCGGCGCAGGCGCCACCTATGCGGTGTTCTACAACGAGAAGGTGGGGCCGGGCCTGAGCAGCGTGAATTACGATAACGCCTGGGGCGTGGCGCTGCAGGCCGGCTTCGACTACGCGCTGGGCGGCAACTGGTTCCTCAATGCCGATGTCAAAAAGATATTCCTGAATACCGACGTGACCGTGCGCACCAATGCCGGTGCGACGATCAAGGCCGATACCGATCTCGATCCCTGGGTGGTCGGCCTGGGCGTCGGCTTCAAATTCTAAAACCGCGAAACCGGAAAATCGGGCGGCAGCTCCACCCCGCTGCCGTCGGATTAGGCCCCTGCCGCAAGGCGGGGGCTTTTTTTTATTCAGCAACCCGGGAATCGCAGGCCTGATCGCAGGAAAATTACTTCAGGTGTAAAATAAATTTTGCAGCGGGATGGCCAAGCAGGGCAATATATCGGCAAGTCGGCCGGGGGTATGGGCGGCAAGCGTCGCCTTGCCCGCCGGAGCCGTCTAATATGGCCGATCAAGGCCGAAACAGCAGGAGACCCGCGACGATGCCCGTACCCAGCAAAAAAACCTCCCCCCGCCTTACCGGCCTGCTCGGCGCCGCCCTGTTGGCGAGCCCGCTGGCCCTTGCCGCCATGACCGCTTCGGCCCAGCCGGCCAAGAAGATCAAGATCGGCTTCGTCACCACGCTGTCGGGCCCAAATGCCGCTTATGGCCAGGACATGAAGAATTCGGTGGAACTGGCGCTGGATCATCTCGGCCGCAAGATGGGAGGCATCCCGGTTGAAATCGTCTATGAAGACGACGAGCAGAAGCCGGAAGTAGGCAAGCAGAAGACCGAAAAGCTGCTGCAACGCGACAAGGTGGATTTCATCGCCGGCTTCATCTGGTCGAATGTGCTGCTGGCTTCCTATAAGCCGGCCATCGACAACAAGACCTTCCTGATCAGCGCCAATGCCGGCCCTTCGCAATTGGCGGGCGACCTGTGCAGCCCGTATTTCTTCGCCGCCTCCTGGCAGAACGATCAGCCGCATATGGGCGTGGGCGAATTGCTGAACCAGAAGGGCGCCAAGCGCGCCTATCTGGTGGCGCCCAATTACGCCGCCGGCCAGGATGGCGTGAATGGCGTGAAGACGCTGTTCAAGGGCGAAGTCGTCGGCCAGGACATGACCAAATGGCCCGACCAGCTCGACTTCTCCGCCGAGATTTCCAAAATCCGCGCCGCCAAGCCCGATGGCGTGTATGTGTTCTTCCCAGGCCGTTGGGGCGTGCAGTTTCTCACGCAATACGCCCAGGCCGGTCTTAAGAAGGACATCCCGCTCTACTCCGCCTTCACCGTGGATGCCGTAACCTTGAAACTGCAAAAGGACGTGGCGCTGGATACCTATCTGGCGATGACCTGGGGCCCTGACTTGCCGTTCGCCGCCAACCAGAAATTCGTCGACGGCTTCAAGAAGAAATACAGCGATACGCCGACCTTCTATGGCGCGCAGAGCTATGATGCGATCAACCTGATCGCTTCCAGCGTTGCCGCCACCAAGGGCAACCTCAAGGACAAGGAAGCCACCCGCAAGGCGCTGGAAGCGGCGAAGTTCGATTCGGTGCGCGGGCCGTTCAAGTTCGGCAACAACCACTTCCCGATCAGCAACATCTACCAGCAGGAAGTCTACAAGACCGCCGAGGGCGGCTATGACCTGCGCACCATCAACACCGTGCTGACCGCGCATCAGGATCTGCATGCGCCGAAATGCAAAATGTAGTATCCATCCGGCATAATACCGCGCCCATCACGCAACGAGCCGCCGCCCAGATGACCTTGTTGATCTTCGAGCAATTCCTGAACGGCCTGCAGATCGGCTTATTGCTGTTTCTGCTGGCCGCCGGCCTCACGCTGGTGTTCGGGATCATGGATATGGTCAACCTGGCGCATGGCTCGCTCTACATGATGGGCGCGTATTTCGCCGCCGTTTTCGTGCAGTGGACCGACAGCTTCATCCTCGGCGCGCTGCTGGCCCTGCCCGCCGGCATGCTGCTGGGCGTGGCCACCGAATATGTGGCTTTGCGCACGCTGTATGCCCGCGACCATCTGGATCAAGTGCTGGCCACCTTCGGCCTGATCCTGTTCTTCAACGAACTGGCGCGGCTGATCTTCGGCGCCGGCGGCATGGCGATCGAATTGCCCGAATTGCTGGCCGGCCAGATCGAAATTCTGCCCGGCCTGCCCTATCCCACCTATCGCTTCGCCATCATCGCCGTGGGCCTGTTCTGCGCCGGCTTCCTGTATCTGCTGGTGCAGAAGACGCGGCTGGGCATGCTGATCCGCGCCGGCGCCTCCAACCGCGAGATGGTGGGCGCGTTGGGCGTGGATATCAAATTGCTGTTCACCCTGGTCTTCGGCCTCGGCTCGGCGCTGGCCGCGCTGGCCGGCCTGATGGCGGGCCCGATCGCCACCGTGCAGATCGGCATGGGCGACAATGTGCTGATCCTCTGCTTCGTGGTGATCGTGATCGGCGGCCTGGGTTCGATCCGCGGCGCTTTCGTGGCCGCCGTGCTGGTGGGCGTGATCGAAACCATGGGCCGCGCTTTCCTGCCGAACATGCTGGGCAGCTTTCTCAATCCCTCCGAGGCCGGCACCCTGGCGCAGGCTTTGTCCTCCATGCTGGTCTATATCCTGATGGCCGGCGTTCTGGTCTTGCGGCCGGCCGGCCTGTTCCCGGCCCCAGGCCGCTGAAGCGGAGCACAGCAGATGTCGGTTTCCGCTTCGATTGCCGCTCCGTTGAACAAGACGGTCAGCACCGTCGTGGCCTTGGTCTTGCTGGCCGCCCTGGCCTTGGTGCCGCTGGCCGCCGAGGTTTTCGACGATCCCTTCCTGCTCACGCTGTTCACCCGCATCGTGATCCTGGCGCTTGCCGCCGTCAGCCTCAACCTGATCCTGGGCTATGGCGGCCTGGTCAGCTTCGGCCACGCCGCCTTCATCGGCGTGGGCGGCTACAGCATCGGCATCCTGGCCAAGCACGGCGTCTATGCCGCCTGGATCCAGTGGCCGACGGCGTTGCTGATGTCGGCCCTGTTCGCGCTGCTGATCGGCCTGCTGTCGCTGCGCACGCGCGGCATCTTCTTCATCATGATCACGCTGGCGCTGTCGCAGTTGGTCTACTACCTCGCCAACGGCGCTTATGCCTATGGCGGCGACGACGGCCTGACCATCCTTAAGCGCACCGATTTCGGCGGGCTGATCGACCTGACGCACCGGCCGAGCTTCTATTATCTCTGCTGGACGATGCTGGCCTTGAGCCTCTATTTCACCCATCGTCTGGTGCAGTCGCGCTTCGGCATGGTGCTGCGCGGCGCCAAGAGCAACGACCGCCGCATGGCCGCCATCGGCTTTCCAGTGCTGCGCTACCGCCTCACGGCTTTCGTCATCGCCGGCACGGTCTGCGGCCTGTCCGGCGCGCTGCTGGCCACCCATACCGATTTCATCAGCCCGGCGATGATCCACTGGACCCGCTCGGGCGACCTGATCGTGATGGTGGTGCTGGGCGGCATGGGCAGCCTGTTCGGGCCGCTGTTCGGCGCCGTCAGCTTCCTGGCGCTGGAGGAAATCCTGTCCAGCTATACCGAATACTGGAAGCTGGTTTTCGGCCCGCTGCTGGTGCTGGTGGTGGTGTTCGCGCGCGGCGGCATCGACGGCGCGCTGGGCCGCGGCCATGGCGGCGCGTTGCTGGCGATCATCGGCGGCTTCTTCCTGCTGCACGGCGTGCATCTTTACTACGACGATCAATGGGCCATTCCCGCCGCGCTGCTGCTGGGCAGCGGCGGCCTGGTGGGCCTGCTGCAATGGCTGCGCCTCAGGGCGGCGAAACGGGCGGGAGATAAGCCATGATCGGCCAACCTGTCTTGCGCGTGCGCAGCCTGATAAAGCGTTTCGGCGGCCTGGTCGCCACCGACAATGTTTCGCTCGATATCCTGAGCGGCGAAGTGCATGCGATCATCGGACCGAACGGCGCCGGCAAGACCACGCTGATCGGCCAGTTGATCGGCGAATTGACGCCGGATTCCGGCAGCGTGGAATTCATGGGCCGCGACATCACCGCCCTGCCCGTGCATGCGCGCTCGCATCTCGGCCTGGCGCGCTCGTTCCAGATCACTTCGATCTTCCTGGATTTCACCGCATTGGAGAATGTCGTCCTGGCCGTGCAGGCGCATGACGGCCATTCCTTCCGCTTCTGGCGCAAGGCGATGGCCGATGCCAGCCTGCTGGAGCCGGCGCGCGCGGCACTGGAACAGGTCGGCCTGAGCCATCGCGCCGATGTGGCGGCCAATGCGCTGAGCCATGGCGAGCATCGCCAGCTCGAACTGGCCATGGCGCTGGCCACCAAGCCGCAATTGCTGCTGCTGGACGAACCGATGGCCGGCATGGGCCCGGATGATTCCGCCCGCATGGTGCAGATGTTGCTGGGCCTGAAAGGCAAGCTTTCGATCCTGCTGATCGAGCATGACATGGAGGCGGTGTTCGCCCTGGCAGACCGCATCAGCGTGCTGGTCTATGGCCGCGCCATCGCCACCGATACGCCCGATGCCATCCGGCGCAACGACCAAGTGCGCCAGGCCTATCTGGGCGAGGAGGCCCCGATATGAGCAGCCTTCTGCTTGATGTGAGCGGCATCGACACTTTCTATGGCCGCAGCCAGGTGCTGTTCGGCATGGAATTGCGCGTGCAGACCGGCGAAGTGGTGACCCTGATGGGCCGCAACGGCATGGGCAAGACCACCACGATCCGCTCGATCATGAGCCTGACGCCGGCCGCCAGCGGCAGCATCCGCTTCCGCGATGGCGAGATACGCGGCCTGCCGGCCTATCGCGTGGCCAAGCTGGGCATCGGCCTGGTGCCCGAGGGGCGGCAGATTTTCCCCAATCTCAGCGTGCGGGAAAACCTGATCGCCACGGCTGCGAATAGACGCGGCGCGGCCGATGGCTGGACCTATGAGCGCGTGGTGGCGCTGTTTCCTCGCCTGGCCGAACGCGCCGGCAATATGGGCAACCAGCTTTCCGGCGGCGAACAGCAGATGCTGGCGGTCGGCAGGGCGCTGATGACCAACCCGCATCTGCTGATCCTGGACGAAGCCACCGAAGGTTTGGCCCCCCTGATCCGGCAGGAAATCTGGAATTGTCTGGCGCAATTGAAGCAGGCCGGGCAATCGATCCTGATCGTCGACAAGAATGTGGATGCCCTGACCAAGCTGGCCGATCGGCATTACGTGATCGAGAAAGGCCGGGTGGTCTGGCAGGGAAATTCGGCGGATTTGGCCGGTTCGGCGGATATCCAGCACCGCTATCTCGGCGTGTAAACGGATATTTCCCGCAACATTCTGTTACCAAAATTATTACAGATTGCTGCAATTGCGCATTGCGGCGCGGCGGAGCCGGCAGGATAAACTGCCGCAATGACGACACGCCGACCCCATATCCTGATCGTAGACGACGATCGCGAAATCCGCGCCCTGCTGACCCGCTTCCTCACCGAGCAGGAATTCAGGGTCGCCACCGCCACCGACGGCCCCAGCATGCTGACCGCGCTGAAGGCGCATCGCTTCGATGCCATCGTGCTGGATGTGATGCTGCCCGGCGAGGATGGCTTGAGCCTGTGCCGCCGCCTGCGCCAGGAAATGGCGATCCCGATCATCATGCTGACCGCGCGTTCGGAGGAAGCCGACCGCATCGTCGGCCTGGAACTCGGCGCCGACGATTACATCGTGAAGCCGTTCAGCCCGCGCGAATTGGTGGCCCGCCTGCGCGCCGTGCTGCGCCGCGCCGCCACCAGCATCAGCCCCGATCATGCGCGCGCGCAATTCTACAATTTCGCCGGCTGGACGCTCGATATCGGCAAGCGGCTGCTGCGTTCGGCCGACGACAGCATCGTCGCCCTCACCTCGGGCGAATTCGATCTGCTGCTCGCCTTCGTGGAGCATCCCGGCCAGACATTGAGCCGCGAGCAATTGCTGGATTTCACGCGCGGCCGCTCGCCGGCCCTGTTCGACCGCAGCATCGACGTGCAGGTGAGCCGCCTGCGCCGCAAGATCGAACGCGATCCCAACATGCCCGATCTGATCAAGACCGTACGCAGCGGCGGCTATCTGTTCGCCACCGAAGTGATGGAACTGCAATCGGCATGAGCATTCCGGTGTTTCGCCGGGGCGGCAGACTGGGCTGGCGGCTGGCGCTGATCATCCTGCTCGGCATCGTCAGCACGCAAGCCGCCACCCTTATCCTGATCTCGCTTGCCCGGCCGACCGAATTCCGGCTCTACCGGCAAGACGACATCGTCGCCGAATTGCAGCGGCGCTGGCCTGACTTGTTGAAAAGCCGAGCCGGCGACATGCTGCTGATCGAGCCGCAGACTCCGCCGCGGCATAGGCCGCCGCAGGCCAATGATGAACATGCCCCCCCTGGCGGACATCGGGATTTTCTGCGCCGGCTGCGCATCGGCTTGCCCGATTTGAAAGCCGCCGATATCGCCTTGCACCCGCCGCCGCCGCCAGGCTGGCTGCCCATCGAGCCTTTACGCGGCCGGCCACGCCCCGTGGTGATGGGCGCGGATGGCACCCAGAGCGAGCAGCCGCGCAACTGGCCGCCGGATAGACCGCCGCCAGACAGGGCCCCGCAAGATCGGCCGCCCCAGGATCGCCTACCGCAGGATCGGCCGCCAGGTCCGCCGCCGAATGATTTAATTCCGGCGAATTTCGCCGTCGACATAAAATTGCCCGATGGCAAATGGGTGCTGGTGCGCGCCAAGCAAGGCGAAGCCACGGGCGGCATGGGGTCGCCCTGGCTGCTGATGACGGTCTGGCTGGCGGCAATGGCCGGCATCATCGCGCTGCTGGCGATGCTGGCCTCGCGGCATCTGATCCGCCCGCTCGGCAGCATCGCCGATGCCGCTGCAGTTTGGCGCGCCGAAATCGAACCGAAGCCGCTTGCGGAAGCCGGGCCGAGCGAATTCCGCGCCATTGCCGGCGCCTTCAATGCGATGCGCGAGAAGATACACCGCTTCGTGCGCGACCGCACCGAGATGGTGGTGGCGCTGTCGCACGATCTGCGCACGCCGCTGACCCGGCTGCGGCTGCGCACCGAGTATGTCGAGGATGCCGAACAGCGCCAGCGGTTCCGCGACGACCTGCAATTCATGGAGCGCATCGTGGAGCAATTGCTGTCCTTCGCCGCTTTCGAGAAACAGGAAGAAGCAATGGAGCGCGTGGATATCGCCGCTTTGCTGCAAACCCTGTGCGACGACCGCGTGGATGCCGGCGCCACCATCGAATATGAAGGACCGCGCCGCTGCGTGCTGCGCTGCCGGCCGACGGCGATCCACCGCACCTTCATGAACCTGATCGAGAATGCCGCCAAATACAGCGACTATTCGCTGGTGCATCTGCGCGAAGGCGAGAATGACGTGGTGGTGACGGTGGCCGATAGCGGCCCCGGCATACCGGAAGCCGAACTGGAAGCCGTGCTGCGCCCCTTCTATCGCGTGGATACCGCACGCGCACCGGATACCGGCGGCCTGGGCATGGGCCTGCATGTGGCCAATCGCGTGGTGCAGGATCATGGCGGCAGGCTGATCCTGCGCAACCGCCGCCCGCGCGGATTGGAAGTGCAGGTTCATCTCCCGAAGAAATAAAGCACCGGCAGCCGGCTCACGCCCGCTGCCGGCTTTGAAGTCAGGCGGAAATATCCACCGGCTTGAAGGCTTGCGACAGGAAAGCCTGCAAACGGCCGCGCTGCTCGTATTCGTCATCGGCGTCGGCGCTGTAGTAATCGCTTTTCTTGAAAGCATCCAGCAGCGTCTGGGCGAAGCCGCTGCTGTCGGAAGAGGACGACGCCGTGCTGCTGCTGGAGCTGCTGGCGTCGTCCTCGTCATCCTCCAGTGCCGAGAGCAGTTGCGACACCAGATCGACGCCGCTCTCCTCCTCTTCTTCGCTGGAAGATGAATAGCCGCCCATGCCGCCCGGCGGCGGCGGCGGCGGCATCTGGCCGGAAGCCTGCATCTCCGCCATCCGCGACTGCATCTGCTCGTCCAGCTTCTTGAAACCGGCATCGAATTCCGTGGAGGAAATCTTGCCGTCGCCGTCGCTGTCGAAATCCGACAGCATCTGCGCCGCCGTAGGCCCTTGCTTGGCTTGGCTTGCTTGGCCTTTCTCAAGCTGCGCGGCAAGTTCGGTTTCGTCGACGCTGCCGTCGCTATTGGTATCGGTTTCCTCGAACATCTTCTGCCGCATCTGCTTGAGCAGATCGGTCATCGAGACGCTCGAGGCGCTTACGCTGCTGATCATGGTCGTCTCCTGCATGGATCATGGTGGGGAGAATTCCCCGCCTGATCCCTCATCAACATGCATGCCAACGACCAACGTGCGTAATGCACTGGAATCCAAAAGTAATGTTGTGAGGAAATATTTCAGCGCGGCAAAGCCGGCGTTGCCTGGCAAGAACTGCCGGGCAAAGAACTCCATGTTTGTTGCGGCCTGTTGCGAGATACAATCCGCAACATCATTTCAGCCTGCAACAATCAGGGCTTTTCCTGGATCACGTTGCAATAGCGGCCCGGCCCGCTGATCTTGCCGCAAGCCGCCTGCGCATCCGCCTTGCTGGCGAAATTGCCGAACACCAGACGGGCATAGGATCCGCGATTGGGAATATCGGCCCAAAGCAAGGCCGGCTCCAATTCGCCATAGACGGCCGGGTTCTCTTTCAAGCGGCGCTGCCAATCGTTGATGGCGGCTTCCTCGCTGCGATGGGAAGCGATATGGGCATGCCAGGAGCCGGGCATGGCCC
>JAYSEE010000094.1:0-12129 GCA_041914045.1 Ferrovibrio sp. | reverse complement strand
GGTGCGCTTGTAGAGATCGTAGAACAGCGTCTTGTTCATCCACTCGTAATCGAAAGCGAGATTCAGCGCCTCGCGCACCCGCGCATCCTTGAACTTGTCCTTGCGGGCATTGAGATAGAAGGCCTGCACGCCGGAGGGCGTTTCATCGGGCACCACTTCGCGCTTGATGCGGCCCTCCTTCACGGCGGGTTTGCCGTCGTAGCCGGTGGCCCAGACCCGGGCGGTGATCTCCACGCGATAATCGTATTCGCCGGCGAAGAAGGCCTCCACGGCGATGTCGCGGTCGCGATAGTAATCGTCGCGCACCGTATCGAAATTGAACTGGCCGCGATTGACCGGCAGGTCCTTCGCCCACCAATCGGCCACGCGGCGGAAGGTGAGCGAGCGGCCGGCATCCACCCGTTCGATGCGATAGGGCCCGCTGGTCAGCGGCGGTTCGGCGGTGGGCTGGGCGAAGGCGCGATTCTTGAACCAGCTTTTCGCCAGCAAAGGAATCTGCGCCACCAGCAAAGGCAGGTCGCGCCGGGTTTCGCCGGGCTTGAAGCGGAACACCACGCGGCGCGGACCTTCGGCCTGCACGCTTTCCAGATCGGCCAGGATCAACTGGTATTGCGGATGGCCCTCCTTCAGCGTGGATTCGAAGGTGAACACCACATCCTCGGCGGTGATCGGGCTGCCATCATGCCAGCGCGCGCGCGGATCGAGAGTGAAGGCCGCCCAGGCGCGGTCCGGGCCGAGCTCCACGCTTTCGGCCACTTCGGCATAAACCGCATCGGGTTCGTCCAGCGCGCGGCGCATCAGGCTTTGCTGGGTGAGCGACAGGCTTTGCGCCGTCACGCCCTTGAGGATCAGCGGATGCAGATTGTCGAAAACCTCAAGCTGCCATTGCCGCAACGCGCCGCCTTTCGGCGCATCGGGATTCACGTATTCGAAATGCTTGAAGCCGGCGGGATATTTCAGATCGCCGAAACTGCTCAGGCCATGCCGGGGCTGCGCCCAGGCGGATAAGCAGACGGGCAGGCTGGCGAGCAGGGCGGCGAAGAGCGGCAGCAGGCGGATTTTCATATCCGCATGGAACACGATTCGCCGCAGGCTGCAAAGCGTATTCGGCTAACGAATGCGTTAGAACGCCTTACAGCCGGTTCTTCACGCTGAGAAACTGGATCGGCAATTCGTTGCGGGCGGCGAGCGCGGCCAGGGCCTGGCGGTAGCGGATGGCGAGATCGCTGCGGTGGCGGCGGTCGATTTCGCCCAGCAGCAGCGAAACCAGGTCGTAGGAGCCGTAAACCTCGTGCAGCACCAGGGCGGCTTTGTTCACCTGATCCTCGCTCAGCTTGTCGAGCCGGCGGAAATCCTTCACGAAAACCGCATCCGCCCACAGCACCTGGCTGATCGCCTGCGATGGATTAGGCAGCCGGATCGGCCGGAAGGAACGGCCGGCGATATCCATGAAGCGATGCAGCACCCAGCCGGCCTTGCGCAGCGCGCGGTCGATATCGCCGAATAGCGGCTGGTTCTTGTAAAGCGGCAGGAAGGCCACTTCGCATTCCAGCACCACGGCATCCTGCAGCTTTTCCAGGCCATGGCGCAGCACGTTCAATTCGTTGCCTTGATGGCTCACGCGGGCGAAATCCGGCGGCGGACATTCCGCCAGATCGTCCAGCCGCCGCGTGGTCACGCTTTCGGTGCCGGTGATGGTGAAATTGCCGCCCTCATGGCTGGCATTCATGCCGGTGAACAGATCAATGCTGGCGGGATCTGGCGGCAGCAGCGACGAGCAACTGGGATAGCGCGCGGCATGGAAGGTGGCTTTCTCGCCATCGCCCAGCACATGGCCCAGCCAGATATGACTGCCGCCGCCGGCGGCGCTTTCCGAGCGCAGTTTGGCCAGTTGCTTGGGCTGCGGCTCGAAGCCGGTGACGCGGCAGAGCTTCAGGTCGAGCAGGCGCTGATAGCGCGGTTCGCCTTCGGCCGATGCGCCGATATCCAGCACTTCCAGGCGCGGCGGCGCCAGCGCGAGCAGCTCGGCCAGGCTGGGTATCTGGATCGGCAATGGCATGATTCGACCGGAAATTCACTCCACGCGGAACGGCAGATTGGCGGTGGCGACCGCGCCGCGCCCGTCCCGCACCAACAGAAACAACCGATAGGCCCCCGGATGCAAGCCCTGAATGCTGACGCCGTCGTTTCCGGCGCCGAAAATCGCCTGCGGATAGCTGGCCGGCACGGTTTCGGCATCGCCGGCCACCCGCAGATCGGTGCTTTCCGCCATCACCGTCCATTGCAGGGTGAAGGGGTCTTTATCCGGATCGGATACGTCCAGCCGCGCCCGGGCGATCTGGCCGCGCGGCCAACTGGCCCAGGGGCTGCCCGGCTGATGGGTGAATTCGAACCGCGCGATGCGCGGCGCGCGGTTGCCTTGCGGCAGCTTGCCGCCCCAGACCTGCGCCATCGCTTCGGCGGTTTCGCTCCAGCCGCCATCGGGCAGCAGCAGGCTGTGCCAGGTGGGCGTCACTTCCTGCTTCTGGCCCCAATAGAAAACCAGATGGCCATTTGCCTTGCCCGGCGCCTTGTCCGGCAGGGATTGCGGCAGATAGCGCCGCAGCAAAGCCGCTTTCTCGCCGCTGGAAGGCTCGATGAAAGCGCCCCAGGGCGTGCGCGCCGCCTGCCATTGGCCGCGCGGGCCCAGTTCTGTCACCAGCCAGGGGCCGGTCCAGCCCTGCTGGCGCACGCGTTCGGGCAGGCTGGGCAGGCCGTCGCCATAGCTGTTCACGCCAAGCACGTCGATGCTGGGCGCTTGCGCTTTCAGCTTCGCCACCTTGTTGTTGCCGGCTTCCGCCAGCACGGCCAGGGTGGGATGCGCGGGATCGAGCCGCTTCACCAGTTTGGCGGCGCGTTCGATGCCGGGCCAGACCTGCGCATCGTCGGCCAGTTCGGCCTCCACCTCGTTGCCGATGCCCCACATCAACAATGCCGGATGATTGCGATGCCGGCGCACGAATTGCTCCAGCTTGGCCAGTTGCGCCGTCACGAATGCTTCGTCGCGGTAATCGACGCCGCGGCGCGGATGCTCCAGCCAGAAGCCGAGGATCACTTTCAGGCCGGCGGCCTGGGCGCGATCCAGCATTTCGGCTTCATCGGCGCCGTAGGTGCGGATGGTGTTGGCGCCAAGGCCGGCCAGCAGGTCAAGCTGCTTGGCGCCGGCGGCGCCCTTCACGACGAAGGTTTTGCCATCCACCAGGATGTCGCGGCCGTGCACGCGGACTTCTGCTGCCTGGGCCGCCATCTGGGCGGAAGCGGCGCAGGCTAGACTCAGCAGTAGAAAAAGCAGGCTTGGAATACGCATGGCGCAAGCCTCGCTTGGCCTGTCCACGGCGTCAACCGACAGGCCTTGCATGGGCTTTTTCATGGGCGGCAACCCCGCTGGGCCTTGGGAATGGCGTCGAATCGCGGGGTGGGCACTGAATCCGCCTTATTTCAAGCGGCTTTTTGGCGTTACAGGCGATGGGCAAGAGCGTTTTCCGGTGCTATGGAGGAATTCGGGGATGCACCCCGATTCGTTTCCAGGCCGGGCTGATGCCTGCCGGACCGATCGATCCAACGGAGGAGAGACCACCATGGCGAAAGCCGCCGCCACCACCAAGACCGTCACCATCACTGCCAAGCAGATCGCTTCCACTCTTGCCGAAAAGGGCGGCCTGCAGAAGAAGTCCACCGTCGCTCTGTTCGACGATTTCTTCGCCGCCGTCACCAAGTCGCTGAAGAAGGGCGACCGCGTGCGCCTCGGCGATCTGGGCGTGATGCAGGTGCGCAAGCGCGCCGCGCGCATGGGCCGCAACCCGCAGACCGGCGAAGCCATCAAGATCAAGGCTTCCAAGAAGGTTGCCTTCCGCGCTTCCAAGGCGCTCAAGGAAGCCGTCTGAGCCAAGGCTCGGCTGTTTCAAAGGCCCGTCGGCGCAAGCCGGCGGGTCTTTTTTTATTTATACGACGATATTGAGATTCTGGCCGAGATAACGGCCGCGCGGCGCATGGCTTTGCGGCGGCACCTGCGCCGGGGCCTGGTTCTGGCTTGCCGTCTGGCTGGCGGCGGCGGCCTGGCCGGCAGCCGCCGGCGCGCGAGCGGCGGTCACGCCGTTCAATTGCGCAGCGAAGCTGGGTCCGTTGGCGGAAGGCGCGGCAGCCGCCAGACGCGCCGATGCAGCCGGCGCCGCGGCCTGGGCCGGGCGGTTGACCTGCAATTGCGACAGGGCGGAAAGCAGATTGCTGCTGGGCGCGATGGCCATGGAAAACTCCATACTGGGAGCTCCAATAGGCCATCCCGACTCTTAAGGCCGGGTTAACGCCGCAGCTGTTGCAGCTTCAATTCGATCTCGCCGCGCATCGGCGCATTGGCGGGCATCAGGGTCAGCGCCTTGGCATAGGCATCGGCGGCTTCCTTGGGCTGGCGCAGCACTTCGCGGGCGCGGCCCAGGCGCAGCCAGCCTTCCAGATCGTTGGGCTGCTGTTCCAGGCGCTGGGCCAGGCTGTCCACCATGCCGCGAATCATCTCGGAGCGATCCTCCGACGACATGGATTGCGCGGCTTCCACCTGCTCGCGCGTGGGGCCGCGCGGCGCGTCTTGCGCCGGATTAGCGGCGGGCGCAGGCGGCTGCGGCGTGGGCCCAAGCGAGGGAAGCTGCGGGCGCAATGCCGCCGGCGGCGGCATCAGGGTGTTGAGGTCTATATTCAGGCGCGGCGCCAGTTCCTGCAGCCGGGTATAGACCAGCCCCAGCCAAGGCGCATCCGGCGGGGCCATGCGCGCCAGCGCCAGCCAATCGGCGAAAGCGCCGCGCGCATCGCCGGCCTCCAGCTTGCCCATCGCCAGATAATACTGCGCGCTGGGATGGCCGGGTTCGAGCTGCAAGGTGCGGCGGAAGGCGGCTGCTGCCTGCTGCGTCACGCGGCCATCATTGCCGAACACATAGGCTTCGCCCAGATAGGCATGGGCTTCCGGATCGTCGGGCGTCAATTCGGCCAGCCGGCGGAAGGCATCCACCGCTTCGTTGAAACGGCCGAGATTCATCATGGTGCGGCCGAGCAGCAGCCAGCCATCGGCGCGGTTGGGTTCGCTTTCCAGGCGCTTGCGCAGGCGTTCGGCAAGCTGCTCCATCTCGGCATCCTGGGCCTGCTGCTGGGCCACCTGGGCGCGCTGCTGCTGCGTCATCTGCTGCGCGCGCGGCGCGGCGGCCTCGGGATGGCCCAGGCCGAGATACAAGCCCACCGCGCCGAGCGGCAGCAGGCCGAGCAGAATGGCGGTGGCGAACAGCACCGGCGGCGTCAGCCCCGGCGCGGTCTGGCCGGTTTCCGTTGCTGCATCGGCGCGCAGCAGGCGGCGCTGGATTTCCAGCCGCGCGGCATCGGCTTCGCTCTGGCTCAGGCTGCCGCGCGCCAGATCCTGGCTCACTTCCTCGAGCTGCGCGCGATAGACCGCAAGGTCATGCGCCTTGCGGTGATGGCGCTGTTTGGCGCGGCGGAACCATGGCCAGATCAGAAAGCCCAGCGCGATGAGCAGCAGGATGGCGATGCCGAGCCAAAGCATTCAATTCTCGCTTTTCATCAGATCGGCCAGCCGTTTGCGTTCGGCATCCGAAAGCGGCGCGGCGGCGGGCGCTTCGGCGAGCGCGCGGCGCTGGCGGCGTTGCAGCACCAGCATGGCAACCACGCCCAGCGCCAGCAGAATGCCGGGACCCAGCCAGAGCAGCAAGGTGCGCTGGTTGAAGCGCGGCGTCAGCAGCACCCATTCGCCATAGCGCGACACCAGATAATCCAGCACCTGGCTGTCGGTATCGCCGGCGGCGATGCGCTCGCGCACGATATGGCGCAGATCGCGCGCCAGGGCGGCGTTGGATTCCTCGATGGATTGGTTCTGGCAGACCAGGCAGCGCAATTCCTTGGAGAGATTGCGCGCCCGCGCTTCGGCGGCCGGGTCGGCCAAGGTCGGCTCCAGATGCTGCGCGTAAGCCGCGGGTGCAATCAGCAGCAGGACCAGCAGGGCGAAGCGCTTCAGCATTTCACCCGGCTTTCGCGGCCCGCTTTCAGATCGTTCAGGATCGGGCGAATTTTGTTTTCAACATCGAATTCGGTCAATGCGCCGACATGGCGGCAGAGGATTTCGCCCTTGCCGTCCACCACGAAGGTTTCCGGCACGCCGTAAACGCCCCAATCAATGCTCACGCGGCCATCGCGGTCAGCGCCGACGCGGCTGAACGGATCGCCCAGTTCGTTGAGCCAGCGCGCGGCATCGCGCGGCTGGTCCTTGTAGTTCAGCGCATGGATCGGCGCGATGCCTTCGCGGGCCAACTGGTTCAGCAACGGATGTTCCACCCGGCAGGGCATGCACCAGGAGGCGAATACATTCACCAGGCTGGGCTGGCCGGTTTGCAGATCGGCTTTGGCCAAGCCCTGGCTGGGGCCCTGCCGGCCTTCCAGCGGCGGCAGCGCGAAATCCGGCACCGGCTTGCCGATCAGCGCCGAGGGAATTTCGCGCGGGTTGAGCGTGAGGCCGATGGCCAAGCCGATGCCGATCACCACGAAAACGATAAAGGGCAGGAAACGCATCATTGCATGCTACTCCGCCGCCGCGCCGCCGACATTCGGCGTCTTGGCAGCTTTCGGCTTGGCCATGCGCGGCGCGCCCACGCGATGCCGCCGGTCGCTCAGCGACAGCGCGCCGCCGAACGCCATCACCAGCGCGCCCAGCCAGATCCAGGACACCATCGGCTTCCAATAGAGCCGCACCGCCCAGCCGCGTTGGGCATCGCCTTCGCCCACCACGGCATAAAGATCGGCCAGCAGCGAAGGCCGGATCGCGGCTTCGGTGGTTTCCATCGGCGGCTGCGCATAGCGGCGCTGCGCCGGCGTAAGGATATCCACGCCGCGGCCATCGCGCAGCAATTCGAAGCGGCCCTGCACGGCGGTGTAATTCGCGCCGCGAATATTCTGCACGCCGAGGAAGCGGTATTCCACCGGGCCGACCTTCACGCTCTGGCCCGGCTGCATCACCAGTTGCTTTTCGATCTGCCAGGTTTCGGACACCGTGATGCCGAGGATCAGCAGGCCGACGCCGAGATGCGCCACCGTCATGCCCCAGGCCGAACGCGGCAGATGGCGCGCGCGCTGTAAGCTTTCGCCCAGCGGCGCGATGAATAGCTTGAGGCGCGAACCCCATTCGATCAGGCTGCCGGCCAGCAGCCAGAAGCCCAGCAGCAGGCCGAGCAGCGACAGCCAGGCGCCGTCGCCGCGCAGCCACAGCGCCAGCAGCAGGCCGCCGATGGCGGCAAGGCCGGCGAATTTCAGCCGCCCCAGCACGCCCAGCAGATCGCCGCGCTTCCAGGCCAGCAATGGCCCCACGGCGATGGCGGCGCAAAGCGGCGTCATGATCGGGATGAACACGCTGTTGAAATAGGCCGGGCCGACGGAAACCTTCTGGCCCGAAATCGCATCCAGCGCGAGCGGATAGAGCGTGCCCAGCAGCACCGCGCCGGCCGCCACCGCCAGCAGCATGTTGTTCAGCACCAGCGCGCCCTCGCGGCTGACCGGCGCGAACAGGCCGACGGCGGAGAGCTTCGGCGCGCGCCAGGCATAAAGCGCCAGGCTGCCGCCCACCGTGGCGCAGAGGAACAGCAGGATGAACAGGCCGCGCGCCGGATCGGTGGCGAAGGCATGCACCGAATTCAGCACGCCCGAGCGCACCAGAAACGTACCCAGCAGGCTGAGCGAGAAGGCGAGGATGGCGAGCAGCACGGTCCAGCTTTTCAAGGTCTCGCGCTTTTCCACCACGATGGCGGAATGCAGCAAGGCGGTGCCGGCCAGCCAGGGCATGAAGGAAGCATTCTCCACCGGGTCCCAGAACCACCAGCCGCCCCAGCCCAATTCGTAATAGGCCCACCACGAGCCCATGGCGATGCCGATGGTGAGGAAGATCCAGGCGGTCAGCGTCCAGGGCCGCACCCAGCGCGCCCAGGCCGGATCGACGCGGCCTTCGATCAATGCGGCGATCGCAAAGGAAAACGCCACCGAAAAACCGACATAGCCGAGATACAGAAACGGCGGATGGAAGGCCAGGCCGGGATCCTGCAACAGCGGATTGAGGCCCTTGCCTTCGATCGGCGCGGGGATCAGGCGGTCGAAGGGATTGGAGGTGAGCAGGATGAACAGCAGGAAGCCAACGCCCACCAGGCCCTGCACCGCCAGCACGCGGGCGCGCAAGGTATCGGGCAATTGCCGGCCGAAAATCGCCACCGCCGCGCCGAACAGCACCAGAATCAGCAGCCAGAGCAGCAGCGAACCCTCATGGTTGCCCCATACGCCGCTGATTTTGTAGAGCATCGGCTTCAGCGTGTGCGAATTCTCGGCCACGTTCATCACCGAGAAATCGGAGGTCACATAGGCATAGGTGAGGCAGCCGAAGGCGAAGCTGACCAGCAGGGCCTGGCCGAGCGCGGCGGCCGGAGCCATGTTGATCCATTGCGGAATGCCGCGCGCCGCGCCGATCAACGGCAGGCTGCCCTGCGCCAGCGCCAGGGCGAGCGAGAGGATCAGCGCGAAATGGCCCCATTCGGCGATCATTGCATTTTGCCCTTGCCTGTCGCGTTGCCGGCATTGCCGTATTTTTCCGCATGCTGGCCGGGCTTGTCGGTCCATTGGCCGGATTTCTTCAGGGCCTCGGCCACTTCCGGCGGCATGTAGTTTTCATCATGCTTGGCCAGCACTTCGCTGGCGATGAATTGGCGCTGTTCGTTCAAGCGGCCATCGGCAACGATGCCTTGGTTCTCGCGGAACAGATCGGGCAGCATGCCGGTATAGCGGATGGTCACGCGCTCGCTGAGGTCGGTCACCACGAATTCGGCATTCAGGCCGTCGCGCTTCAGGCTGCCTGCTTCCACCAGTCCGCCGATGCGGAACCGCTTGCCGGCGGGCAGATGCTTCTGCACGACTTCGGTGGGGCTGTGGAAGAAGACCAGATTGTCGGAAAAGGCGGTCAGCACCAGGGCGGCGGCGATGCCCACGCCTGCCACCAATGCCAGCACGGCATAGAGGCGGCGGCGCTTACGCGTCACGGCTTGTCTCATGCGCAAGCTCTCGGCCGGCCTCGCGGCGCGCATCGGCGATTTCGCGTTCGGCGGCGGCCAGCTTGCGCCGGCTGCCGAGGCCCAGGCCGCCCAGGAGGATCAGCCCGGCGGCGAAGGCCGGCCAGACGAAGCCGGCATAGCCGCCCATGGCGATGAAATCGGCGAAGCTGGTCCAATACACGGCGGGGGCCTCTTCGGGGGCGGAAAGCGTTGTCTTCAAAATATCGTTGAAGCGGCCCGATGGCTACCCCGGCGGGCTGTCGGAAGCTGCGGCGAAACGCAGCATCCGTGCCTGGCGTTCCAGGATTTCTGCCCGCACCCGCAGGGCGAGCAGCCAGATGTAATAGGCCTTGAAACCCACCGCCACCAGCAGCAAGGGCCAGAGGATATCGGGGTGGATTTTCGGGCCCGCCATGGTCAGCACGCTGGCTGGCTGATGCAGCGTATTCCACCAATCCACGGAGAATTTGATGATCGGCAGGTTCACCGCGCCCACCAGCGCCAGGATGGCGGCGGCCCGGCCGGCGCGGCTGGGATCGTCGAAGGCTTCCCACAGCGCCATATAGCCGAGATAGATGAAAAACAGGATCAGCATCGAGGTGAGCCGGGCATCCCAGACCCACCAGGTGCCCCACATCGGCTGGCCCCATAACGCACCTGTGATCAGGCAGACCAGGGTGAAGGCCGCCCCGGCGGGCGCCGAAGCCTTGGCGGCCAGTTCGGCCACCGGGTGCCGCCAGATCAGCGCCGCAGCCGAAGCCGCCGCCATGCCGGCATAGATGAACATGCCCATCCAGGCCGAGGGCACATGCAGATACATGATGCGCACGGTTTCGCTCTGCTGGTAATCCGGCGGCGAAAACAGCAGGCCCCAGCCGAAGCCGATGCCCAGGCAGAGCAGCGCGATGCCGCCGGCCCAGGGCCGGATCGCAGTCATGATGCGCTGGAAGCGCGCGGGATTGGCAAGGTAATGCATGGCGGCTGTTATAATCGGGCTGTCATTCCAAGGCCAGCTTGACGGCGGCGGCAGTGGCGAAGGGGCTGAGCACAAGCGCGAGAGCCAGGAAAGCGCCGAGCAGCAGCAGATGCGGGCCGGCCGACAGCCCGAAGGCGGCGGCCTCCACCGCGCCGACGCCGAAAATCAGCACCGGAATCAACAAGGGCAGGGTCAGCAGCGGCACCAGCACCGCACCGCGCCGCGCGCCCAAGGTGAGCGCCGCGCCGATGCCGCCGATCAGGCTGAGGCTGGGCGTGCCGAGCAGCAGCGCCAGCAGCAGCACCGGCAAAGCCTCGGCATCCATTTGCAGCATGATGGCCAGCAAGGGCGCGATCAATGCCAGCGGCAGGCCGGTGCCCAGCCAATGCGCCAGCAGCTTGGCGGCGACGGTCAAGGTCAGCGGCAGCGGCGCGCGGGCCAGCAGGTCCAGCGTGCCATCCTCGTAATCGGCTTGAAACAAGCGATCCAGCGACAATTGCGCGGCCAGCAGGGCCGCCACCCAGATCACGCCGGCGCTGATGCGGGCCAGCAATTGCGGCTCCGGCCCCACGCCCAGCGGAAACAGGCTGATCGCCAGCACGAAGAACAGCAGCGTGGTGAGCGCCGCGCCTTGGGCGCCCAGGCCCAGCCGCAGATCGCGTTCCACGATGGCCCAAAATGCGCTCATGCCAGCTTGCCCTCGGGCAGCAGCAAGGCCTGTGCATCTGCCAGCGGAACCGGGACATGGCTGGCCAGCAGCACCGCGCCGCCCTGGGCGCGATGGGCGGCCAGGGCCTGGCCCAGCCAGTCGATGGCGGCGCTGTCCAGCGCATTGGTCGGCTCGTCCAGCAGCCACAGCTTTGCCGGCAGCAGCAGCAAGCGGCACAACGCCAGCCGGCGCTTCTGCCCGGCCGAGAGATAGCGCGCCGGCAGCCGGCGCTGGCGGGAGAGGCCGGCTTCTTCCAGCACATCGCCGGCACGGGCGAGGGCGGCGGCATCATCCAGGCCCAGCAGCCGGCCGGCATAGGCCAGATTCTGCTCAGACGTGAATTGCGGCTTCACGGCATCCTGATGGCCGAGATAGAGCGATGCGGCGCGGAAATCCTCGGCCTCGGCAAGCGCGCTGCCCTGCCAGGTTATCCTGCCTGCGGCGGGCGCCAGGAAGCCGGCCAGCAGGCGCAGCAGGCTGGATTTGCCGCTGCCATTGGGGCCGCGCAGCAGCATCGCCTCGCCGGGGGCAAGCGTGAAAGACACATCCTTGAACAGCCGGCGCTCGCCGCGGATGACGGCAAGGCCTTCGACCGATAACGCCATGGGGGCGCAATCTAGCCGAAAGCGCCGCCGCCTCCTACCGATAGGAGGATTTATTGATAGCTGCGCAGATCGGCGATCACCTTGCCGTCGTTGGGCAGGCTGCCGGGCGCCACAATCTCCACGCTGCCGCGAACCTTGCAGATGGCTTGCAGGCTTTCCGCGACCTTGGCGGCATCCAGGCCGGCTTTCGCCTCCACTTTCAGCGCCATGGCGTCCACGTTGTTTTCGGAGCTGACTTCCAGCCGCGCCCTGGCGATTTCCGGGTGCCGCGCCGCCACCTGGGCGATCTGGCCCGGGGTAACGAACATGCCCTTCACCTTGGTGGTCTGGTCGGCGCGGCCCATCCAACCCTTGATGCGGGTATTCGTGCGGCCGCAAGGGCTCTGGCCCGCCAGGATCGCCGAGAGGTCGCCGGTGGCGAAGCGGATCAGCGGATATTCCTTGTTGCGCAAGGTCGTGACCACCACTTCGCCCACTTCGCCTGCCGCCACCAAATCGCCGGTGCCGGGGCGGACGATTTCCACGATCACGTCTTCATCCAGGATCAGGCCTTCCATGGCCGGGCTTTCATAGGCGATCAGGCCGAGATCGGCGGTGCCGTAGCTTTGCAGCACATAACAGCCGAGTTCGTTGATCTCCTTGCGCAGGCTGGGCGGTAGCGCCTCGCCGCCCACCAGGGCCTTTTTCAGCGACGAGACATCGAGATCCATCTCGCGGCCCTTTTGCAGC
>JAYSEE010000093.1:0-12145 GCA_041914045.1 Ferrovibrio sp. | reverse complement strand
AGCAATATTATCAGCCGCAGCAGATCGTGGCCGCGCCCGCGCCGCAGCAAATTCCCGCGCCCAACATGCTGGCCGCCACCGACCGGGTGCAGGCCCTGGGCGGCCCGGAACTGGCGCTGAACGACGCCATGATGCTGGAACGCGCCGGCCGCAATGCCGAGGCGGCGCAGCTTTATGCCGATATCGCCGCCCTCACCGGCAATACGCCCACCGGCCTGCTGGCCAACGAACGCGCCCAGCGGCTGCGCGCGCCGATGCCGCAATTCGTCGCCTATCCCGGGGCCGCCGCGCCTTTGATGGGCACCACGCCGCTGGATTACGCCCAGCGCCGCCAAACCCTGGCCGGTCGCTATGTCTGCTCCGCGCCCAACATCTTCCCCAACCGCGCCAATTGGTGCGGCCGGGTGATGCGCGAGGAAGGCAACGACGTGGAGGTGGAAATCCGCTCGGTGCGCCTGAACAGCTTTTTCGCCATCGGATTCAGCGCTGCCCCCTGCACGGGCAACGCATTCTTGAGTATCTTCGGCACCGGCAAGCGGATCTGGGTTTCGCGCGGCTGCCTGGGAGGCAACCTATGAAGCAACCGATGAAGATTGGCTATATACTCGCCGTCATGCTCGGCCTTACCGCCCTTGGCGGCATGCAAGCGCAGGCGCAAGACTATAGCGGCAGCTTCATCGCGCAGATGCGCGCCCTGGCCGCCAATGCCGAAACCGACGACAGCGCCAGCAACGCCAAACGCCTGGCTTTGCTGTTCGGCGGCGAAAGCCTGGCCGACCGCCTGCTCTATCGCCGCGAGGGCGACAAATACTATGCCGGCCTCGACAACGGGCCGACCAACTGGTTCATCAATGCGGCGGAAGCGCAGGGCTATCTGCTGCGCGTGGCGATCGCCGAAAGCAGCAGCGCACCGGCCGAAGCCAGCGCCGCGCTGGCCGCCCAGCCCAACACCGTCACGCTCGCCGCCGTCACCGAACTGGTGGCGCAGACCGTGGCCGATACCCGCATTCTGCTGCCGCGCGGCACGATCAGCAATGTGACGTTGAAGCCAAAAACCGCGCAAGCCGGTACGCCTTCTCTTGCCGGCCCGACCGGCCTGCGCGTCGATTCCGTGCAAACCGCCAGCGACGGCGTGCAAGCCGCCATCGCCGTGCATGGCATCGCCAAGACCGGCGCCATCAAGCTGAAACTGTTCGCGCCCGGGCATGCCTTCATCGCCAGCGAAAGCATCGAAGCCTTCATCACCGAAGGCGATGGCGAACCCGCCGCGCCCAGCCGCATCGGCAGCGACCAGCCCGCCAATGCGCCGACCATCCAGCTTGCCGAAAGCCTGGAAGATGCCCTGCCGCCCCATGGCGGGCGCAACCATTATCGCCTGCTGCTGGCGCAATCCGGCCCGGTGCGCATCGCCACCAGCGGAAATTCCGACACCGTGATCAGCGTGATCGACGCCAATGGCCAGCGCATGGGCCGCGATGACGATTCCGGCGCGCGCTACAATGCCAGCCTCGGCCTCGCCTTGCAGCCGGGGCTTTACACCGTGGCGGTGGAGCATTGCTGCGGCGGCTGGGGCCGGTATGGCCTGAGCGTTGCCGCTGGGCCATGATTGGCCCGTGACCGCCGCATTATTTCTGCTGCCTGCGCTCGGCGCCGTGATGGGCAGCTTTCTCGCCACCGCCGCCTTGCGCGGCGCGCAGAGCGAATCCCTGCTGCATCCGCCATCGCATTGCCGCAGTTGCCAGCGCCGGCTGAATGCCGTCGATCTGCTGCCGATCCTGGGCTATGCGCTGCGGCGCGGCCGCTGCCAGGGCTGCGGCGCCGGCATTCCGCTGCTGTTTCCGCTGGCCGAAACCGCCGGCCTGTTGATCGGCCTGAGCGCGCTATGGCGTTTCAGCGATGCCGATTTACTGGCCGCTTTGGCATTCGGCCTGCTGCTGCTGGCCATAGCCTTGCGCGACAGCCGCGATTTCGTGATCCCGGATATGCTCAGCTATGGCCTGATCCTCAGCGGCCTGGCCGCCGCCGTCTGGCTGCACCCGGAAACCCTGCTCGAACATGCCCTGGCCGAACATGCCCTGGCCGCCCTGCTCGGCGGCGGCCTGCTGGCCTTGCTGGCCTGGGGCTATAAACGCCTGCGCGGCCGCGACGGGCTGGGCTGGGGCGATGTGAAGCTGCTGGCCGGCATCGGCGCCTGGATGGGCTTGCAGCCCTTGCCGATGGTGATCCTGATGGCAGCCCTGGGCGGCATCGGCCAGGCTGTGTGGCAGGCGCGCGGCAAACCCGACGCCGCCATGATGATCCCGTTCGGCAGCTGGCTCGGCATCGCCGCCTGGCTGGTATATGTTGGCGCACCATGACCCATTCGCATGATCCGCTCGCGACATTGCTGCTGGCCCGCGGCCTGGTGAAACCGGCCGAGCTGGACCGCGCCGCGCAACTGGCCCAGGAAGGCGGCCTGCGCGTGGAAACCGTGCTCAGCCGCTTAGGCCTGGCGAAGGATTCCGATATCGCGGCGGCGCTGGCCGAGGCGCTGGATCTGCCATTGCTGGACGAAGCCGATTTCCCGCTGCCGCAACAGCCCAATGGCCTGACCTTGGCTTTCCTGCGCCATAGCTGCCTGCTGCCGCTGCACGATAGCGGCGGGGCCATCGCCATCGCCATGGCCGATCCGCGCGACGATTTCGCCGCTAATGCGGTGCGGTTGGCTTTGGGCAAGCCGGTGCAGCGCATGGTGGCCCCGCGCGGCGCCATCGAACGCGCGCTGGAACGCCTGCTGGAGCCCAACGAAGCCGCGACCGTCGCCGCGTCTTCAACCATCGCCGGCAGCAGCCATGCCGACCGCGACCGCCTGAGCGACGCCGCCAGCGGCGCGCCCGCCGTGGCCTTCGTGCAGCGCATGCTGAGCGAAGCCGTGCGCATGGGCGCGTCCGACATCCATGTCGAGCCCGGCGACAGCCGCCTGGAATTGCGCTTCCGCCTGGACGGCAAGTTGCTGCGCCGGCCCGATCCGCCGGCCGATCTGGCGGCAGCCATCATCGGCCGCCTGAAAGTGCTGGCCGGCCTCGACATCGCCGAAAAGCGTCTGCCGCAGGATGGCCGCGCCCGCGTGAGCGTGGAGGGCCGTGAAATTGATATCCGCGTGGCGACCTTGCCCGCCATGCATGGCGAAGCCATCGCCCTGCGCCTGCTGGATCGCGCGCATCTGCGCCTGGATATCGCGCAGCTTGGATTCTCCGCCGATATCGCCGATGGCCTGCGCAGGCTGGCGGCGAAACCGCATGGCATATTGCTGGTCACCGGCCCCACCGGCTCGGGCAAGACCACCACGCTGTATTCGCTTCTGGCGCAGCTCAACAAACCCGATGCGAAGCTGCTGAGCGTGGAAGATCCGGTCGAATTCCGGCTCGAAGGCGTCAATCAAGTGCAGGTGCGGCCCGCCATCGGGCTGGATTTCGCCCGCGTGCTGCGCGCCTTCCTGCGCCATGATCCAGACATCATGATGGTGGGCGAAATCCGCGATGCCGAAACCGCGCGCATCGCCATCCAGGCGGCGCTGACCGGCCATTTGATTCTATCCACCTTGCACACCAACGATGCGCTGGGCGCCATCGCCCGTTTGCTGGATATGGGGCTGGAACCCTATTTGCTGGCCGCTACATTGAACGGCGTGCTGGCCCAGCGGCTGGTGCGCCTGCTCTGCCCGGATTGCAAACAGCCGCATGCCACCACCAGCGAGGAGAGCGTATTGCTGGCCGCCGCCGGCCTGCATGGCGACCGGCTGTATGAAGCCAAGGGCTGCCCGGCCTGCCATGGCACCGGCTATCGCGGCCGCGCCGCCATCGGCGAATTGCTGTGCATCGAAGGCGAATTGCCGGAATTGATCGCCGCTGGCGCCGACACGCCGACCCTGAGCGAAGCGGCGCGGCGGCAGGGCCTGGTGCGGCTGCAAGCCAACGGCTTGGCCCTGGCGGCCGAGGGCCGCACCAGCCTGGATGAAATCCGGCGCGTGACGGCAGGCTGATGCCCGGCTTCAAATATCGCGCGCTCGACAAAAACGGCCATCAGCGCGATGGCCTGCTGCAAGCCAATGATCGCGCCGCCGCCATCGCCGCCTTGCAGGCCGATGGGCTGCATCCGGTGCAGGTGGAGGCAGGCGGCGCGGAAGCCTGGCCGACACCGGCGCGGTTTCGCGGCACCCGCTCGGCGACATACTGCGCCACCCTGTTCGGCGGATTGGCGACCCTGGTGGAAGCCGGCCTGCCGCTGGATCAGGCGCTGGCGGCCTTCGCCGACATTGCCGCCAATGATGCCGCGTTGCAGCCCACCGTGTTGCGCCTGCATGAACAGCTGCGGCGCGGCAGCGATCTGGCCCAGGCGCTGGCAGCCGAAAGCGGCTTCGGCCCGGGCTTCGAACCGCTGGCCATCGGCATGGTGGCGGCGATTCCGCTCTGGGCCAAGTCAGCGGCGACATGGCGCAGGCGCTGAATCAACTGGCGCGGCTTTACGAGCGCCGCCAGCGCAACAGCGCCGCCCTGCGTTCGGCGCTGATCTATCCGGCCGTGCTGCTGATCGTTACCCTGCTGGTGCTGGCGCTGCTGCTCAGTTACGTAATTCCGCAATTCGAGGCGATGTTCCGCGATGCGCGCCATGAATTGCCCGCCGTCACGCAACTGGTTTTCGGCCTGGCCGGCGGCTTGGGCCAGGGTTTGTGGCTGCTGGCCTTGCTGGGGCTGGCGGCGATTCCGCTCTGGCGTCAGGCGCGCCGCGATTCGGACCGCGCGCGCCGCATCGACGCCGCCTTACTGCGCCTGCCGATCCTGGGCCCTTTGCTCAAGGGTTTGGAAGGCGAGCGCATCGGCTTCGTGCTGGCCGGGCTGCTGGCCGCGGGCGTGAGCTTGCCCGATGCCGTGCGCCATACCGCCGAGACCTTGCGCAACGAAAAGCTCAGCGCCGATCTGCGCCAGGCGGCTGAAAAGCTGCGCCAAGGCAGCGGATTGGCAAGCGCGCTGGGACCGGAGATTCCGCTGCCGCCCCTGCTGCTGCGCCTGATGGCTTTGGGCGAGGCCGGCAGCGCCTTGCCCGCCACCATGCGCAAAGCCGCCGATTGGCTGGAGCGCGACAGCGAAACCCGCCTGCGCCGCCTGGTGGCTTTGCTGGAGCCGGCCATGGTGGTGATCCTGGGCGCGCTGATCGCCGTGGTGATGGTTGCGGTGCTGTCGGCGATTGTCGACCTCAACCGCCTGCCGCTATAATCCCGCCATGCAGCAGACCAGCGATAAAAAGCTCCGCAACAAAAAGCCCAACGGCTTCACGCTCATCGAGTTGCTGGTGGTGCTGGCCATTCTCGGCCTGCTCGCCGGTCTGGTGGCGCCGCAAGTGGTGCGCTATCTCGGCACCGCGAAAACCGAAACCGCCAAGCTGCAAATCCAGATGATGGTTTCGGCGCTGGAAATGTACCGGCTCGACAATGGCCGCTATCCCAATCAGGCCGAAGGCTTGCGCGCGCTGAGCGAGAAGCCCGCCAATGCCGCGCGCTGGAACGGGCCTTATCTGCGCGGCGCTTTGCCCAACGATCCCTGGGATCGCGCCTATCTGTATCGCCAGCCGGGCCGCCAGGGCGCGGAATTCGAAGTCTATACGCTCGGCGCGGATGGCCAGCCCGGCGGCACCGGCGAGGCGGCCGATGTATTCAGCGGCCAAAAATAAAACTCGCAATACAAAACGCAGTAAACATCGCCAGGGCGGCTTCACGCTTGTCGAATTGCTGCTGGTGCTGGGGTTGGCGGCCGCCGCCTTCGCCTTGATCCTGCCGCTCGGCCTGCGGCTGCTGCCCGACAACAACCCCGACCGCGCCGCCGAAGCCGTGCTGGCGCAATTGCAGCAAGCGCGTGCCCGCGCCATGCGGCTGAACCAACCGGTGCGATTGCAGGCCGGCGATATCGCAGCGCCCGCCGGCTATCGCCTGATCTGGCCGGAAAGCGGCGTGGATTTCGCGCCCGATGGATTTTCCAGCGGCGCGACCTTGCTGTTGGAAAGCGAGGCCGGCCAGCGCCGGCTGCGCATCGCCGCCGTCAGCGGCAAGGCGCGCATCGAATGAACAAGCGCAAAGCGCAGGCCGGCTTCAGCCTGGTGGAAGCCCTGGTGGCGCTGGCCGCCGTCGCCATGGTGCTGGGCGTGGCCTTGCAGCAGGCCCGCCTTACGCTGAATGCGGCGCGCAAGGCCGAGCGGCAATCGCTGGCGCTGCTGCTGGCGGAAAGCAAACTCTCCGAACTGACCTTGCGCGAGGATTGGCGGCTCGGCGAGGAGGCCGGCGAAGAGGCTGGCCTGCGCTGGCGTTTGCAATTGCAGCCGCGCGAAGGCAACAGCCTGCTGGATGGTCCACGGCTCTGGCAGGTGCATGTGGAAGTGCGCGATGCGGCGAATGACGCCAATATCGTGCTTTCCAGCCTGCGCCTGGTGGAACGCCGGCCATGAAAAACGCAGGCTTCACGTTGGTCGAATTGCTGGTGGCTTTGGCCATCACCGCGCTGGCGACCTTGCAGGTGGCCGGCGCGCTGCGCGGCAATCTCGACAGCCTGCGCCGCGTGGAACGCCATAGCGCGGCCAGCGAGGAAATGCGCGAAAGCCTGCATCTGCTGCGCCGCTTGGTGCATGCCGCGCCGCCGATCGGCCGCATCGAACGCGGACGCCTGAATATGTTTTTCGAAGGCGATGCCGCCAGCCTCACCCTGCCGCTGGAAACCGCGCGCGGGCTGGAACTCGGCCGCTTCGATCTGGCCGACGATGCCTTGCGCTTCACCCTGCTGCCGCCGCCCTTCCCCGGCGGCCTGCCGGTAGCGCAGATCGAAAGCGTGGCCTTGCTGCAAGGTGCGAGCAGCCTGCGTTTTTCCTATAACGATGGCCGCGAATGGCGCGAGGATTGGCTGCGGCGTGAATATCTGCCCATCGCCTTGCGCATCGAGTTGCAGCGCAAGGATGGGCCGCCCTTGCCGCCGCTGGTGATTGATATCGCTGCGGGGATTCCGCGATGAAGCAGCCAAACGGTTTCGCGCTCATTGCCGTGCTGTTCGGCCTGGCCTTGCTGGCCGGCGCGACCTTGCTGTTGTCGGAACGCGGCGTTACCGAGGCGCATGGCACCGCCAACATCATCCAGCGCGCAAGGTTGAACCAGGCCATGCAGGCCGGGCTGGCGCTGGGCTTGAACGGCCTGCTGCACGAGGAGCGCCGCATCGCGCAGCAAGAACTCGATGGCTTCACCATCGCTGTCACGATTGCCGAAAGCGGCAGCCTGCTCGATCTCAACACCGCCAGCCAAGCCGATATCCTGCGCCTGCTGCGCGAAGCCGGCATCGCCGCCGGCACGGCCAATGCCGCGCTGGCCGCCTTGGCCGATTGGGTGGATGCCGATGGCAACCAACGCCCCAATGGGGCGGAAGCGCCGGCCTATCGCGCCGCCGGCCGGCCCTATGGCCCGCGCAATGCGCCGCTGGAAAGTTTGAGCGAATTGCCGCTGATCCTGCATATGCCGCCCGAGGCGGCACGGGCCTTGCTGTTGCGCGGCAGCGTGCAATCGGCGCTGACCGGGCTGGATGTCATCGATGTGACAGTGCATTCTGAAGGTATGGCGCCGGCCCGCCGGCGGCATATCGTTTCCGCCCAACCGGCCGGCAAACGCGGCTGGCAGATCATGGCGCAATACGATCTGCCGTCGTAAACTGCCGATCCTTGGGGGAATAATGCGTATCGGCCTGATGGAAAGCGGCATGACCTTGCGCGGAAGCGGCCTTGCGGCCCTGCTGCCGCCGGCCTTGCTGCGCCTGCTGGGCCTGGAACGCCAACGCCTGCTGCTGGATTTGCAGGACGACGCCGTCATCCTGCGCCGCCAGCGCGGCAACGATCCGCCCGGCGGCACGGAAAGCCTGCCGCTGGCCGATGCCGCCAAGATCGCCAGTCAGCCTTGCGACGAAATCGTGCTGCGGCTGGACAGCGGCACCGTGCTGGCGAAGGAAATCGCGCTGCCCGCCAAGGCCGCCGACAGCCTGTCCGCCATCATCCCCTTCGAACTCGAGCGCCTGTCGCCGTTGCCGCCCGAGCAACTGGCCTATGATTTTCTGCCGCTGGAGAAAAAAGCCGGCAGCCTGCGCGTGCTGCTGCAACTGGCGCCGAGGCAAAGTCTGCGCGACGCCGTGCAGGCGCTTGGCTTCACGCCGGATCGGGTGATCGGCGGCGGCGATCCGCTGCCGCTGCAAGCCGGCCTCAATCTGCTGCCGCTGGGCGAACGCGCGCCGCCGCGCCGTTCCTGGGCCACGCGCTTGGCCTGGGCGCTGGCTTTGCTCGGCCTGCTGGCCGCCATCGCCGCGCCCTTTGCGCAACTGCATGCGCAGCGCCAAGCGGTGCTGTCGGAAATCTCCGCGCTGAAGCAGCAATTGGCCGCCAAGACCGCCGCCGATCCGCGCCAAGCCGAAAGGCTGACAGCCCTGACAGCGGCGCGGGCGCAATATGGCAGCGCCGCCTTGCTGCTGGAGGAAATGAGCAAGTTGCTGCCCGATGAAGTCTGGCTTACGCAGTGGAATCTCAGCGAAGGTCAATTGGAGATCGAAGGCTTGGCGCAGGCCGCCGCGCCACTGGTGGGATTGATCGAAGCCAGCCCGGTTTTCGGCCGGGTGCGGTTTCTCACCCCGCTGACCCGCGATCCCTTGCGCGGCCGCGAGCGATTCCATTTCGCCATCCAGATTAAGCCCGCACCGAGGACCATTTCGGGAGCAGCGCCATGAACCGCCTGCTCATGCCGCTGCTGATCCTGCTCGGCTTCGCCGTGCTGCTGGCCGCCGGCAATTTCGGATTGGGGCAATACCGCCTGCTGCGCGCCGAATTGGACAGCCTGCAAAGCGAAGCCGATCTGCTGCGCCGCGCCGCCGATGCGCCGGCCCATGCCCAGGAAGACACCGCCAGCCTAATCCGCGCCGGCAGCGAAACCGCGGCATTGGCCGGCCTGCTGGAATTCGCCAAAAGCGTGATCGAAGGCGCGGGCGGCTCGGTGGTCGCCATGCAGCCGCGCCCCGGCGCGCCGCGTCCGGACGGCGCCATCGGCCTGCGCGCGCAATTCAGCGCCGACACAATCGGCCTGCAAGCCGCCCTGCATGCGCTGGAAAGCGCCAGCCCCGCCTTGCTGGTGGAAGGCCTGCTGCTGCGCGCGGCGCGCGGCCAGTCGGAAACCACGCCGACGCGGCTGGAAGCGACGCTGGACCTGATCGGCTATCGGGGCAACGAATGAACGCGCGCCCCGCTCCCATGCGTCCTGCTCCCACGCGCCCCGCTCCCGCCAGAATGGCCCTGCCGTTGCTGGTGCTTGCGCTGGCGGCCGCCGGCATTGCCTATGGCTGGCAGCCAGCACCCGCCGCCCCAGGACTGAGGTCCGAGCCGGCCCCGACCGCCGCCGCCGCGCTGCCCAGACTCCCGACTTTGCCGGCGTTGAAAGACCTGTCCGCCACCATCCAACGCCCGCTTTTCGAGCCCAGCCGCCGCATGCCGGCCGCGCCTGTTGCCGCCCCCGCGCCGGCCGGCCCACTGGTGCTGGGCCGGGACCGGCTGCTCGGCATCGTCTCCGCCGGGGGCAAACGCTCGGCGGTGCTGGCCCCGCTGGAAGGCGGCGGCAGCCGCCTGCTGGCCGCCGGCGGCATGCTGGAGGATTGGCTGCTGGCCGAGGTGAACGAAGGCAGCCTGGTGCTGCGGCGCGGCGCGGCCAGCGAAACGGTGCGGCTGCGGCCCCCGGCCAGATGAGACGGCCAGACGAGCCAGGTTGTTGTGATGCAAGTATTTTCGGGTATTGTTGAGGCCATGCAAAAGCGCCCCTTCCGCCTTTCTTCCCTGTTCGCGAGCCTGGCTCTGTGCGCTGTGCTGATCGGCTGCACGGTGGATCAGCAACAGCAGGCCGCGCAGCAGCCGCAAATGCCCGAACAGCAGGTGCGCAACGACCGCATCTCCGGTCCGATCCGCCCCGGCAATCCCAGCCAGTCCGGCGGCAAGATCGCCGAAATCTATCCCGGCAGCGGGGCAGGCAACCGCCAGGCCACCACGCTGCAAGCGCGCCCCACCTCGGTAGCGCCGCGCCCGGCCGGCGACATCACCTTGAATTTCGAGGATGCCGATATCCGCGAAGTGGCGCAGGTGGTGCTGCGCGACCTGCTGCAAGTGAATTATGTGATCGACCCCGATGTGCAGGGCCGGGTCAGTTTCCGCACCGCGCAGCCGCTCACCCGCGAGCAATTGCTGCCCACCCTGGAAAGCCTGCTGCATGCCAATAATCTCGGCATCACGGCCGCCGCCGGCGTCTATCGCGTCAGCCGCGGCATCAATGCCGGCAGCGTATCGCAGCCGCGCAATGTCGGCAGCGCCAGCGGCGTTGCGCCGCGGACAGGCGGCGGCAATCTGCGCGTCTTCCCGCTGCGTTATGTTTCGGCCGAGGAAATGGGCAAGATCCTCAAGCCGGTGCTGGGCGATGGCCGCTTGGTGCTGGCCGACAGCGGGCGCGGCTTGCTGATCGTGCAGGGCAGCGCCGCCGACCTGAAACTGGCGGAAGATACCGTCGGCATTTTCGATGTGGACATGCTGGCCGGCCAGACCGTGCTGCTGGAAAGCCTGCTGCAAGCCGATGCCGCCACCTTGGCGCTGGAACTGGAAAACCTGTTCCAGAGCGGCAAATCCGGCATGCTGGACGGCGCGGTGCGCATCATCCCGATCGAACGCATGAATGCCGTAATGGTGATTACCGCCCAGCCGCGCTATATCGAGGAAGCCCGCAACTGGATCGCCCGGCTGGACCGCACCCGCAACGCAACCCAGCGCCGGCTATTCGTGTATTACATGCAGAATGGCAAGGCCACCGCCGTGGCGCGCACCCTGCGCGGGGTATTCGGCCTCGGCGAACAAGCCGGCAGCCTGCCAGCGGGCCTCACCGGGCAGACGGCGCTCAGCAATGCCGGCATGGGCTATGCCGCCACGACCAGCCGCAGCGGCAGCGGAGCCAACGCGCAAGCCGCCTCGGCGCCGTTGCAGCGTTCCAGCAACCGGCAGACCGGCGCCGGCAATAGCAGCGGCGGCGATCTGCCGCGCGGCAGCAACGAGCCCGATGGCGTGCGCATCATCGCCGACGAAGCCAATAACGCCATCCTGGCTTATGCCACGCCGGCGGAATATCAAAGCATCGAGGAAACGCTTTCCAAGCTCGATCTGGTGCCGCTGCAAGTGCTGATCGAAGCCAGCATCGTGGAAGTGGCGCTGAACGACAGCCTGCGCTTCGGCGTGCAATATTATCTGCGCGGCGATCCCTTCGGCGGCAATACCGGCGTGGCCGGCATCCTCAGCGCGGCGCAGCCGGCGCTCAACACCAACATCGCCAGCGGGCTGGACAATACGCTGGGTGGGCTTTCGGTTTTCGTCACGCGCGGCGGCTCGCCCCGCGTGGTGCTGGATGCGCTCAGCTCGATCACCGAATTGAATATGATTTCCTCGCCCAGCCTGCTGGTGCTCGATAACCAGATCGCCCGCCTGCAAGTGGGCAGCGCGGTGCCGATCATCACCCAATCGGTGGTGGCCGCGCCGGCCGGCAGCGTCACGCCCACCGGCAATTCAACCAGCGTCGCCAACGCCATAGATTACCGCGATACCGGCGTGATGCTGGAAGTGGTGCCGCGCGTGAACGCGTCAGGGCTGGTGACTTTGGAAATCGCTCAGGAAGTAAGCGATGTCACCCAGCCGGCCACGACGGCCACCATCCAATCGCCCACCATCAACCAGCGCCGCATCGTTTCCACCGTGGCGGTGAATAGCGGCGATACCGTGGTGCTGGGCGGCCTGATTCGCGACAGCCAGACCGTTACCGATCGCGGCATTCCGGGCCTGCATCGCCTGCCGCTGATCGGCTCGCTGTTCGGCAGCAAGGGCAATGCCAGCGCCCGCACCGAATTGATGGTGATGCTCACCCCGCGCGTGATCCGCAATCAGCGCGAGGCGCGCGACGCCAGCCAGGATTTGCAGCGCAAATTCCAGGCCGTGCTCACGCTGATGGGCCGCGGCATCTCGCCGCCGCCGCGCAACGCCGACAACATCTTCGCCAACGATTAAGGACGGCGCAGCGGCTAACCAG
>JAYSEE010000092.1:0-12154 GCA_041914045.1 Ferrovibrio sp. | reverse complement strand
CTGCCCAACATGGCAAAGATGTTCAGCATCACCTGTTTGCGGTCGAGATTGACCGATTCCCCGCGTTCCAGCAAGCGGCCGATGGCATCCCAATCCTCCGCCCAGCGGTCCGGCGTCTGCCAGGAAGCCATTTTCGCCGCCAATGCGGCCTCGCCGGGATAGATTTCCACCCAGCCCATACCACCAGCGCGATGGGCCGCCGCCGCGCGGATCAGCCGCGCCAGCCACCATTGGAACAATTCGCCCAGTACGGCGAAGGCCGCCGCCCCGGTGGCGCGGCCCAGCTTGTCGCCCAGGCTGTGCAGCTTGCCGATATCGGCGCGCGGCAGGCCGGCCACCAGATCGAGCCATTCGCGCAGCAAATCCAACCCGCCCTGCCCGGCCAATAAGGCGGCCCGGCCCGGCGAGCCTTCCGCGATCACCGCCAGCGCTTGGCGCTCGGCCTCGGTGATATCGGGCACCAGGCCGGCCAGGGCGCGCTGCATCGGCGCGGCTTCCAGCGGCTTCAAGGCCAGGCGGCGGCAGCGCGACCGGATCGTGGGCAGCAGCGCGCCCGGCGCATGGCTGACCAGCAGCAGCACCGCATTGGGCGGCGGCTCTTCCAGAATCTTCAACAGCGCATTGGCGGCGTTGGTGTTCATCTCGTCGGCGGAATCCACCACGCAGACGCGATAGCCGCCTTCCGCCGCCGTCATGCCGAAGCGTTCGATCAAGCCGCGCACATCGGCCACCACGATTTCGCCGCGCCAGCGATCCTGCTTGTCGTCCCAACTGCGTTCCACGGTAATCAGGTCGCCATGGCCATAGCTTGCCACGCGCTGGAACACCGGATCGTCTTCCGCCACATCCAGGCTTTGCGGCTTCGGGGCCGGGTCGCCGAACAGGCTGGGCCCTTCATCGGCGGCCGGCGCGCCATGCTTGAGCAGAAAGCGCGCGAAGCGGAAAGCCAGCGTGGCCTTGCCCACGCCGCGCGGTCCGGTGATCAGCCAGCCATGCGGCAGCCGGCCGGAGCCCCAGGCCTCCAGCAAGGTGTTTTCCGCCTCGCCATGGCCGAACAGCGCCGCGGTATGGCGCGGCTGCCAGGAGGTGAGTTCTTCCTGCTTCATGGCAGGAGCTTAAACCGCTCGGCGACCTGCGCCCATAGCGCCGCCTCCACGCTGTCGGCATCGGCATCGGCCGGCACCACGCGGCAGCGCCGCGGCTCATTGGCCGCGATATCCAGAAACGCCTTGCGCAAGGTTTCGTGGAAGGCCAGGCCCATGCGCTCGTAACGATCTTCCGCAGATGAAACCGCGCCGGCGCGGCTTTGCGCCCGCGCCAAGCCCACCTGCACCGGCAGGTCCAGAATCAACGTCAGGTCCGGCCTGAAATCGCCCAGCACCAGCTTATGCAAGGCCGCCACGCGCTCGGCTCCCACCGCGCCGGCATGGCCCTGATAGGCCATGGTGCTGTCGGCGAAACGATCCGAGATCACCCAGGCGCCGCGCGCCAAGGCCGGCCGCACGGTCTTTTCCACATGCTCGCGGCGAGCGGCGTAATGCAGCAGGGTTTCGGTTACGGCATCCCAGCGCGCCACGTCGCCGGTCACCAGCAGGGTGCGGATCGCTTCCGCGCCCGGCGTGCCGCCCGGCTCGCGCGTAACGACGACCTCGATGCCGCGCGCGGCAAGCCGCGCCGCAAGGCGCTTGATCTGGGTGGATTTGCCGGCGCCCTCGCCGCCTTCAAGCGTGATGAAGCTGCCCTGCGCCGCCGAGCTCACTGCCGGCCCGCGCCCCAGAGCAGATGCCCCAAGGCAGCAGAGATGCGGCCGGTAAAGCCCAGTTGGCCCACGCTGTCGCCGGCCACCAGCGCAACCTCGATGGGCTGCATCTCCGGCGCGGTGACGGTCAGCTTGGCCAGCGGCGTGCCCTTGGCGATGGGAGCCGGAATGTTGTTGTCGTAGCTCAGCGTCACCTTCATGCCGGTGCGGTTGCGGCGCGCCATGGTAACGGCAATGTCGCGATCCATCACCAGCGGCACCTTGGCCTTGTCGCCCAGCCACACATCGGCATCCTCCACCACATTGCCGGCGGAGAATATCTTGTAGGTTTCGTATTCGCGGAAGCCGATTTCCATCAGCCGTTCGGCCTCGCGCGAGCGCTCGTTCATGCTTTTCAGGCCGTTCACCACCAGGATCAGCCGGCGGTCGCCGCGCTTGGCGGAAGCGGTCAGGCCATAGCCGGCGGCTTCGGTATGGCCGGTCTTCAAGCCATCGGCGCCGATATCCTTGTAAAGCAGCGGATTGCGGTTGCCCTGGGTGATCGGCTTCTTGCTCACGCTGTCGATGCCGTAGGTGAAATCCTTCTCGGAATAGAAATGATAGAATTGCGGGAAGTCGTTGATGATGCGCTGCGCCAGGGTGGCGAGGTCGCGCGCCGTCATCATATGCTCGGGATCGGGCCAGCCAGAGGCATTGCGGAAGCTGCTGTTGTTCAGGCCGATCTTCTTGGCCCGCTCGTTCATCATCTCGGCGAAACGCTCCTCGCTGCCGGCGACGCCTTCGGCCAGCACGATGCAGGCATCGTTGCCCGACTGAATGATCACGCCGCGCAGCAGGTCTTCCACCTTCACGCGGTCGCCCACATGCACGAACATCTTCGAGCCCTGCATGCGCCAGGCTTTTTCGCTGACCGGGAATACGTCGTCCATGCGCAGCTTGCCGCTGGCGAGTTGATCGAACACCATATAGGCGGTCATCAGCTTCGACATCGAGGATGGCGGCATCAGTTCGTCGGAATTCTTCTCGAAGATCACCGCGCCGCTGGCGGCGTCCAGCATGATCATCTGACGCGCCAGCGTGTCGATGCGGCCAAGCTGCGCCCAGGCGGCCTGCGAAACGCAAACGGCCGCCAGCAGAACGGCGGCGAAGAGTTTATTCGACAACGATACGCGCATTGCTCTGTCCGATATTCAGCATCCGCTGCAGCACCGCATCGGCGCTCGACACCTGATCGAACGGCCCGAGGCGGACGCGGAAGAATTCCTGGTTGTTGACGATGCGGGAAGAAACATTCACCGGGCCATGGCCGCTCACCGCGGCAGCCACGCGGTTGGCATTCTCATACTGCGTGAAGGCGCCGACCTGCACGAAAATGCCGCGCCCGCCGCGCACCGGCTCGGTCTTCACTTCCTGCTTGGCCAGTTCGGCGGCCGGGTTCACGCCTGGCGCCGTGCGCTGCGGCGCATTGGAGGCGGCCACGATCTGCATCGGACTGGGAGCGGCGGACGCCGTCTGCGCCACTTCGGCGGAGCGGCCGCGCGCGCCCGGCGGCGGCGGCAGCGATTCAGCCTGCACCGAACCGCGCGGCGAAGCCGAAACCGGCGGCTTGTCGGCATCGTTGCCGCGGCTGGCCAAGGCGGGACCATCGGTTCCGCCGGCCAAAGGCGCCCGCCCGATATACTGCACGCGCACCTTGGCGGTGCCCTGGCGGTCATAGCCCAGCAATTGCGCCGAGCGGCGCGACAAGTCGATCACGCGGCCATTCACATAGGGGCCGCGATCATTCATGCGCACCACGATGGAGCGGCCATTCTCCAGATTGGTCACCCGCACCAGCGAGGGCATCGGCAGGGTCGGATGCGCCGCCGTCACCTCGTTCATGTCGAAGACTTCGCCATTGGCGGTGGCCTTGCCGTGGAACTGCTCGCCATACCACGAGCCGATGCCGGTCTCGTCGTAATTCTGGTCTTCCTTCGGGTAATACCAAACGCCGTTGATCTGGTAGGGATTGCCCACCTTGTAGATGCCGGCGCCGCGCCCGGATGGTTCGGATACCGGCGGCAAGGCCCGCGCCTGCTGGCTATCCGCCCGGCCGACCGATTTGGCGGCATGGCTGACCAGCTGGGTTTCCGCGCAGCCGCCCAGAAGCAGCCCTGGGCCAAGCAGCGCCAGCGCGGAAAACATGGTTAATGCCCGGGAACGGGACACCCGAGCGCGGGGTAGAGAAAGGCTAAACATGGCGCGCCGTCGCGGATTCATGGCTAGATATGGTGGGATCATAGGCTGTTTCGCCCCTTTAGCAAAGAGTCCCTGCATCCTCGCCGCAGCGAATCGATGCACGACTCTAAGCCGATCCCGTTGACATTTCGTTTACCAGGAACTCAGCCGTCAATACGGTCGGCCAGCAGGCTCACGGTTAGGGCGTAATGATGGGCGCAATTATAGCGCAGCACCGAGCGGTAATTGGCATAGACCAGGAAGCTCGGGCCGCCGGCCCCATCCGGCTGCACCAGGGCCGCCCCCAGCGCCACCTTGGGCAGCTCGCCGCCATCCGTGCGGCGCACGCCCAGGCGCGCCCACTCGGTCAGCGGCTTGTCCTCGGTCATGCCGTCGATGGCGCGGCAGCCGGATTTGCCCTGGCGGGCGAATTCGCCCAGGCGGGATTGCAGCCCGGCCGGCAGGGTCACTTCGCGGCCCCAGGTCTGCGCAGAGGACCAGCCATGCTTGGCCAGGTAATTGGCGATGGAGGCGAATACGTCGCCCTGATTGCCCCAGATGTCGCGGCTGCCGTCGCCGTCGAAATCCTCGGCATAGGCCAGATAGCTGGAAGGCATGAATTGCGGCTGCCCCATGGCCCCGGCCCAGGAACCCTTCAGCGTGGTGTAGTCGATATAGCCGCGATCAAGCATCTGCAGCGCCGAAAACAACTCGTTGCGGAAATAGGTGGAACGGCGGCGGTCGAAAGCCAGGGTGGCCAGCGAGTTGAACAGCGGCACATCCGCTTTCACCGCGCCATAGCGGGTTTCGATGCCCCATATGGCCAGGATGAAGCGCGGCTGCACGCCATAGCGCTGTGAAACCTGGCCCAGCAATTCGCGATGCTGCTCGCGCAGCCGCTTGCCGCGCTCGATATTGGCCGGGGTGATCACCCGGTCGCGGTAAGTGGCGAAGCTGAGCTTGAATTCGGCCTGATTGCGGTCGCGCTCCAGGATGCGCGCCACCGGCTCCACCCCGGCCAGCGCCTGCGCGATCACATCCTGCTTGATGCCCTTCTCCTGCGCTTCCTTGCGCACGCCGGCGAGGAATTCATCGAAAGCCGCGCGGTCGAATTTCACCGGCTCGGCGGCCGGCGCGCTGGCGGCCGAGGGCGCGGCGGCGGCAGCCACCTGCGGCGTCTCGCCCGCGGGTTTCGCCTGGGTATTGCTCTGGCTATTGGATGCGGTCTGACTATTGGCGGCCGGCGCAGCGGCGGCGGCATTGGCGCCGGGCTGCGGAGACCGGCTGCCGCCGCAGGCGACCAAGCCGCCGAACAGCACCAGCATTGCCATAAGGCGGGCCGTCCGTTTGCGACCAAGCGTGGTATGATTGCGCTGGCCATGCTCGCCCCAGCAGTCAGCCCCGTGTCGAACCCGCATCACCGGCACTCCGAATCTGTCAAAAAGGCACTAATGTTAACCCTGTTACCCCAGCTTGCCGCCAGGGTCCACCCCTGCTTAACGGCTGGAGCGCCCATGCGCGCCATCCGGCAAACGCTCCGGTAGAATAGAGCGCGTATGCCCCAACAGCCGGTAGGCAAGCAAACCTAGCCATTCCTGTGTGGCAATATTGAGGCCGTTCAACCCGCCCAGCGGATTGAAGCCGAAAATGCCGCTCTGCTCGACGCTCTCGGGCAGCATGCTGTAATCCACCGGCATCGGCAGAACCGGCCAATCCACGGCGCGGAAGCAATTCACCGCGCGCGGCATATGGCGGGCGGTGGTGATCAGCAGCCAGGTCTCGCCCGGCTGCGGCTTGGCCAGCGCCCGGCTGTTCACGGCATTCTCGATGGTGTTGCGCGAACTGCGCTCGAAGGCCACCCGATCGGTCGGCAGGCCGATCTGCTTGAATATGCGCTCGGCCACCTCGGCTTCCGCCATATTGCCGAAAGCGTCCGCGCCGAATTGCAGGCCCGCGCCGCTGTATAGCAGCCTGGCTTCGGGGTAGCGCCGCGCCATCTCGGCGAACATCAGATAGCGCTCGGCCGCCGCATTCACCTGCGGCTGCCCCCAGGCGGCGGTCAGCGCGGCCTGCTCCGCCCCGCCCAGCAGGATGATGCCGTCCAGCTTTTCGGGCAACTGCGGCTGCGGGAAATAGGCTTCCAGCGGCTGCACCGCCCAACGCCCCAGCGGCAGCACCGAGGCCGCCAGCAGGATCAGCAGCAGAACGAACACGCCGCGCCGCACCCAGCGCCGCCAGGGCCGCCAGATTTGCAGCAACCCGCCCAGAATCAGCAGGGTGAGCAGCAGGTTGGCCGGATTGAACAGCGGCCAAAAGATTTTCGTGAGGTAAACCGACATCGGCGATCCGGCATGGCGGGAATCGGAGCGCAATGGTAACGTCGCTTTCGAGCCGGCCGCAACCGGGCGGATAGCCCGGGTTAACCGGCTGCCTAATGCTCACGGACTGCCAAAGACTCTCAGGGACTGAACGCCATGTCGCTGCCCACCGCTTCCGCCGCCCTCGGCTTCGCCGTGCTCGCCTCCACCGGCATCGCCAGCTTCGGCCTGCCGGAACCCGCGCCCGATGCGCCGCGCGCTATCATCGTGCCGGTGGCCGCCTTGCAGCAACCGCTGATCCTGGTGCCGCCCGCCGTGCCGGCCACCGATGCCATCAGCGATACCCGACGCACCAGGCCGCAGCAATTCGCCGCCACCACCGACGAGGATAAATCGCAGCCGCGCTTCGGCGGGCCCAAATCGGCCCCCACGCCGCTGGTGACGCCGCCCGGAATGCAACAGCCGAGCATGCAGCAACCTGGCATGCAGCCGGTGCCCACCATGCCGCGTCCGGCCGGCCAGCAATGGCCGGCTGCCGCGCCCCCGGCCACAGCGATGCCGCGCCCCGCCGCCGCGCCGGCTCAAATGCCGAAACCGCTTCCTGCCCAGGCAACGCGCACCGAAATGCCGCGCGAGGTGCATGCCTTCGACGGCATCGTGGCCAGCGAGCGCGCCCTGCTGCAAAAAACCGCCAGCACCGCCCGCTACGAAGCCCATATCGCCTCCACGGCCAGCGAGGCGGAAGCCGACAAGCTGTGGACCGATTTGCGCGGCAAGCTCGACCAGCGCCATAGCGGCGCCATGGCGCATTACAAGCTGATTGATGTGCCCGGCCATGGCCGTTTCGTGCGGGTGATGGTGGGCGATTTCAACGACGCCGCCGCCACCGCCGATTTCTGCCGCGCGGTAATCGCGCAAGGCCGCGATTGCCGCATCCTGCGCCAACTCGAAAACAAAAGCTGAGGCAACGGCCGATGCGTCGCCTGCCCGCGTCGCTTGGCGCGCTGCTGGTGCTTTGTTGCCTGGGCGGCGATTTGGACCCGGCCTGGGCGCAGGCCGCCAACAACGCCAAGAAGACCGCCAATTGCTACAACGCCAAGGAGGTCGAGGCCGAGGCGGAAGTGCGCGCCGGGTTGGGCCTGCGCGACATGCTGCGCCGTTGCGCCAAGATTTCCGAGGCCGGCCAGACCGCGCTGGATGCCTGGTACAAATTCGACCAAGAGAATGCCGACCGCATCAAGGGCGCCGTCACCTTGCGCAGCAATGCGATCAAGCGCATCTTCCCCAAACGCACCGCGCAGGAGCAATGGGAAAACGATGCCAACATCGCCACCAATGCCGCGCCTGAGATAAACGATGGCGTCTGCAAGGCGGCTTACGATGTCATCGAAAAATTGCAGAAGAACGGCTGGCCGGCCTTCAAATATCACGCCAAGCTGCAGCAGAGTCTGCTCGTCGATGACATTCCGATTTGCAAGGGAAACTGACCAAGTTTGACGCAAGTTCCGCTTGCCAAAACCGTCGCCGCGGACTAATCGAGTGCTGAGGGGATAATCTCTGGTCGAGGGTGTCTGAGTTGCCGCGCATACTTCTGGTAGAAGACCACGCCCCCACCGCCAGCATGCTGTTGGCGATGCTGAAGGGGCTTGGCTATGCCAATGCGCAGCGGGCGACCAGCAGCGACGACGCCATCGCCAAACTGCGCGCCGGCGGCGTGGATTTGCTGCTTTGCGATTATGAACTCGGCATGATCAATGGCCTCACCCTGGTGAAGATGATCCGCAAGCATGAAGGCCTGGGCAATCCGATGCTGCCCATCGTGATGATCACCGCCCATGCCGAGGGGCCGCTATTGGCCGAGGCGCAGGCGGCCGGGGTGGATGATTTCCTGGTCAAGCCGGTGCAGCCGGAAACGCTGCTGCGCTCCGTCCAGCAAGTGCTGCAGCGCAGCCGGCCCTATGTGAAAGCCCGCGACTATGTCGGCCCCGACCGGCGGCGGCGCAAAACCGGCGTCCATCAGGGCCGCCGTTCCGAGGATGGCACCCCTCGTCCGCAGATCCTGACCAAGCACAAGACCTGGGACCAGGATTAACGCTTCCCCTTCCCTCAATCTGTCCCGAGGCGCTTGCGCGCCTGCCATGTTTCGCGGCCCGGCGCTTGCGCGCCTGCCATGTTTCGTGGCCCGGCGCTTGCGCGCCTGGCAGTGGCTCGGTAACTTTTGCCACGCGTCCGACAAAAAGACAGGGGGCGCGATTTTTTGGGGGAATGACAATGGCCTACACCGAAATTGATACCGACAGCCTGTTCGCCCGCATGTTCGGCGCGGCCCGCGAAGACAGCCGCGACATCTGGAGCAGCATCCGCGGCGTGGTGAAGGTCGAACTCAAAAGCCTCGCGCGCAAGATCAAGGAGGCCGGCAAGGGCGTCGCCGCCGGCGACATCACCGAGGAACATGCCCGCCTGCTGATGCGGCTGGAGCGCGCGCAGATAGCAACGGTCGTGGCCGCCACCACCGCCGTTACCTTGCCCGCCGTCGAGCGCGCCGTGGGTTCGGCCCTGGAAGCCGCCCGCGAAGGCGTGAACGGAGCTTTGGGCTTCTACCTGCTCTAAACATTTTCGGCATAGCGGCAGCCGCCGACAACCAGAAGCCGGTCCATCTTCGCGGACCGGCTTTTCTTGTTGCGCCGCAATCGGTTGGATTGATTGAAATCATCTAGTTTCTTTTATTTTTCGCCAAACTGCGCCAGTATCGTTCAGTCGACAGGCAGCCATGATTCTGCGTAAAGGAACAAGCAATGCAGCGCCCGACGCCCACCAATAACGAGCGCAGTCTCGGCGACGAAGAAATCATCGTCAGCAAGACCGACAAAACCGGCCGCATCACCTATGTGAACGACATCTTCTGCCGGCTCGGCCAATATACAGAAGATGAGATGATCGGCGCCCCGCACAGCATCATCCGCCATCCCGACATGCCGCGCGCCGTATTCCATATGCTTTGGCAGCGCATCAGTTCCGGCCACGAGATTTTCGCCTATGTGAAGAATCTGGCGAAATCGGGCGATTATTATTGGGTATTCGCCCATGTGACGCCGAGCTACGGCAAGGATGGCGCCATCGAGGGCTATCATTCCAATCGGCGCAGCGTGGATCGCCGCGCCATGCCGATCATCGAAAGCCTCTACCGCGACCTGCGGCAGATCGAGAATACCGGCAGCGATCCGAAACAGGCCTTGCAGAACAGCGTGCAGCATCTCGAAAAACTGCTGTCCGACAAGGGCGTGGTGTACGACGAATTCATTCAGACGCTGGCCGGCTGATTGCGCCGCGCCGACCAATCCGGGAGCCAGACAGAATGCTGATGTTCGGACGCCGCTCACGCCTGCAACGCATGGCGTTTCAAGAAATCACCGAAGTGTGCAACCGCGTCGCCCAAGGCGACCTTTCGGCGCGCATCGTGCATACGACGAAATACGACGATCTGGCCCCTGCCCTGCAAGCGCTCAACCGCATGCTGGATTTGACCGACGCCTTCGTGCGCGAATCCGGCGCGTCGCTTACCTTCGCCGCCCAAGGCAAATTCTATCGCCCTTTCCTGGTGCGCGGCATGGCCGGCGATTTCCGCCGCGGCGCCGAAATCATCAACGCGGCCCGCGAGGCCATGCATGCCAATGCCGATGCCACCCATAGCCTGCAAACCGAACTGGCCCGGCTGGTGGAGGCCGCCAATGCCGGCGACCTGAACCAGCGCGTGTCGCTGGATAAGGCCGAAGGCGGCATGCGCACCATCGCGGTGGCGGTGAACAGCCTGATGACGACGGTGAAAAGCGCGATCGAAGAAGTGAACCGCGCCACCGAATGCCTGGCCTCGGGCGACCTTTCCGGCGAAGTGACCGGCGACTTCAAGGGCATCTTCGAGCATCTGAAAGACAGCGTGAACACCTCCATCGAAACCATGCGCAAGCTGGCCCGCCGGCTCACCGCCAATACGGTGCAGGTGCGCGATGCGTCGAAGGAAATTTCCGACAGCAGCCAGGATCTCGCCTACCGCACCGAAAGCGCTTCCGCCACGCTGGAAGAATCCGTGGCGGCGATGACCGAGATCACCGAGACCGTGCAGCGCAATGCCGACAGCGCCCGCCGCGCCGACGAATTGGCGCAGGAAGGCCGCAACTCCGCCAACCGCGTGGATGCCGCCGTGCGCGAAGCCGTGGAGGCGATGAACGAGATTGATCGCGGCGCGGCGCGGATCGGCGAGATCGTCGGCCTGATCGACGAGATCGCCTTCCAGACCAATCTGCTGGCGCTGAATGCCTCGGTGGAAGCCGCTCGCGCCGGCGAGGCCGGCAAGGGCTTCGCGGTGGTGGCGCAGGAAGTGCGCGCGCTGGCCCAACGCAGCGCGAATGCCTCGCGCGACATCAAGCAGCTTGTGCAAAGCTCCAGCAGCCAAACCAAGCGCGGCGTCGAACTCGTCAACCGCGCCGGCAAGGCGGTGGTCGATATCGGCAAATCCATCAGCGCCGTGGCCGAGACCGTGCGCGAAATCTCCGGCGCCAGCCAGGAACAGGCGGTGGGCCTGCGCGAAGTCAGCAACGCCTTCAACCATCTCGACACGATGACGCAGCAGAATGCCGCGCTGGTGGAGGAAACCCACGCCGCCTCGCAATCGCTGGCCAGCCAGGCCCAGGACTTGGCCGAGCTGGTGGAATTCTTCCGCATGTGGGATGCCAATGAGCGCCGCATCGAGCGCCGCGACGAATGCGGCCCGGACGACCACGTGATCTTGCATGGAACGCGGATACCGCTGCGCAACTGGAGCGCCACGGGCGCGTATTTCGGCCCGATGGACGAGATGCCGGCCATGCAGAGCGAATTGTCGGTGCGCGTGGTGATCGACCGGCCGCATCTCAAGATCGCCTACGATGTGGACGGCACCGTGGTGCGCGCCAAGAACAACAATGTCGCCATCACCTATCGCAACCTGCCGCAGGATCTGCGCAAGCGCATCCGCGAAATGATCGGTTAGCATCGGCATGCCGACCGGGCTTCTGCTTGCCGGCGCATCGGGGCTTACCGGCGGGATATTGGCGCGGAAACTCGCCGGCCGCGCCGACATCGCCTTGCTCAGCCTGGTCCGCGCACCGCGCAATGCCGGCGAAACCGCGATGGATTTCGAGGCGCTGACGGTCGATCCGGCCGGCATGATGGCGAAAATCGGCGCCGGAAAAATCGCTGCCGGGATTTGCTGCCTGGGCAGCACCATCCGCAAGGCCGGTTCGCAGGCCGCGATGCGGCGCATCGACCATGATTATGCCGTGGCGACGGCGCAGGCGGCCCGCGCCTGCGGCGCGCGGCAATTCATTCTGATGAGTTCGGTCGGCGCCGGCGGCCAGGGGTTTTATCTGCAATTGAAGGGCGAAACCGAATCCGGCATCGCCGCACTCGGCTTTGAACGCTTCGACATCCTGCGCCCCAGCCTGTTGCTGGGCGATCGCGCCGAACGCCGCACGGCGGAACGGCTATGGCAAATCGCCGCCCCTCTGCTCAACCCGCTGCTGCTCGGCGGCCTGGAAAAATACCGCGCCATCCCAGCCGAGGCCGTTGCAAGCGCCATCCTGCGATTGATCGACGCGCCAGCCCCAGGCAAGCATGTGCATGAATACCGCGATCTGCTCAGCCTTGCCGCTTCCGGCCCCGGCAACGCATAAGGCTCTGCCCACTCGCGTCCGCCCATTGGGCAAAGCGCCAGCCGCCAAGAAGCCAGTCTGAAAAGAAAGCCGCGCCGCAAGCGCGAAAGAAGTGGCGACCCCTACGGGATTCGAACCCGTGTTCCCACCGTGAACGGGTGGTGTCCTAGGCC
>JAYSEE010000091.1:0-12273 GCA_041914045.1 Ferrovibrio sp. | reverse complement strand
TTCAGCGCGGCAGAGATAACGCTTGGCATCCACATGCAGCCGCACCGGCTCCACAACGCCTGGGCCGAAATGCCGCGCCAGCCAATCGGCAGCCAGATGCTCATGCGCCGCATCCTGGCCCTGCTCCGCCAAGCCCTCATCGCCTTCGCCGACCAGATGGCCGATATCATGCAGCAAACACGCCACGACCAATTCGTCGCTGCCGCCTGCGCGCTCGGCATGCATGGCGCATTGCAGGGCATGCTCCAACTGGCTCACTGCCTCCATGCCATAGCGCTCGGCTCCGGCTTTTTCCAGCAGGCTTACGATTTCATCAACGATCTGCGTCATTGCATCCCTCACATCACTCTCTGGCCTTCGCGCCAGACCGAACGCACCACCGGCGTATCGTCCACCAGGCTCACGCGGATCATGTCGGCACGCCGCCCCGGCTCCAGGCTGATGCCCGGCACCTGCGCGGGCAGCAGGAAAGCCGAGGTCAGCAGGCTGCCCGGCACATAATCCGACGAAACGATATCGAGATGGCCCTTCTCGGCCAGCGCGCGGGCGGAAATATTGCCGGAATGCGAACCGCCGCGCACCACATTCGGCCCGCCCATCATCACCTTCATGCCGCTGTTGCGCGACATTTCCGCCGCCTCGAAGGTGGTGGGGAATTCCGCCACCACCATGCCATCGGACGCCGCCTCGGCCACATGCTCGGCGGTGGCGTCGTCATGGCTGGCCAGCGCCAGCCCCTTGGCGCGGCATAGATCCACCACGGCGCGGCGATTGCGCACGCCATTCGTGGCGGCCGCGGCGATCTGGTCGGCCATGAATTTGTCCATCTCGGCATCGGACAGGCCGAACTTGCCCTGATAATATTGCCGATATTTCTGCTGGCTGACGAATTGCCGCTGGCCCGGCGTGTGATCCATGATCGACACCAGCTTGAGCCAATCGAGACCGGACATCGGCTCGATCAGATCCAACAGGCTGGCATAGGAAACTTCGCAGCGCAGATGCAGCAGATGGTTGGCGCGCAGCATGCCGGCCGCCTGCGACTTGTCGATGGCATCCACCATTTCGCGCAGGATTTCCATGCGCACCGCGCCCTCGCGCACATCGCCCACCGCCACCGCATCCAGCACCGTGGTGATGCCGGCGGCGGCAATCTGCGCATCATGCGCCTGCACCGCCAGCCGGCTGGGCCAGCGCACGCCGGGGCGCGGCGAGAAATGCTTTTCCAGATTGTCGGTATGCAATTCCACCAAGCCCGGCATCAGATAATCGCCGCCGAAATCCACGGCATTGGCGACATCGCTCAGGCCGGCATCGACGGCTTTGATCACGCCATCGCGCACCAACAGGCTGCCCACGGGAATTTCGCTGTCGCGCCCGACGATGCGGGCATTGGTGATGATGGTTTCGGCGGTCATGCTGCGGCCTCCAGGGCTTGCATCGGGGCGAGGCGGGTTGCGATGGCGCTGCGGGTTTCGCCGTCATGCACGATGGCGACGATGGCGCTGCCGCGCTGACGCGCTTCGTCGATCAAACCGATCACGATGCGGCGGTTGTCCTGGTCCAGCGAGGCGGTCGGCTCGTCCAGCAGCAGGATCGGAAATTCGGCGCAGAAACCGCGCGCGATATTGATGCGCTGCTGCTCGCCGCCCGAGAAAGTGGCCGGCGGCAGGTCCCACAATTTACGCGGAATGCGCAGGCGTTCCAGCAGATCGGCGGCCCGCTCGCGTGCCGCATTCAATGCCGCGCCGCGCGCCAGCAGAGGTTCGGCCACGATATCCAGGGTCGGCACGCGCGGTATCACGCGCAGGAACTGCGTCACATAGCCCAGGCTGCGGCGGCGGATATCAATCACCTGGCGCGGATTGGCCCCCACGATATCCACCATCGCGCCGTCATGGCGCAGCAACACGCGGCCTGATTGCGGCCGGTAATTGCCATAAATGGCACGCAGCAAAGTGGACTTGCCGGCGCCCGAAGGCCCTTGCAGCACCACGCATTCGCCGGCCTCCACCGCCAGATTCATATCGCGCAGCACCGGCAGTACCGCGCCGCCGCGCAAATGCAGCGTGAAGGTTTTTTGCAGGGCCTGCACCTCGATCATGCGCATGGCGTTATACTCCCAGCACCGAGGAAACCAGCAACTGCGTATAGGCATGCTGCGGGTCGTCCAGCAATTGATCGGTCAGGCCGGCCTCCACCACCTGGCCGCGCCGCATCACCATCAGCCGGTCGGCCAGCAGGCGCGCCACGCCGAGATCGTGGGTCACCAGGATCACCGCCACATGATGCTCGTGCACCAACCGGCGCAGCAGATCGAGCAGACGCGCCTGCACGGATACATCCAGGCCGCCGGTCGGCTCGTCCATCAGCACGATGCGCGGATGCGTCACCAGATTGCGGGCGATCTGCAAACGCTGCTGCATGCCGCCCGAGAAGGTGCGCGGCGCATCATCCAGCCGTTCTTCGGGGATTTCCACCGCGCGCAGCCAATCCTTTGCAGTGTTGCGCAGCGTGCCGTAATCGCGCTGGCCCAAGGCCATCATCGGTTCGCCGATATTGGCTCCGGCGGAAAAGCCCATACGCAGGCCATCACGGGCATGCTGCTGCACGAAGCCCCATTCGCGGCGCATCAGCCGGCGGCGCTGCGCCTCGCTGGCGCCGAGCAGTTCCACGATGCCTTCCTCGGCCGAACGGTAATGGATGCTGCCGGCATCGGCCGCCATGCGGCCGGCCAGAATCCGCAGCAAGGTGGATTTGCCCGAGCCGGATTCGCCCACGATGCCGAGCACTTCGCCGGGCCAGAGCTCCAACGACACGTCGCGGCAAGCCTGCTGACGGCCGAAATTCTTGTTGATGCCTTCCACATTCAGCAGCGGCATTTCCATGGCGCTCATTCCGCTGCCTCCAGGTTTTCCGGCGGCGACATCCGGCCGCGATGGCCGGCCTCGCGCCGCTCGCCGCAATAATCCGTATCCGAGCAGACGAACATCCGGCCGCCCTTGTCGTCGAGAATCACTTCATCGAGGAAGCTGTCGGTCGCACCGCACAAGGCGCAGGGCTCCGGCCAATGCTCCACTTCGAAAGGATGATCCTCGAAATCCAGCGGCTTCACACCGGTATGCGGCGGCAGCGCATAGATGCGCTTCTCGCGGCCGGCGCCGAATAGCTGCAAGGCCGGATTCATATGCAGCTTGGGCGTATCGAATTTCGGGATCGGCGAACAACGCATCAGATAGCGCCCATTCACCAGCACCGGATAATCGTAAGCCGTGGAGATATGGCCATGCTTGGCGATATCTTCATACAGCTTCACATGCATAACGCCGTATTCCGACAGCGCATGCATGATGCGCGTCTCGGTCTCGCGCGGCTCCAGCCAGCGCAAGGGCTCCGGGATCGGCACCTGATAGACCAGGATCTGCCCGGCCTGCAAAGGCGTTTCCGGCACGCGATGGCGGGTCTGGATCAAGGTCGCCGCGCGCGTCTTTTCGGTCGTCGCCACGCCGGTCATGCGGGTGAAAAAACGGCGGATCGACACGGCATTGGTGGTGTCGTCCGCCCCCTGGTCGATCACCTTCAGCACATCGTCGGCGCCGATCACCGCCGCCGTCACCTGCATGCCGCCGGTGCCCCAGCCATAGGGCAAAGGCATCTCACGGCTGCCGAACGGCACCTGATAGCCCGGAATCGCCACCGCCTTCAGGATGGCGCGGCGCAGCATGCGCTTGGTCTGCTCGTCCAGGAAGCCGAAATTGTAATCCTCATCGCTGTTCAAGACGCAGCCTCCTGCAATTCGACTTCAGTTCCGGTGGCGGCGATCTCCGCCCGCATCTTGCGCACCAGGGCCAGTTCGGCCTGGAAATCCACATGATGGGGCAATTTCAGATGCTGCACGAAACCCGAGGCTTCCACATTATCGCCGTGATAGAGCACGAATTCCTGATCCTGCGCCGGCGCGGTGATATCCTCGCCCAATTCCTCAGCGCGCAAGGCCCGATCCACTAAGGCCATCGCCATCGCCTTGCGTTCGGCATAGCCGAAGCTGAGGCCATAGCCGCGGGTGAATTTCGGCGGCTCTGAACGCGAACCACGGAACTGGTTGATCATCTGGCATTCGGTCACGTCGATTTCGCCGATATCGACGGCGAAGCCGAGTTCGGGGATATCGAATTCCACAGTAACGGTGCCGCTGCGGATTTCACCCACGAAGGGGTGCGATTTCGCATAGCCGCGCTGAGTGGAATAACCGAGCGCCAGCAAATATCCTTCATCGGCGCGCGCCAGCGATTGCAGCCGCACCGCGCGGTCGGCGGGAAACATCAGCGGTTCACGGGTGATATCCCCTACCGCATCGCCGTCTTCATCGCCAGTTTCACGCTCGATCAAGCCTTCGGCATTCAATAGATCGACCACCTGCGGCATCGATTCCGCCAGCGCGCCGCCCTGCTTCGCTTCCGCCGGCAGCCCCTCCGCCATCAGGGCAAAATCCAGCAGGCGATGGGTGTAATCGAAAGTCGGGCCGAGCAATTGCCCGCCCGGCAAATCCTTGAAGGTGGCCGAGATGCGGCGCGACACACGCATCTTCTGCGTATCCAGCGGTTCGGCGATGCCCAGGCGCGGCAAGGTGGTGCGATAAGCGCGCAACAGGAAAATCGCTTCCACCTGATCGCCGCGCGCCTGCTTCAGCGCCAGCGCCGCCAAGTCGCGGTCGTAGATCGAGCCCTCGGTCATCACGCGGTCCACGCCCAGGCTCATCTGCTCGCGAATCTGCGCCACATCGAGTTCAGGCAGGGCCGCATCGCCGCGCCGGTCTTCCGCCAGCAGCTTATGGGCATTCTCGATAGCGGCCTCGCCGCCCTTCACCGCCACATACATGTCAGCTCCTCATGCCGATATGGCTGCTGCGCGGCAGGCCAAGCATTTCATCGCCGGCGCAAAGATAGATATCCAGGCCGCGCGGAAAAGCATCGTTCAGCGCCATGCGCTGACGCCAGAAAGCATCCGGCAAACCGCAGGCAGGCAGCATGGCTTCGCCGAGAATGCCCGGGCCGCGCGCCATATATTGCGGCGCGCCGTGCAGGCCGGCGGTTTGAATCAGCAGGGTCGCGCCCTGCTCGGGCGCAATATCGCTGCCCAGCGCGAAATTCTGCAAATCCGGCATGGCATCGGCCTTCACCAAGGCAATCGCCGCCTGCGCGGCATCCTTCGCCAGCGGTGCGCCGGTATGAAAACGCAGCCAGCCGGCAATCGCTGCATCATCAAGCCCAGGCCCGAGCCAAACCGGCGCGTCATAATCGGCAAGCGTGAGCAAAGCCACGGCAGGCGCTGCATCCAGCAGCATGGGCCGGCCGGATTGCGCGGCAAGCTTCACGACGCGGCCTGGATGCGCCAAAGCCTCCAGCAAGCCGCGGAAGCCCTGCTGGCTGTCGCGCACCGGATCGGCGAAGCCGGCTGCCGGCGCGGTATTGGGCGCTATGTGGTTCATGCCTGCCTCTCAATCCTCGCCGCGCACCATGGTGAAGAAATCCACCTTGGTGGCTGCCACCTTGCCGGCGCGCATGGCGCGCTGCCGGTGCAAATCGCTTTCTATCGGGTTGAGCAGATCGCGCTCGATATACGCGGCATGGCTATCGTCCTGCGCCAACGCGTCGAACAGCGCCACCAATTCCGCCTTGCGGCGATCGCGCCCCTGCACATAACCGACGCCCAAAGCATCCGGCATACCATCCCGGGCATCCAGCACCACCACGCAGCGGCTCACCGTCATCTCGCCGAGATTGAAGCGCTGGCCCACGCCGCCGGCCCGGCCGCGCAGCATCACCAGACCGGTTTCGGCCGGCTTCAGGCTGCGATAGCCGGGCTTTTGCGGCAGGGCATCCCAGGCCGCTTCCAGCCGCCCGCGCTCGGCCCGCGCCAGCAGGGCCAGACGCCGCTGCCGGGCGGCATTGGTGCCGGAAGCTTTTTCCGTTCGAGCGATTTGCGACACACCGACCTCTTGCGCATTTGTCTAAATTTGTCTAGACATCTATATCTTTAGCGGCGGGCGGCTGGATTATCAAGCCATGCTTGCGCGAAGTTTTTATGACAGCGGCATTGCGGAACCGAGACATGAGCAACGCGGATACCGGCATCGAGCGCGGCAACGGCATGGCGATCTGGCGCCAGGTGGCGAGCCGTTTGGAGCGCGAAATCCGCGGCGGCGAAATCGCGCCCGGCGAACGCTTGCCGACGGAAAAAATCCTGTCCGAACGCTTCGGCGTGAACCGCCATACCATACGCCAGGCGATGGCGCGTCTGGGCCAGATCGGCCTGATCCGCATCGAACAGGGGCGTGGCATGTTTGTGGCCGACAGCATGTTGGATTACGCGGTTGGGCCGCGCACGCGGTTTACGGAGAACCTGCAAACCAAGCAGAAAACCGGCCAGCGCGAATTGATGGCGGCACGCCGGGTGAAGGCCCCTGCCGAAATCGCCCGCGTGCTCGGGCTGCCGCTCGGCGCGGAGCTTTGGCTGCTCGAAACCTTGAATCGCGCCGATGGCAAACGCATCAGCGTGAGCCAGCATTATTTTCCCGCCGAGCGCTTTCCCGCCATGCCGGAGCTATTCCGCCGCCACGGCACCATTACGGCCGCGCTGGCGGCGGGCGGCGTAAGCGATTATCGCCGGCGCTCGACCCGGGTCAGCGCTCGCCTGCTCAATGCCGCCGAGGCCCGGTCGCTGCAATTGCCGCGCAGCCGGGCCGCTTTGCAAAGCGAGACGGTGAATATCGACCCGCAGGGCCGGCCGGTCGAGTTCGTGCGGGCCGTCTTTGCCGCCGATCATGTGGTGCTCAGCATCGAACATGGCGATTAATCGCCAAAAATTACTTCTTCCGAAACCGGGGAATCAGGCGCGGCAAAACGTCTTAGGCAATAGGCGGGGCCTTGCCCTGCGCGCCCATCATTAATATTGATAGGCAGTCGCAAAAAACGTCCCATCCACCGCCCAGCCGAGGATGCCTGCCGTGTTCAAGCCGCTGATTGCCGCCCTTGCCGTTTCCGCCAGCCTTGCGTTGGCCAGCCCCGGCGCTCGCGCCGCCGCACCGGAAGCCGTGCTCAACACTTATAGCGACATTGCCCAAGCCATGTATGGCGACGCCTTCGCCACTGCGCGCAAGCTGCTGCGCGCAGTGGAAGGCTTCACCGCCAAGCCTTCCGAACAGAGCCTGAAAGCCGCCCGCGATGCCTGGCTGGAAGCCCGCATGCCGTATCAGCAAACCGAAGTCTATCGCTTCGGCAATCCGATCGTGGACGAATGGGAAGGCCGGGTGAATTCCTGGCCGCTGGATGAAGGCCTGATCGACTATGTCGATGCCGATAAATACGGCAAAAGCTCGGATGCCAATCCCTGGTACGGCGCCAACATCATCGCCAATCCGAAGCTGGAAATCGGCGGCCGCAAGGTGGATACCAGCCGCATCACCTGGCGCACGCTGCGCGGCCTGCAGGAAGTCGGCGGCGTAGAGGCCAATGTCGCCACCGGCTATCACGCCATCGAATTCCTGCTCTGGGGGCAAGACCTGAACGGCACCGGCCCCGGCGCGGGCAATCGGCCCTGGACCGACTACGCCAAGGGAGGCGCCTGCACCAATGGCAATTGCGACCGCCGGGCCGCCTATCTGCTGGTGGCCACGCAATTGCTGACCGACGATCTGGCCTGGATGGCGAAGCAATGGGGCCCCGAGGGCGAAGCGCGCAAGCATCTACTGGCCGATCCCGCTGCCGGCATCGCGGCGATGGTGACCGGCCTGGGCAGCCTGGCCTATGGCGAATTGGCCGGCGAACGCATGAAGCTGGGCCTGCTGCTGCACGATCCCGAGGAAGAGCATGATTGCTTTTCCGACAACACGCATAATTCGCATTACTACGACGTGGTGGGCATGCAGGCGATCTATCTCGGCCGTTACGGCAAGATCAGCGGCCCCGGCCTGTCCGCCGTCGTAGCCGAAAAAGCGCCGGCCCTGGATGCCGAGATGCGCGGCAAGCTGGAAGCGAGCCTCGCCGCCATGGGCAAAGTGAAGCAGCGCGCCGAAACCGTGGAGCATTACGACCAGATGCTGGCCGAAGGCAATGCCGAAGGCGCCGCCGTGCTGGAAGCCGCCATCGCCGCGCTGATAGATCAGACCCGCACGCTGGAACGCATCAGTGGCGCATTGCAGCTTGGCAAAGTGGCTTTCGAAGGCTCCAACAGCCTGGATAGCCCTGACAAGGTCGGCAAAAAGTGAAGCCACTGCTTCTATTCGGCGGCGCGGTGCTGCTGGGCGTCGCCCTCGCCGGGCATGTGCATTCCGATACCGGCGAGGACAAACCCGGCGGCGGCGCCACCAGCAAAGGCCCGCGCAACCGCAGCGCCTTTTCCAATCCTTCCGGCAATCTGCCCTTCGACAAACAGCTCGATTTCAAAGTCGGCGACGGCGTGTTCCGCAAACTCTGGGTAGCGGCGCCCTCCTCCACCAAAAGCTCCGATGGCCTGGGACCGCTGTTCAATGCGCGCGCCTGCCAGGCCTGCCATCTGAAGGATGGCCGCGGCCGGCCGCCGGCGGCCGGCGAAACGCCATCCTCGCTGCTTTTCGCCTTGGCGCGCCGCGATGGCTCGCCCGATCCGATCTACGGCCATCAGTTGCAGACCTTCGGCATCCAGGGCCATGCCGCCGAAGCCAATGTGGAAATTTCGCACCATCTGCAACCCGTAAAGCTCGCCGATGGCACAACGGTCACGCTGCATAAGCCGCAATACAACCCAACGGCTCCGGGCTATGGGCCCTTCGATCCCGCCACCACCATCGCACCGCGCATCGCGCCGCCGATGATCGGCATGGGCTTGCTGGAACTAATTCCCGAAGCCGATATCGTCGCCCACGCCGATCCCGAGGATTTGAACCGCGACGGCATCCGGGGTCGCTTCCGCCGCGTGCCCAGCCCCTCCGAAGGCGGCGCGATGAAGCTCGGCCGCTTCGGCTGGAAAACCGGCACGGCCAGCATCGCCGATCAAACCGCCACCGCCTTCAAGAACGATATGGGGCTTTCCACGCCGCTCTTTGCCGTGGATTACGGCGATTGCACGCCGACGCAGAAAGCTTGCCGCGAAGCGCCGCATGGCTCGGAAAACGGCGAGCCCGAAGTGCCGCAAAAACTATTCGACCTCACGGTGTTCTATGCCCATCATCTGGCGGTGCCCGCCCGCGAAGGCATCGAAGCGCCCGCCGTGCGCCATGGCCAGAAGCTGTTTACCGATATCGGCTGCGCCGCCTGCCATGTGCCCAAGCATGTGACCGGCCAGAGCGCGCAATTCCCCGAACTCTCCGGCCAGACCATCTGGCCCTATACCGATATGCTGCTGCATGACATGGGCGACGATCTCGCCGATGCGGGGCCGATGGGAAATCTCTGGCGCACCCAGCCGCTTTGGGGCCTGGGCCTTACCCGGCGGGTGAACGATCACTTCTATCTGCTGCATGACGGCCGCGCCGACGGCATTCTCGAAGCCGTGCTCTGGCATGGCGGCGAGGCGGCCAAGGCGCGCGACAAGGCGATCGCGCTGTCCAAATCCGACCGCGAGGCCTTGCTGGCATTCCTGGAGTCGCTCTGATGCGCAAATTGCTCACCGCTGCATTCATCGCAACGCTCGCCCTTGCCGGCGTGGCCTGGGTTCCCGCCTGGGCCGCGCCGGATTATCGCGCCATCAATGCAGCCGCCGTGCAAACGCATATACTGCCGCGCCTGAGCAAGCTGGAAACCGATACCCGCGCCTTCGCCGATGCCGCCGCCAAGCCCGGCTGCGGCGAACGCGAGGCTTTGCAAAATAGCTGGCGGCAAGCGATGCTGGCCTGGCAAGGCGTGCAGCATCTGCGTTTCGGCCCGGTGCTGCTGTTCAACCGCTACCAGCGCTTCGCCTATTGGCCCGATCCGCGCAACAGCATTCCGCGCCAGCTCAACGAACTCTTCGCTTCCGGCAAGCTGCCGGATTTCCATGCCGGCAGCATCGCCGTGCAGGGCATGGGCGCGCTGGAACGCGTGCTGTTCGACGCCAAGGAAACCGCCAAGCTGGAGCAAGAGCCTTTCCGTTGCCAGTGGCTGCAAGCAGCGGCGCAAAACCTCGCCGCCATGGCCAAGGATATCAATGCCGATTGGGGCAAGGGCCGCAATTACGCCGAACAATTCGTCGCCGCCAAGGGCGATCTGGTGGTTTACGCCGGACCGGAGGAAGCCACGCTCGATCTGTTCAAGGCGCTGCATGCCGCCATCGAACTGGTGGCAGACCATAAGCTGGCCCGCCCGATGGGTAAAACTCCGCGCGAGCAGAAGCCGATGGCCGCCGAATATTGGCGCAGCGGCAATTCCGGCCCGGCGATTGCCGCCAATATCGCCGCCGCCCGCGAATTATTCTCGGCCTTCGCGCCCCGTGTGCCGGATCGCGCGCTGGCGGACGACCTGGGCAAGCGCCTGAACGATCTGGCCGAGCGCACAGAAAATCTGCATCTGGAAGATGCGCTTGCCGATCCGGCCGCGCGCCCGGCTCTGGAGAGGCTGCGCGCCGATCTGCTGGCGGTGAAATCCCTGCTCGCCGAGAAACTCGCGCCGGCGATGGAAATTCCGGTAGGCTTCAATGCGCTCGATGGCGATTGATCGCATCTCGCTCAGCCGGCGTCGGCTGCTGGCCGGAGTGCTGACCGGTGCGCTGGTGTTGCCTTTCTCGGCACAGGCGGCGCAGGCAACCGCGGCCTTGCTCACCTGCGGCAGCGATGCCGGCGGCGATGCCTTATTCGGCCTGGATGCCGAAGGCACGCCGCTCTGGCGCCATGCCATTCCCGGCCGCGGCCATGGCATGGGCGTCTCGCCCGATGGCCGCTTCGCCGTGCTTTCGGCGCGGCGACCGGATCGCTGGCTGATGCGGCTGGATTTGCAAAGCGGCGCAACCGCGCTCTGGCCCGGCGCGGACCTCGCCTATGGCGGGCACGCGATTTTTCTCGATCCCACGCGCATCGCCGCCACCGCCAGCGACGCCGATGGCAATGGCTGCATCGCCGTGCTGGATGCGGCGAACGGAAAACGCATCGCGCTCTGGCCCAGCGAAGGCGTCGATCCGCATGAATTGCTGCTGCTGGATGGCAAACTGGCGGTAGCCAATGGCGGCGACGTGCTGGATAAATCCAACTTGGTGCTGATGGATGTCGCAGATGGCGAAATCCTTAAGCGCCAGGAAGTGCCCGACGATCTGCGCCGCCTCAGCCTGCGCCATATGGCCGTGCTCGATGGCAAGCGCGTGGCCGTGGCCGCGCAGGATCGCGGCAATGCAGATCCGGCGATCCCGCTATTGGTCTATTGGCAGGGCGGCGATCTCGACTGGCAGCCGCTTGGACAGGCGCAAGGCGAGATGCGCGGCTATTGCGGCTCGGTGGCGGCCAATGACGACGGCCTGTATGTCACCTCGCCCCATGGCGGTTTGGCGCTGCATCATCCCGATGGCGGCAGTCTTTATCTGCCGGATATCTGCGGCGCCGCGCCGCTCAAGAATGGTTTCTTTTTCAGCGGCGGGCGCGGCGACCTGATCCTGCCCGATGGCCGAAGACGCAACCTGCCGATAGCCTGGGATAATCATATCCGCGCCACAGGCGCGTAGGATCCCTGGCATATCCGCGCCACAGGCGCGTAGGACACTTGGCATATCCGTGCCACAGACGCATGAATAACAGTAAATCTTGCGACAAATAAAAATCAGCGCCTGAACCTGGCCTGTGCTTGTGCTGCCGTCCGCTGCATGGAATAAGCGACGCCTGTCCTTTTTGGGAGGAGTTCGTGATGACCTACAAGAATCCTGAAACCATTGCCCTGCATGCCGGCTATCGCGCCGATCCCGCCACCGGCGCCGTGGCGGTGCCGATCTATCAGACCACATCCTATCAGTTCCGCGATGCCGATCATGCCGCCAATCTCTTCGCCCTGAAGGAATTCGGCAATATCTACACCCGCATCATGAATCCGACGCTGGATGTGCTGGAACAGCGCATCGCCGCCCTGGAAGGCGGCGCGGCGGCCCTGGCCGTCGCCTCGGGCCAGGCCGCTTCGGCGCTTGCGCTGCAAAACCTGGCCGTGGCCGGCGACAATGTGGTGAGCTCGACCGATCTTTACGGCGGCACCTGGAACCTCTTCGCCAATACGCTGAAGCAACAGGGCATCGAAGTCCGTTTCGTCGATCCGTCGGACCCGGAGAATTTCCGCCGCGCCACCGATG
>JAYSEE010000090.1:0-12310 GCA_041914045.1 Ferrovibrio sp. | reverse complement strand
GGCAGGCTTTGCAGAAAGCGCCGCAGCACCGGCTCGATGAAATTCTGCCCCACCGCCGTCTTGAAATACGGCGAATGCTCGATTTCGGGATATTGCGCCAGCAAAGCGGCATCGGCATTGCGCGCCTGGGCAATGGAAGGAAAAGCGAAGCGCATGATTTCCTTGCCGGCCATGCGCGTGGTGAAAACGATATCGGTGGGATAATCCACCGGCAGGCCGGCAGCAATCACCTGATCGTCGAGCCCCCAGCGGCGGAAATGCTCCATGCTGCGCGGACTGACCACATTGGCGCGGGGATGGTTGTTGCTGCCGTCGCCCTGCTCCAGCAGCAGGCAGGGAATATTGCGCAAGCCCAATTCCGCCGCGGCCACCATGCCCACCGGGCCGCCGCCCACAATAATGACGGGATAATCGTGTTTCACCCTTGCCTCCCACAAAATGCATGCATCATATAAATCAAAAAAGCCGCCCGAGGCAAGATTGCCGTTGCTACAGGGCGTTTTTTGCGTATATTAGCCAGCCAGAGCGACCTAGTCGCGGAATAATGCATGCAGGGGTGAGGAAATGGGTCAAACAGATATAGGGCGGAATCCCGCCCCGATCGGCGACAACGGCATCCGTTGGCCGAGCGCCCGAATCACCCATATCGGCCTCAATGTCTCCGACCTGGCCCGCTCGGTGGCCTTCTACCGCGAAGCCCTGGGCATGAAGGTGATGAAAAGCGCCGAAGGCCGCTTCGCCACCGTGTCGTTCGGCTACCAGCACCACGATATCGCCCTGATCCCTGCCGCCCGCGACAGCAAGCCCGGCGCGCCGATGGCCGTGGGCATGAATCACTTCGCCATCGAAGTGCGCGATTACGAGGAATTCGTCCGCTATTACGGCCGTCTGCACGACGCCAAGGTGAATATAGAGCGGGTGATTGATCACCGCACCGGCATGGGCATCTATTGCAAGGACCCGGACGGCAACAGCCTGGAAATCTGGTGCGAGAACCTGCCCGACATGGCTTCCGCCATCGCCTTCGGCACCACCATGAGCGAAGAATTCGAGGAAAACCACATCGGTTATCCGGTGGATGGCGATCAGCTCTACCGCGATTATCAGGCCTTGCAAGGCGGACAGGCCATCGGCGACAGCCGCGGCATTGATCTGCTGGAATGACCACGGCTTCACACAAATAAAAATTCGGGAGGAAAGACGGAATGACCCACTTCAAACTGGGTGGCCTGGCCGCCGCTGTCGCTTTTGCAACCGCCATGCAGGCCGCTGCGCCTATGCCTGCCTCCGCGCAAGAGGCTACGCTCGCCCTGCCAACCACCACGCTGCTTTTCGTGCCGGCCTATGTGGCCGAGGAGAAGGGCTTCTGGAAGCAGCAAGGCCTGAATGTGAAAAGCATCGTGGTGGCCGGCCCCGGCGCCACCAATGCCGTACTGGCCGGCAGCGCCGATTTCACCATGAGCGGCCCCGGCCCGATGTTTCGCGCCGTGATCGGCGGCCAGAAACTGACCGCCATCGGCAACACCGCCAACCGCCTGCTGCTGGAGGCCGTGGTGCGGCCCGACGTCGCCGCCAAGCTGAACCTGCCGGCCAACGCCAATGAAGCCGCCCGCGCAAAGGCGCTGAAGGGCCTCACCTTGGGCGTCGATTCGGTGAATGGCTTCGCGCATATCTATATGCGCTACATCGCCGGCAAGTTCGGCATGGATACCGAGAAGGATTTCACCGTCAGCCCGATGCAGCCGCCGGCGATGGTTTCCGCGATCAAGGCCAAGGCGGTGGACGGCTTCATCTTCTCGCAGCCCTTCACGCTCATGGCGGTGAAGGAAGCCGGCGCGGTGACGCTGTTTTCCAGCCCCGCCGGCGACCTGCCGGAAATGCAGCCCTATGCCTACAACATGCTGATCGCGCGCGGCGATTTCTGCCCGGCCAAACCGGATGTGTGCCGCAAGTTCATGGCCGGCATCAACGCCGCTCAGGCTTACATTAAGAAGAATCCCGACGACACCGTGGCCCTGCTGCAGAAGAAATTCGACCGGCTGGATCCCACCCTGGTGAAGGAAGCCTTCGGCGTGCTGGCCCCCACCATGCCGGCCAGCGCCGAAGTGGAAGAAGCCGGCTTGAAGAACGCCATGGATTTCAGCGTAGTGGGCGGCCTGGTGGCGGAGAAGGATCGCATCACCGATCTGAAATCCATCTACACCAACGCTTATCTGAAGTGAGCAAAGGCCGTTATGCATAAAGCGCGTACCGTTTTCGACCGCGTGCTGGTTGTCGTCGGCGTTCTCGCGCTTTGGCAATTGGCCAGTTACTCCGCCGGCGCCTATTGGGTGCCGGCGCCCTGGCCGGTAACGAAGACCTTATGGGCGATGGCGGCCAGCGGCGAACTGGCGCGGCATGCCAGCTATACCTTCCAGGCCGCCGCCTGGGGCTTTCTGATCGGCGGCCTGCCCGGCGCGCTGCTGCCCTTCATCCTGCGCCGCATGCCGCGGCTGAGCGCGATCCTCGATCCTTATCTGGTGGGCGGTTACGGCATTCCCAAGCTGGCGCTGGCGCCGCTGTTCATCCTGTGGTTCGGCATCGGCCTGGAATCGAAGATCGCCGTGGTGGCCAGCGTGGTGTTCTTCCTGGTGTTCTTCAATACCACGGCGGGCGTGCGCGCCATTGATGCCAAGCTGGTGCTGATGGCGCGCCTGGTGGGCGCCAGCGAATTCCTCATCGCACGCCGGGTGATCTGGCCTTCCGCCGTGCCGTTCATTTTCGCCGGCTTGCGCGTCTCCACGCCTTACGCCATCGGCGGCGCGGTGATCGCCGAACTGATCTCGTCCAATCGCGGCCTGGGCTATCTGGTGCAGCTCGGCGCGATGAATTTCAAAACCGTGGAAGTGTTTGCCGCCATCCTGGCAATCACTCTGATCGTGATCGGCGCCAACGCGCTGGTGAATGGCATCGAGCGGCGTCTGCTGCGCTGGCGCCCGGCCAGCGCGCTCAACAAAGATGCCGCTTCTGGAGGTATGTAAGTCATGAATGCTGCCGCAGCATTGCTGGAAATCGAAGGCCTGGGCAAACGCTTCCCGTCGCGCGACGGGCGTTCGATGTCGCCCTGGGTGATCCAGAATCTGTCCTTCTCGGTGAAGGACGGCGAATTCGTCACCATCATCGGCCCTTCGGGCGCCGGCAAATCCACCCTGCTGAACATGCTGGCGCAGACCGACGCGCCCAGCGAAGGCGCTATCCGCTTTCGCGGCAAGCCGGTGCGCGAGAGCGGCGGCCCGCTTAGCCCCGGCCTGAATTGCCAGATCGGCTATGTGTTTCAGGACGACACTCTGCTGCCTTGGCGCACCACTATCGACAATGTGCTGTTCCCGCTGGAAGCCCAGGGCAGGCTGGACGAGGCCGCCCGCGCCCGCGCCGCCGATTTGATGAAAGCCGTAGGACTGAACGGTTTCGAACGCTATTACCCGCATGAGCTTTCCGGCGGCATGCGCAAGCGCGCGGCGCTGATCCGCACCCTGGTCTACGATCCGCCGATCATTTTGATGGATGAACCCTTCGGCGCGCTGGATGCGCAAACCCGGGTGCAATTGCAGGAAGATCTGCTGCGGCTATGGGAAGCCGGACGCAAGACCATCTTGTTCATCACCCATGATATCGCCGAGGCCATCGCGCTGGGCGACCGCACCCTGGTGCTGTCGCGCGCGCCCACCCATATCATCGGCGATCACGCCATCGACATTCCGCGCCCGCGCAATCTGCGCGACATTTATGCCGCCCCGCAATTCGCCGGCCTGTACGAAACCATCCGCGCCCAGGTGCAATAAGCATGATCACCGCCGGCCGTATATTGCTGGGCATCGCGCTGCTGGCCTGCTGGGAATGGGGCTATCGCACGGCCGGTACGCTGTTCGTCGCCTCGCCGCTGGAAGTCGTGCAGCGCCTGGTCGAGATCGTGAAGGATGGCAGCCTGTGGCTGCATGCCGCCTCCACGCTTTGGATCACTGCGTTGGGTTTCGCCATCGGCTTTTTCTTCGGCGTGCTGCTGCCCTTCCTGCTCGATCAATCGGAACGCGCCACCAAGGCGATCGAGCCTGCCGTTCTGGCCTCGATGGGCATTCCGAAATTCGCCCTGGCGCCTTTGCTGATCCTGTGGTTCGGCATCGGCGATGCGCCGAAAGTGGTGATCATCGCCTTCATGACCTTCTACATGATCTTCATCTCCACCTTCAGCGGCCTGCGCGGGGTGGATCACAAGCTGATCGTGATGGCGAAGATCGTGGGCGCCGATCCGATCAAGGTGGCGCGCGACGTGCTGTGGCGCTCGTTGCAGCCCTATATGTTCGCCGGCCTGAAAGTGGCGCTGCCGCGCGCGCTGAGCGCCGCCATCGTCGGCGAATTCCTGGTGGCCGATAAAGGCCTCGGCTACATGATCGAACATGCCCGCCAGATGAGCGACACCACCGGCGTATTCACCGGCATCGTGATAGTGACCGCGCTGGTGCTGGGCTTGAACTGGCTGCTGGAACGCTTGCAGGCGCGAGCAATGGCCTGGCGGCCGAAAGATGCCAGCCTGGCGCACTAAAAATAATCATGAGGGCGTGACATGCGTTTGTGTTCCTTTATCGCGAATGGCAAAGCCGGCTATGGCCTGATGACGGATGCCGGCATCGTTGATGCCGGCAAGCGGCTGGCGGCAGCCAGCTTGAAAGAAGCGCTGGCCGATCTGCCGGCCCTGGCGAAGCTTGCCAAGGAAAAACCGGATCACGCGCTGGATGCCGTGCAGTTGCTGCCGCCGATTCCTGATGCAGGCAAGGTGTTTTCGGTGCTGCTGAACTTCGAGGCGCTGCGGCTGGAGGCCGGGCGGCCCAAGCTGCAATATCCGCATATGCTGACGCGTTTCGCCGACACCCAGGTGGGACACAAGGCGGCACTGATCAAGCCGAAGATCTCCAATGAATTCGACTATGAAGGCGAATTGGCGGTGGTGATCGGCAAACCGGGGCGCGCCATTGCCGCTGACAAAGCGATGGAGCATGTGGCCGGCTATGCCTGCTATAACGACGCCACGCCGCGCGACTGGATGCGCCATAGCCGGCATTTCACCTTGGCGAAAAGCTTTCCCGGCACGGGCGGCTTCGGCCCCTGGCTGACCACGCGGGATGAAATCCCCGATCTCGGCCGCTGCACCCTGACCACCAAGCTGAATGGCGAGATCATGCAGCAGGCGCCGCTTGGCAATTTCACCTATTCGGTGGCCGAGCTGATCGCCTATATCTCGCAGGCCACGCCATTGAATGCCGGCGATGTGATCTGCACCGGCACGCCCGGCGGCTGCGGCTATAAGCGTTCGCCGCCGCGCTTCCTGAAGCCGGGCGACGAGATCAGCGTGAGCATCGACGGCATCGGCACGCTGAGCAATACGGTGGCGGAAGAAGCCTAATTATTATCGGCCACCAGACGCAGCCTCGGCACATCCTGCTCCGAGGCCGCGGCATCGGATTGCCGCTCCAGGCGCTCCAAGGCTTCGCGCAGGGCTTCGCGGCCCTGATAGACATGCTCGCGCATCAGCAATTCGGCGCGCTCGGGCTGGCGCCGACAGATCGCATCGAACACCAGCGCATGCATGTAGACATTCTGCTGCACGGTATATTGAATCCGCCCCAGATTGGAGTTGGTGGCTGCCACATTGCGCGCCGCCACCAGCGGGATCGGATCGAATTGCCGCACCATGCGAATCAGACTTTGATTGCCGGTCCATTCCACGATGTTCTCGTGGAAAAAACCATTCAATTCGCGCCAGCTTTCCGCATCGCCGGGGCCGAAATCCGCTTTGGCGGCCAGCGCCCGCGTATCGGTTAGATTGCGCTCGACCAGCACGGTCTGCTCGGCATTCAAGCCGATGCCGGCCAGGATGGCGCAGGCCAACGCCTCCAGCCGGCCGCGCACATCCACGGCGTCGACGATTTCCTTGATCGAATAGGCCTTCACCATGAAGCCGCGCTGCGGCATGTAAACCAGCAAGCCCTCCTGGGCCAAAGCCTGCAAGGCCAGCCGCACCGGCGTGCGCGACACATTCAGCCGCTGGGCGATGGGAATCTCCATCAGCCGAGAGCCGACGGGAAATTCCCCGCGCATGATCATCTCGCGCAATTGCAGCAATACGCTTTCAAGATGGGTGGCGGTCATACGCCCGAGTTTAACCCGGCAACCGCCCGCCGCCAAGACGGGCCGGGATGCGGGGGCTAGTCGATCAGGTTGCCGGCGGCATCGAAGAACGGGAACGGGCCGGGATAGTCGCCGATGCTGGCGACATGGCTGACCAGCAGGCTGTCGCGCCAGCGATGCAGCATGAAGCCCGGCGGCTCCATGCGGAACTGGCTGGGCGCATCGTCGTGCAAATCGAGCGCCACCTGATGCGCCGGGCTGGGGCAGGTCAGCACCGGACGGCCGCCGATGCGGGCATGGATCACCCGGTGCAGATGGCCGCAGAGCACCAGTTCCACCTGCGGATGCCGCGCCATCACTTCGGCGAAACCCTCGCGACCTATCAGGCCGATCTTGTCCATATGGCCGATGCCGGTGGGGAATGGCGGATGATGCATCAGGATCAGGCTGGGCGCATCCGGCTTTTCCGCCAGCGTGCGATCCAGCCAGGCCAGGCGTTCGGCGCAAAGCTCGCCGCCGCCCTGCCCGGGAATGATCGTATCCAGGCCGATGATGCGCAGCGGCCAGTCTTCCACGGCAAAATGCAGAAAGCCGCTATCGGGCAGATAGCGGCCGGCGGCGAAGGCCTGCCGCATGGCATCGCGGGCATCGTGATTGCCGGGCACCACGTAAAGCGGCTGCTTGAGCGGCGCCAGAATGCCTTGCAGATGTTCGTATTCCTCTGGCCGGCCGAGATCGACCAGATCGCCGGTCAGCACGATCAGATCGGGCTGCGGATCCAGGCGCTGAATCTCCGCTACACAAACCTGCAGCATGGCGGCGGTATCCACCGTTTTATAGGCGAGTTTGCCGGACAGTTTGATATGGGTGTCGGTGATTTGGCAGATCAACATGGGGCAACCTGAAATTCAAAGCGCGAGAATGCGGCCGGCATCCACCTGCAAGCCGACCATGTCGCCGATGCGGAATTCACGCCGCTCGGCGGTTTCCACCACCAGTGGCTTGTCGTTGCCGATGGCGACGAAAAGCCGGGTGCGGTCGCCCAGGAAAAACGCCGCGTCCACCCGGCCGGAAAGCTGCGCCGTCGCCGTATCCGCCTGAGCACCGACTAGCGCGGTATCCTCGGGCCGGAACCAAGCTTCGCGCGCGCTTGGCGGCGCATCCGCCCAGGGCAGCAGGCCGCCGGCGGTGCGGAAGCCGCCGGCCTCGGGCTGGCCGCTCAGGCGGTTCATGGTGCCGATGAATTCGGCCACATAGCGCGAGGCCGGACGCTGATAGATATCGCGCGGGCTGCCGATCTGCGCCACCTTGCCATGATCCATGACGAGAATACGGTCGCCGAGCGCCATCGCCTCGGCCTGGTCGTGCGTCACATAAATAGCGGTGATGCCCAAACGACGCAGCAAGCCATCAATTTCCAGCCGCAACACATCGCGCAGCTTGGCATCCAGCGCGGTGAGCGGCTCGTCGAGCAGCAAGGCGCGCGGCTCGGCGGCCAAGGCGCGGGCCAGTGCCACGCGCTGGCGCTGGCCGCCGGAAAGCTGATCAATGCGGCGATCCGCCAGTTGGCTGATGCGCATCATGTCCAGCAATTCGCCCACGCGCTTGCGGATTTCGACCGCCGGGCGTTTGCGGATGCGCAGGCCGTAGCCGATATTCTCGGCCACGTTCATATTGGGAAACAGCGCATAGGACTGGAACACCATGCCGACATTGCGCTTCTCGATCGGCAGCGGCGTAACGTCCACGCCATCGAAAGTGACGCTGCCGCCGGCATCGGGCGCCTCCAGGCCGGCGATGATGCGCAAGGTGGTGGTTTTGCCGCAACCGGAAGGGCCGAGGAAAACCATGGTTTCGCCGGCGCCGATCTCCAGATCGAGCGGTTCCAGCGCGCGGGTGCCGTCGGCGAAGGTCTTGCCGCAGCTTTTGAGGCGGATGGATACGGGCTGCATTCAATCCTCGTCGGTCTTGAAAGTCTGTTTCGGCTTCTGCGCCACCGCCTGCATGGCGATCAGCAAGGGCACGATCATCACGAAAAACACCAAGGTATAGGCGCTGCCGATTTCCAGCCGCAGACTGGCATAGGCATCGGCCAAGCCCACCGGCAGGGTTTTGGTGAAGGGCGTATGCAGCAGCCAGGTCATGTTGAATTCGCCCATCGACAGCGTGACCACCATCAGCGAGCCGGCGACGATGCCGGCGCGGCAATTCGGCAGCACGATATGAGCGAAGCGCTGGATGAAGCCGGCGCCCAGCGAGGCGGCACCTTCCTCCAAGGTCTTGAGGTCGATGGCCAGCAGCACCGCCAGCACCGAGCGCACCATGAAGGGCAAGGTGAACAGCACATGGCCCACCAGGATGAACAGCCAGGAGGTGCGGAACTCGCCGACCCCGCCATACATCACGATCAGCGCCAGCGCCGTGGCAAGGCCGGGCACCGCCACCGGCATCACCAGCAATTCTTCCAGCGTGCGGGTGAAGCCGTTCTGCCGTTTCGCCAGCGCATAGGCGGCCGGAATGCCCAGCACCAATGTTACGGCAAGGCAGGCCAGAGAAATGCCGATGGAGCGGAAGATGGTGTCGCGATAGCCCGACCAGACTTCGATCACCCAGCGGAAGGTGAGGCCGGAGGACAGCCCGGTCTGATAATTCACCGTGAGGCCGGCCAAGGCCGACAGCACCACCGGCACCACCAGGAACACGCAGACCGAAAGCGTGAAGGCGAGTTGCAGCCAGAACAGGGATTTGCGCTGCATAGCGATCACCCTGCCGCCGCGACGGTGCCGCCGGCGAATTGCCGGGCGATGGCCAGCACGGCCCAGGTGACCGCGCCGAGCACGAAGCTGAGCGCGGCGGCCATCGCCATATTGGCTTCGAGCGTGAATTCCGTATAGATCACCATCGGCAGCACGTTGATGCGCGTGGCGAGCGTGAAAGCCGTGCCGAAAGCGCCGACGGCCGTGGCGAAGCAGATCGCGCCGGCGGCCAGGAAAGCCGGCTTCAAGCCCGGTACGATCACATCCACCACCACGCGCCAGGGCGAAGCGCCCAGGCTGCGCGCGGCTTCCTCCAGCTTGGGATCGAGTTTTTCCGCCGCCGCCATCACCGTGAGGATGGTGCGCGGGATCGAGAAATACACATAACCCATCAGCAAGCCAGCCATGGAATAGGCGAAGACCAGCTTATCGCCGGTCAGCGCCAGGGTGATATCGCCGATCAGGCCCTGGCGGCCGGCCAGCATGATCACCATGAAGCCGATCACCACGCCGGGGAAAGCCAGCGGAAAGGTGAGCATCGAAACCAGGATCGCGTTGCCGCGAAAACTATGGCGCTGCAGGAATACGCCGGCAATGCCGGAGATCGCCAGGGTAATCACCGTGGTGCCGGCCGCCAACAGCAAAGTAGAGATTAGGCTGCGGAAATAATTGCGGTCGGTGAGGATGGCGGCATAGGCGGCATAGCCCAGCTTGCCCTCGCCGCCGATCAGGAACAGGCGCACCAGCGGCAGCAGGAAGAAGGCGCAAAAGAAAATGCCCGCCGGCAACAGCAGGGCAAAGAGCAGGGAATTTTCGCGTCGCGACGCCATGCGGTATCCGGATAGAGAGGATCAGGCGGCGGCAGGATGCCGCCGCCCGATGGAGCTTCAGTTCACTTCGTTCTTATAGCGCTCGATGATGCTCTTCTGCGCGCCGGCCAGCTTCTTCAGGTCGATCGGCTTAGCGCGGGCATATTCGCTATCGGGCAGGAACTTGGCCTTGGCTTCCGCAGAAAGCTTGTCGGCGAAGACCGGACGCAGGAAGGCATTGCCCCACATCGCCTGGCTTTCATCCGACAGCACGAAATCCAGCACCTTCTTGCCGTTATCGGCATTCGGGCCCTTGTTGACCAACCCCATCACATAAGGGAACACCACCGAGCCTTCCTTCGGGATCACGAACTGCACCGGAGCCTTATCGGTATACTGGCCGCGATAGGCGTTGAAATCGTAATCCAGCAGGATCGGGATTTCGCCCGAGATCACGCGGGCGTAGGAAGTCTGCTTGGGCACAATGGGATCGTTCTTGGCCAGCTTCTTGTAATAGTCGATGGCCTTGTCGAGATTCTCGTAAGAGCCGCCGAGCGCGAGGTTCACCGCCATCACGCCGAGCTGGCCCACGGCCGCCGAGGTGGGATCGAGATAGCCCACCATGCCCTTGTATTCGGGCTTGAGCAGATCGGCCCAGCTTTGCGGCACCGGCTTGCCGCGCAGCGCATCCTTGTTGACGAACAAGCCGAGCGTGCCGGAGTGGATGGTGAACCAATAGCCATCGGCATCCTTCAGGCTGGCGGGAATCTTCTCCCAGCCCTTCGGCTTATAAGCGGTGAGCACGCCGGCATCCTTGGCCGGATCGGCCGCAATGCCGCCCAGATAGGTGACATCGGCCACCGGGTTGTTCTTCTCGGCTATCAGCGCGGCGATGGCCTGGCCGGAATTCTTATTGTCCGGCGGCACCTGGATGCCCAGCTTGGCCTGGATGGCCTTGAGCTGCGAACCCCAATCGGCCCATTCCGGCGGGCAGTTGTAGCAGATGGCGCGGGATTGCGCGGCGGCATCCTGCGGCAGACTGCCGAAAGCGACCAAGCCGAGCGCGGCGGCGCCCATGAGGCGGATAAAGGCGAGACGTTTCATCTTTGGACTCCTGTCAGGTTGGACTTGCGGATGGGTCGGTTACGCTAGGGATGCAGAAACAGCCGGATCGGCGATCACCAAACGGCAGCCGGCTTCGGCCAGCATGGCGGCAATGGCGGGCGGCGGCGGCGCGTCGGTGAAAACCACGCTGGCTTCTCGGAGATGGCCGCCGCGCACGGTGGCGCCGCGGCCGAATTTGGAATGATCCAGCACCAGGAAACGCTGGCGGCAATTGCGCGCCAGGCTCTGCCGCATGGCGACTTCTTCCTGGCCGAAATCCAGCAAGGTGCCGTCCTCGGCCACGCCGCCCACACCGTAGATGCCGATATCCACCGCGAAGCGGCCGAAAAAGCCCTGCGCCTCGCCGGCCACGAAATCGCGGTCGATATTGCGCATTTCGCCGCCGGCCACGATGATTTGCGTATCGGGATTTTGCGCCAGGGCCAGCGCCACATTGAGATTGTTGGTCATGGCGCGCAGGCCGGCATGATCGGCCAGCGCCAGCGCGCATTGCTCGGGCGTGGTGCCGATGCCGAAGAACAGCGAAGACCCTTCCGGCACGGCGGCGGCAACCGCCACGGCGATGCGGCGCTTGGCTTCGAGGTTGAGAATGCTGCGCTCCGGATAGGCCAGATTGCGGCCATCGGCGATTTCGCGCGGCGGCGCTTCCACGCCGCCATGCTTGCGGCGCAGCAGTCCCCGATCGCAAAGCAGATTCACATCGCGCCGCACGGTTTGCGGCGTGACGCCGAAGCTGCCCGCCAGCGCCTCGATGGTCTGGAAGCCCTGATTGCGCACCAGGTCCACAATGGCCCTGGCGCGATCATCCGCCGGAATCGCCACGAGTCTCTCGTTCCCTTTTCCCGTACGCTCCGGTAGGCCCGAAACGCTGCGCCGAAGTTCGTTTGAAAATTATTCGGCGCTTGTTTTGATTATTTTACGTTCGCATGAAGCTTTTGTGTCATCAAACGAAAATTATCGCAATAAGTAGAGGCCCCTGTTGCAACGCAGCATTTTTGATTGAAACAACAACCACTGCGTTAGTTTCGCCTGCCAAGACCGCTGCTTGGCCTGCATGCCGGGCCAGAGTAGCTTCACGGGCAATGGTTACGGAGTGAGACATGCAGATTGCGATGATCGGCCTGGGCCGGATGGGCGGCAACATGGTGCGGCGGCTGCGGCGCGGCGGCCATGACTGCGTCGTTTACGACCGCGATCCGCAAGCCGCAGCCGTCTTGGCTGCCGAATGCGGCGCGGTGGCGACCGACAATATGGCCGCGCTGGCGAAAGCGTTGACGCCGCCGCGCGCCATCTGGTTGATGCTGCCGGCCGGCGCGGTGACGCAAGCCTGCATTGATGAACTTGCGCTGCTGCTTTCGCCGGGCGACGCCATCATTGATGGCGGCAACGGTTTCTGGAAAGACGACATCCGCCGCGCCGAGGAACTGCGCAAGCGCGAATTGCAGTATCTTGATGTGG
>JAYSEE010000089.1:0-12377 GCA_041914045.1 Ferrovibrio sp. | reverse complement strand
CAAACAGGTCTTTTCGGCGCAATCGTCGACGCGGCAAAAAGCCTTGATTCATAAGGTTGAAACGGGATTTCCGCCGTATGCGGAAAATTTTTCGGAGTTGGCGAAAACGGTGCGGCGGCGCGCAACGGAATCACCCCGCAACCTATGTTGCGCCGCACAAAAAATAAGCGGCTTTGCCGTGAAGCTATGCAGCGGGCTATTTGTTTTTCAGCACATCGGCGAAGGCGAGCAGGGCTTCCGCCACATCGGCAAGGCGCTGCTGGCGGTCCATGGCAAGGCGCCGCAAGGCGGCATAAGCCTCGCTTTCATTCAGCCCGCGCTCGCGCATCAGTAGGCCCTTGGCGCGCTCGATCAGCTTGCGTTCGGCCAAGGTCGCCTTGGTTTTTTGCAGCTCGTCGCGCAGCGCCTGGAATTCGCGAAAACGCGCGATGGCTACGTCTAAAATAGGCTTCACGCGCTTCACGTTCAGGCCGTCGATGATATAGGCCGACACGCCGGCCTGCACCGCTTCGGCCACCATGCTGTCGTCGGATTGATCGACGAACATCACTACCGGACGTGGTTGCTCCTCGTTGATCTGGCGCATGCTTTCGATGGTGTCGCGGCTCGGCGAGCCCATATCCACCAGGATGATGTCGGGCCCGATCTCGTTCACGCGTCTGGCGCTCAATTCAGCAGGCGGCAGCCGGGCCACCAGTTCATAGCCTTGGGCGCGCAGGGTTTCGTCCAGCAACGCAGCGCGTTCGGGGTCCTCGTCGATGAGTAGAATACGCAAACCGCTCAACTTTAAACCGTGCCGCCTTGCTGTCGGACCGCAAAGTCTGGACTACGCAAAGTCCGTGCCACGGTGAGGCTGCGCGCGGTAATCATCGGCTTGCATTTCATTCAAGCGGCTGACGCAGCGCTGGAATTCGAAGGCGCCGTCGCCTTCCATATATAATGTTTCCGGCTTCGCCTCGGCCGAGGCGATCAGCTTGGCATGGGCTTCGTATAAGGTGTCGATCAAGGTCACGAAGCGCTTGGCCTCGTTGCGCTTGTCCGGGCCCAGGCGCGGAATGCCCTCCAGGATCAGCGTGTGATACTGCCGGGCCAGCGCCAGGTAATCGGCTGGGCCGAGCGCGGCTTCGCATAATGTCGCGAAGTCGAACCAGGCCACGCCGCGCGCCTGTTTCGGCACTTTCAGCGCTCGGCCCAGCACCGGAATTTCCTCCGGCGCGCCGGGATCGGAATCGGTCAGCAGGTCGAAGGCGCGCTGCAAGGCCTCGCTGGCCGCCATGCCCAGCGGCGCATGCCAGACCGGGCTGCCCGACAGCCGCTGCAAGCGATAGTCGCGCTGGGCGGCCAGATGCAGCACGTCCAGCTTCTGTTTGAACAATGCGATGAAGGGCAGGAAAAGCGGGCGGTTCAGGCCGTTGAGATAAAGTTCGTCCGGCGCGCGGTTGGAGGTGGCCACCACCACCACGCCGCGGTCGAAGAGCTTTTCGAACAAGCGGCCGAGGATCATCGCATCGGCCACGTCGCTTACCTGGAATTCGTCGAAGCAGAGCAGCCAGGCGGATTCGGCGATGGCTTTTGCCACCGGCTTGATCGGATCGTCGCCGCCGCGCTTCTTTTCCTCCGACTCCGCCGGCAGGTTGCGATAGCGGAAGATCGCGGCATGCACATCCTGCATGAAGGCGTGGAAATGCACCCGGCGCTTCTTCGCCACCGGCGCGGCCTCGAAGAACAGATCCATCAGCATGGATTTGCCGCGCCCGACCTCGCCGTAGATATAGAGGCCCTGCGGCGCCGGCTCGCGTTTGCGGCCCAGGCTCAGGCGTTGCAGCCAGCCGGCATCGCCGTCCCCAGGCTGATAATGCGCCAGCCGGCGCGAGAGCAGTTCCAGCTTTTCGGCGGCCAGCTCCTGCGCCGGATCGTCGTGCAAACTGCCGGCCTGCAACCGGGCGCGATAGCTTTCAAGCGGTCCCATGGCGGTGTGATGCGGCATTCGCGCCGCCGGATCAAGAGCCAGGAGCGGACTAAGCTGGCGACAGAACCTCCTGCGCCTGGCGCATCACCCGCGCGATGATCTCCGCCGCCTTTTCCGGCCGGGCCAGCTTGGCGGCCTGTCCGGCCCAGAGCGAAAGATATTCCGCATCGCTTTGCTTGGCGGCGGCCTGGCGCATCGGCCGGCTCCAGGCATTGGGGATCGGATAATCCGGCAGCAGGTTTTCCCGGCCCTCGATCTGCTCGAGGAAAGTATTGCGCAGGCCGCGCGCCGGCCGGCCCGAGAAGGCGCGGGTGACGGCGGTTTCGTGGTCGCTCTGGCGCTGCAAGGCGGCGCGGTAGGCGGCGCTGGCGCCGCATTCCTCGGCCAGCAGGAAGCTGCTGCCCAGCGCCGCCGCCTGCGCGCCCAGGCAAAGCGCCGCGGCCACGCCGCGTCCATCGCCGATGCCGCCGGCGGCGATCACCGGCGCGCGCACGGCATCCACCAGCAGCGGCACCAGCGCCATGCTGCCGATCATCGCCTGCTCGAAGGGCTTGAGGAATGTGCCGCGATGGCCGCCGGCTTCCGAACCCTGGGCCAGGATGGCATCCACGCCGCGCCGCTCCAATTCGCGCGCCTCGGCCGGATGCGTGGCGGTGCCGATCACGAAGATGTTGCGCGCCTGCATGGCCTGCACCAGATCGGCGGCGGGCGCGCCGAAGGTGCAGCTGAAAACCGGCGGCGCTTCCTCCAGCACCACGGCGATCTGCGCCTCGAAGCTTTCCTCGAAATGCTGCGGCGGTTCCGGCGGCGGCAGTTTCAGCGCCGCATGCGCCTTGGCGATTTCGGCGGCATAGGCGGCCTCGCGCATCGGGTCGCGGCTCCACGGCACCGGGATGAACAGGTTCACCGCGAAAGCGCGATCCGTGCCGGCCTTCAGCGCGCGGATCGCATCGCGCAGCCGTTGCGGCGTGAAATAGGCGGCCCCCAGGCTGCCCAGCGCGCCGGCGCGGCTGGCGGCCAGGGTAAGCTCCATGGTGGCGGTTTCGCCGGCCATCGGCGCCTGCACCAGCGGATGCCGCAGGCCCAGGCGCTGCGCCAGCGGGGTATCGAAGCGGGACATGCGGCATCTCCTCCAGATTTTCAGCTAAATTTTCCGGATAGTTTGCGCCTGAAATCTCCGCCGGCATAGCCCTGGCAAGGCCGGAAGGCTTTGTTCTAAAGTTATGCAAACGATAAAGCCGGGAGATTCCTCATATGCATATCGGTCTGTTGCTGTTTCCGCGTCTGACGCAGTTGGATCTTACCGGGCCGTTCGAGGTTTTCGCCCGCATGCCGGGCGCGCGCACCTATCTGCTGTGGAAGGATACCCAGCCGGTCACCTGCGATCGCGGCATGAGCATCCTGCCCACCATGGCCTTGAGCGAAGCGCCGCAACTGGATGTGATCTGCGTGCCGGGCGGCCCCGGCCAGATCGACCTGATGGACGACGACGAAGTGCTGGATTTCCTGCGCAAGCAGGCCGAGGGCGCGAAATGGGTCACGTCGGTCTGCACCGGCTCGCTGGTGCTGGGCGCGGCCGGCTTGCTCGATGGCTACAAGGCGGCCTGCCACTGGGCCTCGCGCGATCAACTGGCTTTGTTCGGCGCCGAAGCGGTGGATGCGCGCTATGTGATCGACCGCAACCGCGCCACCGGCGGCGGCGTCACCGCCGGCATCGACTTCGCGCTGGCGCTGGCGGCGCAGATGCATGGCGAGACCATGGCCAAGGCGATTCAGCTCAGCATCGAATACGATCCGGCGCCGCCCTATGCCGCCGGCTCGCCCAAGGGCGCGGGCGACGAAGTTGTGTCCACCTTGAAAGTGGTGATGGCGCCGATGCTGGAAAAAAGGCTGGCCGCCAGCCGGATGGCGGCGGCCAGGCTGAAAGCCTGACGGCGCAAACGTCCCGCGTCGTCAGGGCGCTTTTTGAGCCCCGGCGCCGTTACGGCGCCTTTTGAGCAGCAAAGGTGCCGGCTGCGCTGTAGCCGGTATTCACCAGGGAAAAATTGCCGCCCGAGGCATTGGTGGGATCGCCGCCGCCCTTGAAGAACGAGCCGTTCAGGCTGCCGGTAAAGCCGCCGGCGGCCGATAGCGTGCCGGTGAAATCGCGGCCATTGGCGGCGCTCACGGCGCCGCTGATCGGGGCGATATTGTCGAAGTTGGATATCGTGACGTTGCCGGTTTTGGTGGCGAAATTCCAGCTCTGCGAGAAGCTGCCGAAAGCCACGTAGCGGCTGCCGTTGTTGTTCACATTGGCGGCGGCATGGCCGCCGAAGGTGGCGGTGCCGGACATGGGAATTTCCGCCACGGTGGGCAATTCGCCGGCCACCCAGGTCGCCATATGCACGCGGTCGCGCTGGTTGGGCGTGCTGCTCATCGGGTCGTTATGGGTGATATCGGAAATCCACCAGCCCCATTGCAGATAGTCGCAAGCGCAGAGATTCACGCCCATCGGCAGAGCCGAGGAACCGATTTCGGCCACCTGATGCGTCACCATGAAGCTGCGCGCATTCACGTTCACGCCATTCACCTGGCTGACAGTGGCGGTGGCTTCGCGCAGGCCGAACAGCGCATCGTTGATGAAGGCACTCGAGCCGCCGGCGCCGGTCTGCGAACCGAAGCGCATGGCATAGCTCTGGCCGCTGCCATTCATGGCGAAGGTGGCATCGGCGCGATTGGTGGCGGCGTTGGTGGTGATGCTGACATTGGTCGGCGATGCGCCGCTGGTCTGCATGTAATCCTGCGGCAGCGGCAGATTGCTGCCGTCGCGGGCTTCCACCAGGGCCGCCGCATAGCCGTTCAGGGTGCGGCTGGTGCGGCTGGTGCCGGTCAGCAGCGCGCCGGGCGCGTTCTGCCGGTTGGCCAGGGTGTTGAAGTAGTAATCCTCGCCGCTCAGGAAATCATGCGGCTGCACGAAGCCGGTCTGCTCCAGGCGGTCATTCTGCTGGGTGCCGGAATTGAAGCTGCTGCTGTCGGGCACCAGCACCATATGGTCGGCATTCGGCCCGTAAATGGCATTGCCGTCGCCGGTGGAGGCCGAGGCCACGCCGCCGGACAGCCGGATGGTGGGATCGGAGTCGAGCGTGCGAATCGATCCGCGCAGGCCGCCGGTCAGCATCACGCTCTGCTGCGCGCCTTCCTGGATATAGATGCCGGAGGTGCCGATCATCATGCTCTGCTGGCTGGCGCCCTGGCCGGAAATGCCGATCGTCGCCTGCAGGAAGACGCTGCGCTGCGCCGAGCCGGTGGTGCCGGCTCCGGTGATGGTGGGATTATAGGCCGAATAGAGCGGCGATATCGTGCTGTCGCCGCTCAGCGCGAGCAGATCGCTGGACATGTCGCCGGGGATGAAAGGCAGCACCAGGCCGGGATGCAGCAGATCATGCGCCGCCAGCCCGGCGGTGGGGAATTGCGCGAAAGTGGTCGGCTGGCCGCTATACACCACGGTGCGGGTATCGTTCGGATTGGTGGTATCGGCCAGCGAAGCGAAGAAGAAAAGCTCCGATGTCGGGAAATACATCAAGCCTTCCTGGGTGACGGACGTGCTGTAGTCGTCGAACGGCGAGAAGGTGTTGGCGTAGGCGGCAGAAGTCGGAGACGCGCCCGGCTGGCCCTTGAAATAGAAATCGCCGGCGACGGTGGTGATGCGGAACCATTCGTTGGCGATGCGGGCGGTGCCGGTGACCGGCGAATTGTAGGCGCTGGTCGGCGTGATCGCGAGGGTCTGGTTGTTGAAGCCGGTATAGGGCGTCTGGCTGTTGGCGGGATCGTTGCGCAGATAGCGGCCGCGCCAGCCCTGGGCGTAGAGATCGGTAGTCACGGCCGAGGCGCTGTTGCCGGCGGCGAAGGTGCCGGCGGCGGTATAGGCCGTGCCGGTCAGGCTGAACTGGCCGCCCATATAGCGGGCCGGATCGCCGCCGCCGGAAAAGAACGAGCCCTCCAGCATGCCGGTGGTGGGCCCGCCATCGGTCAACGAGGCGTTGAAATCGCGGCCATTGATCGTGGCGCCGGTGCCGTTCAAATCCAGGCTGTCGAAATTGCTCAGCTTGAACAGGCCGGTCTGGCTGCCGAAATTCCACGCCGCGTCGAAATTGCCCACGGCGATATAGCGGCTATTGCCGTTCTGCACGCTGCCGATGGCATGGCCGCCGAAGCGCGCGGTGCCGGTCAGCGGCATCGCGCCGAGGCTGGGCAGCACGCCGGTCACGTAGGTGGCCAGATGGGCGCTCTCGGTATAGCTGTTGTCCGAGCGTTTCAGGTTGGTCAGCCACCAGCCCCAGCTCAGGCCCTCGCAATCGGTGCAGAAATTCACCCCGCTGGGCAGGAAGCCGCTATCCACCGTGGCCACCGAGGAGGTGACCATCAGGCTGGATTCGTTCAGCACCGCCTGGGAATTCACCTGGCTCGGGGAAGTAGCGGATTCGCGCAGGGCGTAAAGCTTGTCGTTCACGAAGGCCGAACGCGCATCCATCGCGCCGGTCACGCCGCCGAACTCTATCGAATAAGAGGTGGCGTTGCCCGTCAGGTTCATGGTGGCCTGGGCGCGGTTGGTGGCGGCGTCGGTGATCAGCGTCACGTCCAGCGGACTGCCATTCTGCGATTGCAGCACCACGTCGTTGCTCAGCGGCATGTTGCCGGCATCCATGCGTTGCAGCAGCGCCGAGGCATAACCCTGCTGGGTTTGCGAACTGCGCGCCGGCGCGGTGACGAGGCTGGCCGGCGTTGCGTTGCGCACCGCCACATCGGCGAAAGCCACATCATAGGGCGCGGCGGTTTCCAGCGGCGTGGCCAGGCCGAGCTGCGAGGTGCGATCGTAATCGCCGGTGCCTGTATTGGGCGTCAGCTTGTCGCTGGACAGCACCATATACTCGCCGGCATTGCCGAACACGGCCGAATGATCGCCATTCACCGCCAGCGTGGAAAGATCGCTGCGCAGGCTGGTCGGCGCGTTGTTGGCGCCGCTGCGGCGATACGAGCCGGTCACGCCGCCCAGCGCCACCATTTCGTTATCCACCGTGTCGGCGCCGAATTGCCCGGTGGTGCCGGCCAGGAAGGAGGTTTGATTGGCGCCCTGGCCGGAAATGCCGATCGAGGCCTGCAGCAGCACCGAACGCTGGTCGCTGTTGTTGATGTCGGTGGGCGTGAGATGCTGGTTATAGGCGGCGTAAAGCGGCGAATAGACGGCGGCGTTGCGCACCGCGTCGCCGGTGGGCACCACTTCGCCGATCAGCGGAATGCCGTTCAGGCCGCCCAGCATGGTGTAGGAGGCCAGACCGGTCTGGCTGAAATTCGCTGGATTGGCCGCCACGCCGGCGGTCAGCAGCAGCTTGGTGTCGGCGGCGGCCTGCAGGCCGTAGAAGTAGAAATCGCGCGCCGCGCTGGCATAGCCGATGCCGCTGAAAGTGCCATAGGGATTGGCGATGCCGGACAGGCTGAAAAAGCCGGTCTGGCTGGGCAGGGTGAGGCTGGTGGCGGTGGGCGCCAGCGTGGTGCCCTGCACGGTGGCGCGGAATTGCGCGCCATCGCTGCGGCCTTCGTATTGCGATGGCGTCTGGCTGTATTCGCTGTCGATTGAAACGCTGAGCGTGCCGCTGTTGAAACCTGTGAACGGATCGGCGGTGCTGCCGTTGCCGACGAGCAAGCGGCCAAGCCGGCCGGTCAGCACGGAGAAGGTGGGCGTGCTGGCGGTTTGCGCCGCCTGATTGGATGTGCTGGTCTGGTTGTTGGTGACCGACTGGTTGGCGCTTTGCGTGGCGCTCTGCACCTGGGTATTCAGGCCGCCCGGCGGATTGCTGGCCTGCTGCTGGGCGGGCGGCGGCGGCGGCCCCACCGGCAGGATATTGGTGGGCGGCGGCGCGGAATTGCCGCCGCTGACGCCGCTGCTGTCGAGGCGCGATTCGATGGCTGCCGGCGGCGGCGCTCCGCCTGGCGCGGGCCCGCCGGCCTGCTGCCCACCTTGTTGTTGCCCGCCTTGCTGTTGGCCGCTCTGCTGCTGGCCGCCGCCGGATTCAAGCTGGCTGGCGGTCTGGCGCATTTCCTGCGGCGTCACCGGACGCGGCGGACTGGGCGGCTGGCCGGGCGCGGCTTCGATGGCGGTGCCGGGCCGCGTGGTCACCTGGGTCTGGCCGTTCTGGGTCATCGACATTTCGCGCCCGAACAGGAATTTCGCCACCACCGGCTGGCCCGGATTCACATTCAAGGTGGCGATGCCGCCGCGAATGCCCATGGTGGCGCTGCCGGCCTTGATCTGCACCGGGTTGTCCTTGGAGATCTTGCCGCCGACGAAGCGGAACACGCCCTTGGTGACGCTCAGCGCCATCTCGCCGCCGCCCTTGGCGGGATCGTAGATGAATTTATCCAGCGTCAATTCGCTGTTCGGGCCGATGGAGAAGGCGCTGCCGTCGCGGAAGATCAATTGCGCCTGGCCGTTCGGCCCGGTGGTGATCTTCTCATCGGTCAGCATGTTGGTGCCGACTTCGATGATGCGCTTGTCCATCGCCGGCGGCTGGCCCACCGCGTCGGGATTCACCGCCGCCGCCACGCCGATGCCGTCGGTTGCGGCATGGGCGGGCGGAGCGGTCAGGGCGGGATGCAGCAGCGCGAAGCCCGGCAAGGCCAGCAGCGACAGATTGCGCAGCGAGAGGCGGCGGATGGAGATCGGCATGGCTTACCCTCCTCAGAACCGGATGCTGGCGCCGAACATGGCGCTGTCATTGGAATATTGATTATTCGGCAGCGACGAACCGCGCAGCGTGCGCGACAGCACACCCACCAGCGTCCAGCTCTGCGTCAGCGGAATCGCCTGGGTCAGCGAGATGCGCCAATCCTTGTCGAAGCGGGTGATGTTGGGGTCGACGGTGGGATCCGGCTCGTCATAGGCGGTCATCGCGCGGGTCGCGCTGGCGATGGCGCTCCAGCGCTGGCTGGTCAGCTTGAACGGCGCATCGAAATTGTAGGCGGCGCCGAAAGTGAAGGCGTATTCCAGATTGGCCTGGGTATCCAGTTCGGTTTCCTGCTTCACCAGACTCACGCCGGCATTCAGGCTCCAATCCTGGTTGATGGCATAAAGCAGGCGCGTGCGCAGGCTGCGTTCCAGGCCGTCGCGGTCGCTCTTGTTCGGGCTTTTGAAGCTGTCGCGGAAGCGGCGGTCGCGGAATTCGCCGCTGGCCTCGAACAGCAATTGCGGCGTCAGGGTAAGGCCCAGGCTGGCGCCGATGCCGGGCGCGAAGAAGTCGCGCACATCGTCGATGGCCACATAGCTCAGCAGCGCATAAGGCCGGAAAGTGGGATCGAGATCGTTGCCGGGCATCAGCTTGTAATTCGGCCCGGAGGCGATTTCCGCCAGCGATACGTCCACGGTCTCCTGGCGGAATTGCCGCGCGATATAGGTCACCAGCGTGGTGTCCCAGGTATCGGCGCTGGCTTCCGACATTTCATAGCTATGCTTCAAATTCAGCGCGCCGAAGCTGTTCCAGTCGCGCTTCTGGGTGAATTGCGAATCCAGCACGGCGCTGAAGCCGCCCACCACTACATTGCCGGTGGCCGAGGCGGTGTTGGCGTTGGATTGCCAGCGCAGGCCGGCGAACAGCGAGCCCGACCATTTATGCGGCGTCTTGCGCTTGTCGATTTCGGCCAGGAAGGCATCCACCTTGGTCCGCACTTCCGGCGGCGTGTCGGGCGCTTCCACCGCGCTGTTGAGATAAGAGCGCGCCGCCTCGTACGAACCGAGGCGGAAATACAGCACGCCGAGTTCCAGCCGGATGCGCGGCAGATTCGGGTTGACGAACAGCATGCGCTCCAGCGCCGCCACCGCGCCTTCCAGATCGCCGGCTTTGATCGCCGCATCGGCATAGGCGAAGGTTTTGTCCAGATTGCCGGGATCGGACAGCATGGCCTGGAAGGCCCGGTCGTATTCCTCGCTGGGCTGGATGTTTTGCGCCTGGGCCGCCGGCGCTGCCGCCGTCAGGGCGCAGGCCAGCAAAAACCCGGCGATCAACGCGCGGAGACTGCCGGCCACGCTGTTGTTATGAAGCAATCGGGATCGAGTCATTCGGAAGCACTGCGCCAGAAATGTAATGTTGTCACCCAACAATATTACAAAGTGCAGACGCACCGGTTCCGTCGGATAAGCTTCCCGCCGAAGTTGATTGGCCCCCTGCACTTGCAGTATAGGCAACTATTCCCCTATCGCATAGCAGCATAACACGAACTATAAAGGCCGAATGCACCTGCTGGGTGCCAGGACGGCACCGAAACGGCGCGGGCGCGATAGCGGGGGAACGGCATGCGGCTTTCGAAACATTTAGTCAGTATCGTTCCGGCCTTGCTCCTGGTTCTGGCTTTGCTCTGGCGCGGCTTCGACCCGGCGGGCCTGATCGTCGATTTCCGCACCACGGTGTTCGATTATTACCAGCGCCTGGAGCCGCGGGTTTATCAGCCGGTGCCGGTCCGCATCCTCGATATCGACGACGAAAGTATGGAAAAGCTGGGCCTGCAATGGCCCTGGCCGCGCACCGTGGTGGCCGAAATCGTCGCCCGGCTGGCCAATGCCGGGGCGGCGGCGACGGTGTTCGACGTGGTATTCTCCGAGCCCGACCGCACCTCGCCCAGCCAGGTGACCAAAATCTGGCAGCGTTTCTCGGAAACCGACGATCTGGGCGAAAAGCTGGCCGGCCTGCCCGATCACGACGCCATGCTGGCCGAGCTGATCGGTCAGGCGGAAAATGTCGTCACCGGCTTCGTGCTGGTCAGCGAGGATAATGGCCTGAAGCCGCGCGCCCGGGCCGGTTTCGCCGCCGCCGGCGACAATCCGCGCCAGTTCCTGTCGGGCGATTTCAAGGGCGTGGTGCCGACCTTGAAAATCCTCGAGGACGCCTCGGCCGGCAATGGCTCGTTCAATTTCCATCCCGGCCGCGATCTGGTGATCCGTTCGGTGCCGCTGCTGTTCCGCCAGGGCGATCAGCTTTATCCCTCCATCGCCGCCGAAGGCCTGCGGGTGGCCCAGCGGGCGCGCTCCTATGTGGTGAAATCCTCCGGCGCCAGCGGCGAAACCGCGCTCGGCGCGGCCAGCGGCATCAACACTATCCGCATCGGCCAGTTCGAGGTGCCCACCAACGCCTCGGGCGAATTGCCGGTGCATTTCACCCTGCCGGTGCCGGAACGCTATGTGCCGGTCTGGAAGCTGCTGGCCGATGAAGTCGATCCGCAATTGCTGGAAGGCCATATCGTGCTGATCGGCACATCCGCCTCGGGTCTGCGCGATATCCGGCCGTCGCCGATCAATCCGGTGATGCCCGGCGTGGAGGCCCATGCCCAGGCCATCGAGCAGGTGCTGCTGGGGCATTATCTGCAACGGCCCGATTGGGCGGCCGGCGCGGAATGGCTGTTCACCGTGGCGCTTGGGTTGGGCTTGATCCTGCTGCTGGCGCGCAGCGGCGCGCTGTGGTCGGCGGCGATCGGCGCCGGCGCCATCGTGCTGGCGGTCGGCCTGTCCTGGTACGGCTATCGCGAACAGCTGATGCTGATCGACCCGGTCACGCCCAGCCTGATCGGTTTCGCGGTCTATCTCTCCGGCTCGCTCACCGGTTATCTGCGCACCGAGGCCGAGAAGAAGCAGGTGCGCGGCGCTTTCGCGCAATATCTCTCTCCCGCTTTGGTCGAGCAATTGGCCGCCGATCCCACCCGGCTGCGGTTGGGCGGCGAAACCCGCGACATGACCTTCCTGTTCTGCGACATACGCGGCTTCACGGCGGTGTCCGAACAGTTCAAGGGCAATCCGCAGGGTCTCACCAAGTTGATCAATCGCTTCCTCACGCCGATGACCGATGTGATCCTGGCGCGCCAGGGCACCATCGACAAATACATGGGCGATTGCATCATGGCGTTCTGGAACGCGCCCTTGGACGATCCGCGGCATGCCGACCATGCCTGCGAATCGGCGCTCACCATGTTCGAGCGGCTCACGGTCTTGAATGCCGATCTGAAAAGCGAGGCCGAGGCCGAGCAGCGGCCCTTCATCGGCATCAATATCGGTATCGGCCTGAATACCGGCGAATGCGTGGTGGGCAATATGGGCTCGGAGCAGCGCTTCGATTATTCGGTGCTGGGCGATGCGGTGAACCTGGCCTCGCGCCTGGAAGGCCAGTCCAAGACCTATGGCGTCGGCGTGGTGATCGGCGAACTCACCCGCTTGGCCGCGCCGAGCTGGGCCGCCGTGGAACTCGATTTGATCGCCGTGAAGGGCAAGAAGGAGGCCGTGCGCATCTTCGCCCTGCTCGGCCGGCCGGAGGATGCGCAAAATCCCGCCTTCCAGGGTTTTTCCCGCCAGCACGACGCCATGCTGGCCGCCTATCGGGCGCAGGATTGGAAT
>JAYSEE010000088.1:0-12503 GCA_041914045.1 Ferrovibrio sp. | reverse complement strand
GTAGGGCGACAGGTAGCCGCGGTCGAACTGCATGCCTTCCACGACATCCAGCTCGGTCTCCAGGCTCTTGGCTTCCTCGACGGTGATCACACCCTCGTTGCCGACCTTTTCCATCGCCTTGGCGATCATGGCGCCGATCTCGGCATCGCCATTGGCGGAGATGGTGCCGACCTGGGCCACTTCCTTCGCGCCGGCGATCTTCTTGGAACGACCCTTGATGTCTTCCACGATCTTCTCGACGGCGAGGTCGATGCCGCGCTTCAGATCCATCGGGTTCATGCCGGCGGCGACGGCCTTGGAGCCTTCGCGCACGATGGCCTGGGCCAGCACGGTGGCGGTGGTGGTGCCGTCGCCGGCCTGGTCATTGGCCTTGCTGGCGACTTCGCGCACCATCTGCGCGCCCATATTCTCGAACTTGTCGGACAGTTCGATTTCCTTGGCGACGGTCACGCCGTCCTTGGTGATGCGCGGGGCGCCGAACGACTTGTCGAGCACCACGTTGCGGCCCTTGGGGCCCAGCGTCACCTTCACGGCATCGGCCAGGATGTCGACGCCGCGCAGCATCTTGGCGCGCGCATCGGCGCCGAACTTCACGTCTTTAGCAGCCATTTCTGATCTCCTCGATTACTGATACCGGCCAGCCTTATCAGGCGGCCTTGGACTTCTTGGCGGGGGCGCCTTCGATCACGCCCATGATGTCGGATTCCTTCATGATCAACAGGTCTTCGCCGTCGATCTTCACTTCGGTGCCCGACCACTTGCCGAACAGAACGCGGTCGCCCGCCTTCACATCCAGCGCGACCAGCTTGCCATCCTCGCCGCGGGCGCCCGGGCCGACGGCGACCACATCGCCCTGCATCGGCTTTTCCTTGGCGGTGTCCGGAATGATGATGCCGCCAGCGCTGCGCTCTTCCTCGGCAACGCGCTTGACCACCACGCGGTCATGCAACGGACGAAACTTCATGCGATCCTCCATCGTCGAAATAAGCCGGGCAACCGCCCGGCTGCTGAAAAATTTCCGCTGCCAACCCGATGTCCCTGGATAAATCATTGATTTATAATGGGTGGCAACGAGTTGTTAGCACTCCCCCCAGGAGAGCGCCAGACACTTAAGCAGTGCCCGGCCGGGTGTCAAGGGGAGGCCGGGCAGAAAAACCGCCAAAAAGATTCGTGACTGGCGTCACGGCGGCGGGGCAAGCTGGCGGCTAGGTTTTTCGCAGAATTCCCCCCAAGAGTATTGCCCAGGAGCATTGTCATGATCACCGTGCATCACCTGAACAATTCCCGCTCGCAGCGGGTGCTCTGGCTGTTGGAGGAATTGGGCCTGCCCTACAGCGTGCGGCACTACCAGCGCCGGCCCGACATGCTGGCGCCCAAGGAGCTGCGCCAGGTGCATCCGCTGGGCAAATCCCCGGTGATCGAGGAAAACGGCCTGAAAATCGCCGAAACCGGCGCGATCATCGAATATCTGCTGGATGCCCACGATAGCAGCGGCAAGCTGCGCCCGCCGCGCGGCAGCGCGGCCGGCCGCGCCTTCACCTATTGGCTGCATTACGCCGAGGGCTCGGCCATGCCGCTGCTGCTGATGAAGCTGGTCTTCCTGCGCATGCCGGCCAATGTGCCGGGCCTGCTGCGGCCGCTGGTGAAGATGATCGCCAGGAAGGCCCAGGCGCGGATGACCGATCCGCAATTGACGATCCATATGCGTTTCTGGGCCGATGCCCTGCAGACCGGCGGTCCCTGGTTCGCCGGGGCGGATTTTTCGGCGGCCGATATCCAGATGAGCTTTCCGGTGGAGGCCGCCGCCAGCCGGATCGGCCTCGGCCCCGAGCATGCCGCCCTACGCGACTGGCTGGACCGCATCCATGCCCGCCCGGCCTATCGGCGGGCGCTGGCAACCGGCGGCCCCTACGAATTGCTGAAGTGATCGGTCCGGCTGCGGCTCCGGCGGACCTATCCGCCTAGCGTCGCCGCGTATACAATGCCCGCCATGCAACCGTTTCCTGTGCATATGATCCGGCCTCGGCCCTTTCGCGGCCGCCGGTATTCGCACATCCAGGCTTTGTCCGGCCCGGCATGATCGGTCTACCGGATATGCCGCAAAGCCTGGGGCAGCATAGTCTGGTGGACCCGCTGCGCGACGGCTATCGCCGCATGGTGCCGGTGAATGCCTGGGCCACCATGCTGGTGGCGCTGCTTGCCACCGCCAATCTTTCCGGCGAAGCGCCGCCTGAACTGCTGCTGCCCTGGTGCGCGGCGCATATCCTCTGCGCCGGCTATATTCTGTTTGCGCTTTGGCGCGGCCAGCGCCGGCTGGAAACCGGCATGGTCCGGCAGGCCGACGGCGGGGCCGAGCGCAAGAGCCGCCGGCTGACGCCGCGCCGGCTGGCGGCGCTCTGGGCCGGATTGTCGGGCCTGATCTGGGGCCTGGGCGTGGCCTTCATGCCCAATCTTTCCGGCGACAAGCAGACCTTCCTGCTGATCCTGGCCGCCGGCATGGTTTCGGGCTCCGCCACCACCCTGGCGCCGCTGCCCGGCGCGGCCACCGCCTTCATCATCACCGCCGTCACCCCCTATGCGGCTTATTTTCTGCAGCAGGCCGGCACCTCGCATCGTTTGCTGGGCGTGATCGCCATCGTATTCGCCGGCGCCATGGTGGCGGCCAGCCGCGTGGTCTACGGCGTGATCGAGCAGAACCGTTCGCTGCGGGTGCAGAATCTGCGCTTCTACGAAAATATCCGCGTCGCCCAGGCCAATCTGCTGGATGTGACCGAAAGCGTGGAAGCCTTCGCGCTCTGCGACCGCGACGGCAGGCTGACCTTGTGGAACCGCAAGCTGGCCGAATTGCTCGGGCTGGGGCAGGAGAAGCTGCATGCCGGCGCCGACCTCGATGCCCTGCTGGAAGCCGGCGGCCTTTCGGCGGCGGCATTGGAAAGCGAAACGCCGCTGCTGCTGGCCTCCAACCGCTGGGTGCGCGGCATGCTGCGCCAGACCAAGCAGGGCGACCGCGCGCTGATCCTGCTCGACATCACCGAACAGCATAAGGCCAACGAATTGCTGGCCCGGCAGAATGCCGAACTCGAATGCCTGGTGACCGAATTGCGCGGCGCGCGCGACGCCGCCGAACGCGCCAGCCGTTCGAAATCCAGCTTCCTCGCCAATATGAGCCATGAATTGCGCACGCCGCTGAACGCGGTGATCGGCTTCGCCGATATCGTGCGGCAGGAATTGTATGGCCCCGGCTCGCCGAAATATCAGGAATATGTGCGCGACATCCATGCCAGCGCCACGCATCTGCTGGGCATCATCGACGACATCCTCGATCTTGCCCGCGTGGAGGCCAACCGCATCCCGGTGCGCGACGATGCCATCAAGCTGGGCGAGATCGTCGCCACCTGCATCAAGCTGGCCTCCATCGCGCCGAGCGGCGAAGGCAAGCTGGTGCATGCCGAAATTCCCGCCGACCTGCCCCGGCTGCGCGCCGATGCGCGGCTGCTGCGCCAGGCCTTGCTGAACCTGATCGGCAATGCGCTGAAATTCTCCGCCCCCGGCGGCGTGGTGTCGATCGGCGCGGCAGCCGTGGTGGGCGGCGGATTGGATATCTGGGTACAGGATGGCGGCATCGGCATCGCGCCGGAAGACCGCGAACGCGTCTTCGCGCCGTTCGAGCAGGTGGAGGCGACGCGCAGCCGGCAATTCGGCGGCGTCGGCCTCGGGCTGGCTTTGGTGCGCGCCTATATGGAAGCCCATGGCGGCGCGGTGTCGCTGCAAAGCGATCTCGGCCAGGGCACCCGCGTCACCCTGCATTTCGCCCCCGACCGCGTGATCGACGGCCAACCCAAGCCGCCGCCCGCTGTAGAGTGATCGGCGTAGAGTGATCGGCGTCTACTCCGCGAAATACGCCGCGATGCGCTGCTTGGCGGCTTCCTCGGCGCAGCTATAGCGCAGGCCGACATAGCGGCCCTCCATGCGCACCGCCTCGGCCTGGGCGGTGAAGCGCAACAGCTGATCGGGCAATTGCACATAGGCTTCCAGGGTCATCTGCTGGCCCGGCTGCGGCACGGTTTCGAATGGGCCGATGAACAGGCCGATGCGGCTCCAGTTGCGCAGGCCGATGCGCGTGCCCTGCCAGATCACATGATCGCCGGGACCATTCTCGATGCGGCGGGCGCGGCGCTGGTTGCGGCCGGACGCCTTATCCTCGAGATCGAAGAAGCCGACCAGTTCGGCCAGTTCCTGCGCCTGATTGGCCAGCGCCTGGGCGGCGGCATGGGTTTCCTCCACCAGCGCGGCATTGCGCTGGGTCATCTCATCCATATTGCCGACGGCCTTGTTCACTTCGTCCAGGCCGCGCGATTGCTCGCTGCTGGCGGAAGCGATCTCGGCCACGATGTCGGTGACCTTGCGCACCGCCGAGACGATATCGTCCAGCGCGCCGCCGGCGCGGTTGGCCAGTTCGGCGCCGCTTTTCACCTGACTGTTGGAGGCATGGATCAGCGCCTTGATATCCTTCGAGGCATTGGCCGAGCGCTGCGCCAAGGCGCGCACTTCCTGCGCCACGACGGCGAAACCCTTGCCGGCTTCGCCGGCGCGCGCGGCTTCCACCGACGCATTCAGCGCCAGCAGATTGGTCTGGAAGGCGATCTCGTCGATCAGGCCGACAATATCGGAAATCTTGCGCGCGCCGTCTTCGATGGCGCCCATGGCTTCCACCACGCTGGCCACCACGCTGCCGCCTTGCTGCGCGGTCTGCCGCGCCTCGGCGGCCAGCCGGTCGGCGGCGGAGGCATTATCGGCATTCTGCCGCACGGTGGAGGTGACCTGATGCATGGCGGCGGCGGTTTGCTCCAGGGTGGCGGCCTGCGCTTCGGTGCGCGCCGCCAGATCCTGGCTGCCATCGGAAATATCGGCGGCGGCGTCGCGCAGCTGATTGGCGTTGTCGGCCAGCCGCAGTGCGAAGCTGCCGAGCCGTTCGGCCATATCGTTGGCGGCGGTTTTCAATTCGCCGTAAACGCCTTCATACTGGCCCTGCACGCGATGGCCGACGCCGCCATTGGCCAGCGCCTGCATCACGCGCGACAATTCGCCGGTGACATCCTGCAATCGCCCGATCAATTGATTGAGCTGGCGCGACACGGTGAGCTGGAAGCCTTCCTTGCCGGCTTCGTCGATGCGGCGATCCAGCCGGCCGCGCGCCACCGCTTCGGTCAGTTCGGCGATCTGCCTGGCGGCTTCCGCCTCGCGCTGCTCGCGCTGCGCCCGCTGCGCATCGGCATCGCGGCGCATGGCGTCGGCATCCGCCTGCAGGCGATCGGCATCGCGGCCCGCTTCGCGCAGCACCTGCACCGAGCGCGCGATGGCGCCGATCTCGTCGCCCTTGGCGGTATGCGGCACCTCGGTATTCCAATCGCGTTCGGCCAGCTTGAGCACGGCCTGCGAAATGCCGCGCAGCGGATTGGCCACCGAGCGCGCCAGCAGATAGCCGAACAGCACCAGCACCAGGCCGTTGATGCCGACGACAAGCGCCGATTGCTTCAACGATTGCAGAAAGTCGGCTTGCAGATCGTCGGTGTAAAGCCCGGTGCCGACGATCCAGCCCCAATCGGCATAACCCTTCACGAAGGAGATTTTCGGCACCGGCTGGTCATGGCCCGCCTTGGGCCAGAAATAATCGACATAGCCTTCGCCGCCGCGCTTCACCGTATCGACGAATTCGACGAACAGCTTCTTGCCGTTGGGATCGGCGTAATCGCGCATGCTCTTGCCGACCAGCTGCGGCGCGAAGGGATGCATCAGCAGCACCGGATCCATATCGTTGATCCAGAAATATTCCTTGCCGCTGTAGCGCAGGCCCTGCAGCTGCGCCATCGCCTGCCGCTTGGCCTCGGCCTCCGGCAACGCGCCGGACCGCGCCTGGGCGGCGTAATGCTCGATCACGCCATGGGCCACAGCCACCAGATTGCGCAACTCGATGCGCCGCTGCTCGACTTGCGCATCGCGCCGGTCGAGCCCATCCAGCACCATCTGGGTCACCAGGCTGATCACCGCCACCGCGATGATCGCCATGATCCGGGTCAACACCGAAACGCTCATACCGGTCCGCATCGCTCTCGCCCCAACATCAAGCCAAACAACACCCCTGCCGCGACAATAGAGAGAAGCCTCCCGCCTCTTGCAAGGCTTCCGCCCTTCACAAATACGGCGAATACGGACCAATGCGCATCTTGTGAAAAAATTATTGCCGTTTCATGCTGTTGGCATGGAGCATGCCGATATCATTCCCTACCTGCGCGAGACGGTTTTATTTTTAATAGCCGCTGGCGTGGTAGTGCCCCTCTTCCACAAGTTGCGGCTCAGCCCGGTGCTGGGCTTCCTGTTCGCCGGCATCCTGATCGGCCCCTATGGCCTGGCGCGCGCGGCCGAAAACCTGCCCTGGCTGCGGCTCGCCACCATCGGCGACCCCGCCGCCGTGCGCGGCCTGGGCGAGTTGGGCGTGATCTTCCTGCTGTTCGTGATCGGCCTGGAATTGTCGCTGGCCCGGCTCTGGGCGCTGCGCCGGCTGGTTTTCGGCCTCGGTCTGGCGCAGGTGACATTGACCAGCGCCGCCATCGCCGTCATCGCCTGGGCCTTCGGCAATCCATATGGTCTGGCGCTGGTGCTGGGCGCTTGCCTGGCATTGTCTTCCACCGCCATCGTGATGCAGTTGCTGGTGGAGCGCCGCCGCCAGGGCACGGCCTTGGGCCGCGCGGCGTTTGCGGTGCTGCTGCTGCAAGACCTTGCCGTGGTGCCGATCCTGTTCCTGGTCGGATTGTTGGGCGCGGGGCCCAATGCCGCCATGCAAGACGGCGATCTGCTGCTCGCTGTCGGCCTGATCCTGGGCAAGGCGGCGCTCACCGTGCTGGCGATCTTCGTCGGCGGGCGCTTCCTGCTGCGGCCGCTTTTCCATCTGGCCGGCGCGGCGCGGACGCCGGAATTGTTCATGGCGCTGATCCTGCTCACCGTGCTGGCGGCATCCGGCATCACCGCCGCGGCCGGGCTTTCGGCGGCGCTGGGGGCTTTCCTGGCCGGGTTGCTGCTGGCGGAAACCGAGTATCGCCATGCCATCGAGGATTCCATCGAGCCCTTCAAGGGCCTGATGCTGGGGCTGTTCTTCCTGGCCGTGGGCATGGGCATCGACCTCGGCATACTGGCCGATAAACCGCTGCTGCTGCTCGGTTCGGTGCTGGGGCTGCTTGTGCTGAAAGCCGCCATATTGGGCGGGCTGGGCCTGATTTTCGGCCTGGGCGCCGCCGTGTCGCTGGAGGCCGCCTTGCTGCTCGGCCAGGGCGGCGAATTCGCCTTCGTGGTGATCGGCCTGGCCGAACGCACCGGCATCGTCGGCCAGCCGGTGGCGCAATTCATGCTGCTGGTCACCGGCCTGTCCATGCTGGCCACGCCCTTCGTGGCCGGGCTGGGGCGGCGGCTGGCCGCCGGCTTGCAAAAGCGCCATGCCGACCGCCGCGACAGCCGCGAATTGGAGGACATGGACGGCATCGAGGGCCATGCGGTGATCGCCGGTTTCGGCCGGGTGGGCCAGAGCCTGGGCGGCATGCTGGACGCCGAGGGCCTGCCCTATATCGCGCTGGACATGAACCCGGCCGCCGTGGCCGGCCATCGCCGGCAGGGCCGCCCGGTATTTTTCGGCGATGCCGGCCGGCCCGACATGCTGCGCCGCCTGGGCCTGGACCGGGCCAGGCTGCTGGTGGTGACCCTGGACGACCCGGCGGCGGCCGAAAAGGTGGTGCGGGCGGTGCGCCGGGCATGGCCGGAATTGCCGATCCATGCCCGCGCCCGCGACCGCGCCCATGGCCAGCGCCTGGCCGCTTTGGGCGCGGCCTCGGTGGTGATCGAAACCGTGGAATCCAGTCTCCAGCTCGGGGCCGGGCTGCTGGCCGGCTTCGAACTGCCGCAGGATGCCATCGCGCATCGCCTGCAACGCAGCCGCGACAGCCTAGTGCTGGACCGGAACTGAAGCGGATTTCCGGGCTTTCTCCTCCAGCGCATGGCTTGCCGGGGGCAGCGGGGGGAAGCTTGGCGCGGCGCGCGGTTTTCGGTTACTCTGCCGGCCGCTTCGTTTCGTGGCCCCCGTTTGGTTTCGTGGCCCCGTTGTTTTGCCGCTCATCCCACTTTTCCGAGGATTTCCATGTCGCTTTCCGCTGCACCCTCTGCCGGCACCCTCATGCAAGGCCGCCGCGGCTTGATCATGGGCGTGGCCAACGACCGCTCGCTGGCCTGGGGCATCGCCAAGGCGGTGGCGGCCCAGGGCGCCGAGCTGGCCTTCACCTATCAGGGCGACGCGCTGAAAAAGCGCGTGGAGCCGCTGGCCGCCCAGATCGGCGCCAAGCTGATCATGGAATGCGACGTGACCAACGCCGCCTCGATGGATGCCGTCTTCGCCGCCTTGGGCAAGGAATGGGGCAAGCTGGATTTCCTGGTGCATGCCATCGCCTATGCCGACAAGGAAGAGCTGAAGGGCCGCTATGTCGACACTTCGCCGGAAAACTTCGCGCTGTCGCTGAATGTGAGCTGCTATTCCTTCACCGCGCTGATGCAGCGCGCCGAAAAGCTGATGAGCGATGGCGGCGCGGCCGTCACGCTCACCTATTTCGGCGCCGAGCGCGTGATGCCGCATTACAACGTGATGGGCGTGGCGAAAGCAGCATTGGAAGCCAGCGTGCGCTATCTCGCCGCCGATCTCGGCCCGCGCGGCATCCGCGTGAACGCGATCTCCGCCGGCCCGATCAAGACGCTGGCCGCCAGCGGCATCGGCGATTTCCGCTATATCCTGAAATGGAACGAGCTGAACGCGCCGTTGCGCCGCAATGTCACTATCGACGAAGTGGGCGGCGCCGGCCTGTATCTGCTCAGCGATCTCGGCGGCGGCGTCACCGGCGAAACCCATCATGTGGATAGCGGCTATCATAGCGTGGGCATGGTGGCCGTGGACCAAGCGCCGGCGGTGGCTGAATTGCTGCAAAGCATCGGCGGCAAAAAGGCCGACTGAGCGCGATGTCCGACAACAGCTTCGGCCGGCTCTTCCGCGTCACCACCTGGGGCGAGAGCCATGGCCCGGCGCTCGGCTGCGTGATCGACGGCGTGCCGCCGCTGGTGCCGCTCAGCGAGGCCGACATCCAGCATTGGCTCGACAAGCGCAAGCCCGGCACGTCGCGTTTCGTCACCCAGCGCCGCGAAGCCGATCAGGTGAAGATTCTGTCCGGCGTGTTCGAGGGCCGCAGCACCGGCACGCCGGTCTCGCTGCTGATCGAGAATACCGACCAGCGCAGCAAGGACTATTCCGAGATCCAGGACAAGTTCCGCCCGGGCCATGCCGATTACGCCTATTGGCGCAAATACGGCATCCGCGATTATCGCGGCGGCGGCCGTTCGTCCGCGCGCGAAACCGCTGCCCGCGTGGCGGCCGGCGCGGTGGCCCGCCAAGTGCTGCGCACGCTGCTCGGCGATGCCGTGCAAATTCGCGGCGCGTTGGTGCAGGTGGGCGAGAAGCGCATCGACCCGGCCAATTGGCGCTGGGACAGCGTGGAGCAGAATCCGTTCTGGTGCCCCGATCCTAAAGCCGCGATGGAATGGGAAGAATACCTCGACACGATCCGCAAGGCCGGCTCCAGCGTCGGCGCGGTGATCGAATTGCGCGCGTCGGGCATTCCCGCCGGATTGGGCGAGCCGATCTATGGCAAGCTGGATGCCGAACTCGCCGCAGCGCTGATGAGCATCAACGCCGTGAAGGGCGTGGAGATCGGCGCCGGCTTCGCGTCCGCCTCGCTCACCGGCGAAAGCAATGCCGATGAGATGCGCATCGGCGCCGACGGCGCGCCGGATTTCACCTCCAATCAGGCCGGCGGCATATTGGGCGGCATTTCCACGGGGCAGGAGATCGTCGCGCGTTTCGCGGTGAAGCCGACTTCCTCGATCCTCAATCCGCGCGCCACCATCGACCGCTTCGGCAATCCGACCGAGATCGTCACCAAGGGCCGGCACGATCCCTGCGTCGGCCTGCGCGCCGTGCCGGTGGGCGAAGCGATGCTGGCCTGCCTGCTGGCCGACCACCTGCTGCGCCATCGCGGCCAGGTCGGGGACTTTCGCCAGGGCTTCGATCCGCGCTAGGCTTGCCTCCAGCCCTGGAGGCAACCACGGGCCAGGAGGAAACCATGGCAGACAATAAAATCAAACCGCATGCGCTGAATATCACGATCCCCGATCGCGCCAGCCTTGATCCGGCGACGCAGGCCTATTTCAATAAATGCGACGAGAAGATCGGCTTCGTACCGAATGTGCTGCTGAGCTACAGCTTCGATGAAAAGAAGCTGCGCGGCTTTTCCGAGATGTATAACGAATTGATGCTGGCGCCTTCGGGCCTGAGCAAACTGGAACGCGAGATGATCGCGGTGGCTGTGAGCAGCATCAATCATTGCTATTACTGCCTCACCGCCCATGGCGCGGCGGTGCGGCAGCTTTCCGGCGATCCGAAGCTGGGCGAGCAGATGGTGATGAATTATCGCGTGGCCGAGCTGAGCCCGAAAATGCGCGCCGCGCTGGATTTCGCCGCCAAGCTGACCGAGAGCCCGGCCAAGATGGCGGAGGCCGACCGCCAGGCTTTGCGCGATGCCGGCTGGACCGACAAGGACATCTGGGACATCGCCGCCACCGCCAGCTTTTTCAACATGTCGAACCGCATGGCCGCCGCCATTGAGATGGCACCGAATGGGGAATACCATGGGCAAAGTCGCTGAAGCCCTTCGCGATGGCATTTTTTGACAGGGAATACCACGCTGGAGCCGGCGCCTCCCCATATCGCTAAATTGCATGTGATGGTGGTGGACGACATCAAGCTGATGCGCGATGTCGCCCAGGCCCTGCTGCTGCGCTGCGGCGTGCAGCGCATCACCTGCCATGCCGATGGCGAGGCCGCGCTGGCGGCGCTGGATATCCTGACCGCGCAGGACAACCCCATCGACCTGATCCTGCTGGATCTCAACATGCCGGTGATGGACGGCATCGAAGTGCTGCGCCATCTCGGCGCGCGGCGCTTCGCCGGCCAGGTCGCCCTGGTCAGCGCCGAGAATATCCGCGTGCTGCGCACCGCCGAAACGCTGGCCCGCGCCCATGACCTGGATATCGTCGGCTATGTTGAAAAGCCGCTGACCGCCGAGGGGTTGAACGGCATCCTGGCCAAGACCGGGCAGAAGCGCCAGCGCGCCGAAACCGCCGTGGACGACGCGCCCAGCGAAGCGGAGTTGCTGGATGCCATCCGCGATGGCCAGATTCAAATCGCCGTGCAGCCGAAAGTAGACATGCGCAGCAGCGCCGTGCTGGGCGTGGAAGCGCTGGTGCGTTGGCGCCATCCGCAGCGCGGCCTGCTGCCGCCGGGCCGCTTCGTGCCGGTGGCGGAAGCCGGCGCGGCGGCCGATCCACTGTTCCATACCGTGCTGAGCCAGAGCCTGCGGGCGGCGGCGCGTTGGCGCTCGCTGGGCCTGAACCTGAAAATCGCGGTGAATATCTCCACCGCCAATCTGGGCAGCCTGAATCTGCCCGACCGCTTGGCCCAAGCCGCCCGCGAAGTGGAATTGCCGCCGGAAAACCTGATCCTGGAAGTTACCGAAAGCCGGCTGATCGAGGATCTGGCCGCGGCCTTGGAAGTGCTGACCCGGCTGCGCCTGAAAGGCTTCGGCCTGTCCATCGACGATTTCGGCACCGGCTATTCCTCGCTGGAGCAATTGCAGCGCATTCCTTTCGACGAGTTGAAGATCGACCGGCAATTCGTGGTGGCCGCCGCCAATGACCAGGCGGCCCGCGCCATCATGGCTTCGTCGGTGCGGCTGGCCCGTCAGTTGGGCATGGCGGCGGTGGCCGAAGGCGTGGAGCGCCAGGAGGATTGGGATTGCGCCCAACTGCTCGGCTGCGACGTGGCGCAGGGCTATCTGGTGGCCGAACCGATGCCGCCGGAGCAGCTGCCTAATTGGGTTGCAGCCTGGAATTCGGGCAAAGCACAAGCTGTTTCGCCTCGCCCAGAGGTAAGATAATCCGCCCCCAGCACACCAATTTCTTCGCGTCCGCAAAACCGAAATACGATTGTAATCCCGGAATCGGGCTATATATTCAGCTTATGTTCCTATGTGTTGCATATTTACATCAATGAAAACAGCAATTTATCCTACCTGATATTCCCTGCCATTTTCCTCTTGCAGTGCACCATGAAATCCCATATATATTGCATCGCAGCAACGCTTCCCGGCTTGCTGCATGCCCTTCTCGGGCGTTTCCTCCCTAGACTTGGGCCGCACATTGTGCGGCCCCTTTTTTTATCTGCCGTCCAGCGGCAGCTAAATGGGTGCGGCCCCTTTTTTTGCCCGAACGGCAAATCCGAGACTGCCCGAAAATTCGCCGTGGCGTTTTTCTTGGCAAGTCAATCTATTTGTAATTTCAAATACTTATAGCGCGTCGCGCAG
>JAYSEE010000087.1:0-12652 GCA_041914045.1 Ferrovibrio sp. | reverse complement strand
TGAGCAAGAATGCCGCCAAGCCCGCAATCTACGAAGTGCCCAACACCGCCGACGTTGCGCCGGAGGACGAGCATTTCATCTGCCGCGAAGGCATGCGCTTCGCTGGCCAGCACCTGATCATTGATCTGTGGGGCGGCAAGAATCTCGACAATCTGGCCCTGGTGAAGCAGACCCTGACCGAAGCCGTGGAAGCCATCGGCGCCACGCTGCTGAATATCGACCTGCATCATTTCGAGCCCAATGGCGGCATCTCCGGCGTGGCCGTGCTGGCGGAAAGCCACATGTCGATCCATTCCTGGCCGGAAAAGGGCTATGCCGCGCTCGACGTGTTCGTCTGCGGCGATTGCCAGCCCTCGAAGGCGATCCCGGTGCTGCGCCGCGCCTTCCTGCCCGACAACATCCAGTGCACCGAACTGAAGCGGGGTTTGATTCTGTGACCAAGTGGTTCAACGAAACGCTCTATGCCGGTTTCCGGCAGAGCCATGAGATCAAGAAAATCCTCTTCGAAGGCAAGTCGAAGTATCAGAAGGTGGTGGTGTTCGAATCCGCCCGTTATGGCCGCATCCTGGGCCTGGACGGCGTGGTGCAATGCACCGAGGGCGACGAATTCGTCTATCACGAGATGCTGACCCATCTGCCGATGCTGGCCCATGGCAAGGTGCGCGACGTGCTGATCGTCGGCGGCGGCGATGGCGGCATCCTGGAAGAAGTGCTCAAGCACAAGAACGTGCGCCGCGCCACCATGGTCGAGATCGACGATGTGGTGATCGACGTGTCGAAGAAGTTCCTGTCGTCGATCTGCGGCAAGGCTTTCAAGGATAAGCGCACCAATCTGGTGGTCGGCGACGGCGCCGCCTGGGTGCGCGACACCGAGGAACGCTACGACCTGATCATCGTGGATCGTCCGGACCCGGTCGGCCCCGCCACCGTGCTGTTCAGCGCCGAGTTCTACAAGAACTGCAAGCGCGTGATGAAGCCCGGCGCCATCCTGGTGGCGCAGAATGGCGTGCCGCATATGCAGGGCCCGGAACTCACCGATGCCGTGAAGCTGTTCCAGAAGATCTGGAAGCATAGCGGCAGCTATCTGGCCGTGGTGCCCACTTATGTCTGCGGCTTCATGTCGCTGACCTGGGCCTCCGATCAGGATCTGGCCAAGGCCTCGGCCTCCAAGTCGGTGGCGGCCCGCTTCAAGAAGGCGGCGCTGAAGGGCCTGCGCTATTACAATCCGGATATCGCCACCGCCGCGTTCGGCCTGCCGAATTTCGTGCGCAAGCTGATCCCGGGCGTGAAGCCTTACTAATTCTAAGAACGCCGCAACCAGCGACGCTCGACCAGACCGCCCGCCGGCCCCCTCCACCAGCCCCACTGGTGAGGATTAAAGGGCGGCGGGCGGTTTTGCTTTCAGGGATGCGCGTCAGGCGATATGCCGCCCACTCTTCGCCACCGCGAAGCGGAAGGCCAGCGCGCTGGTGAACAGCAGGCCGAACACCACCCACATCACCGCGTGATAATCGCCGGACCATTGCCACAGCAGCGCGGCGGCGGCCGGGGCCAGCGCATTGGCGATGCTGGCCGGCAGGCTGATCGCGCCGTTGATGGCGCCATAGCCTTCGCGCCATAGCATTTCCGGCACCGCCGTGCCGCGCAGGATGGTGGCGATGCCGTTGATCGTGCCGTAAACCGCCGCGAAACCGAACAGCAGCCAGATTTCGCCCGGCCACAGGATCAGCACCAGGATTACCACTGGGAATAGCGCCATCACGATCTGCCCGGTGAGCAGGAAAGGCAGGCCGCGCCCGAACAGCAGCAACAGCCGCCCCGCCACTTGCGACGGGCCGATCAGCGCATAAACCGCCACGGCGGCGGCCAGGCCGATGCCGTTCTCGCCCAGCAGCGGAATGAAATGGAAGGCCATCACCGCCATCGTGGCGCCATGGCAGGTGAAGCAGACCAGGATGCCCCAGAAACTGGGATGGCGCAGCGCGCGTTGCAGCGGCGATTTATCCTGCGGCGCGGCTTCGGCCTTCGCTTCGCGGCCGCCGCGGTCGCGCAGCCACAGCGCATGCACCGGCAGGCAGAGCAGCAGATTGCACAAGGCCAGCATTTGCAATGCGCCGCGCCAATCGTCGGCCGAGATCGCCCAGGCGGTGAGCGGGATGAACACCGTGCTGGCCAGGCCGCCGGCCAGGGTGATCACCGTGATGCGCTGGCGATAGCCTTGCGGAAACAAGCGCGTCACCACGGCGAAGACCGGTTCGTAGAGCGTCATGGATTTCGCCACGCCCAGGCAGAGCCAGATGGCGAAATAGGCCGGCACGCTTTCCACCTGCGACCAGGCATAAAGCAGCAGGCTTGCCAGCAATGAGCCGAAGCTCATGATCCAGCGGCCGCCATGGCGGTCGATCAGCTTGCCCACCGGCAGGGCGCAAAGGCCGGAAACCAGCAGCCCGGCGGACAGGCCGGTATTCAGCAGCGTGCGGCTCCAGCCCAGTTCGGCTTCCATCGGCTCCAGCAGCACGGCGAAGGCATAGAAAATCGAGCCCCAGGAAACCAGCTGCGCCATCGACAGGCCGATCACCAGCGGCCAGCCATCTTTGGCGAATTGCGGCCCAATGGAGTCCGGCATTTGCGGGGCGGCGGGGGAATTCATGCCGGTTTACTGCGCTTGTTGCCGGCGCCGGTCAAGGGCTGCGGCAGAATGGCGCTTGCTCTGGCGCAATACGGTTATACAATAACGCCGCTTGTCCACCCGGTTCATGCCGGAAATGCCCGATCGGGAGCCTGCCATGCTGCGCCGCCAATTGCTGTCCGCCTTCGCTGTTTCCGCCGCCGGAGGCTTCGCCCTGGCCGCCGGTCCGACGCGCGCCATGTCGCTGGAGGAATTGCCGCAGCATCTGCGCCGCGGCGTCGGCCCGCTGGATGGCGCGCTGGATTGGAATCTGCTGTCGCAGGCCGGCGAGACCCGTTTCATTGATGGCGCGATGAGCCGCTTTCCCGCCAGTCTGCGCGCCCTCAACGGCGTCGAAGTGGAAATCTACGGCTATATGATGCCGTTCCGCGACGCGCCGGCCCATGCCGAATTCCTGCTCGGCGCGCTGCAATTCCATTGCCCCACCTGCATGATGGGCGATCTGTCGCGCATCGTCGCGGTGCGCGCCCGCAAGCCGGTGCAAACCGCCGATACGCCGATCCTGCTGCGCGGCAAATTGGCTTTGATCGAGCAGGAGCAATCGCCGCTGTATTTCCGGCTCGAAGGCGCCAAGGCGGCCTAACGCTTTTTCCATGGCAAACGACCGCGCGGCTTTACGCGCCACATTGATCGGCGCGGGCGCCATCCTGCTCTGGGCCGCGCTGGCGGTGCTCACCGCCTTCACCGGCCCGGTGCCGCCATTGCAGCTCACCGCGCTCACTTTCTCCATCGCCTTTCTGCTGGCGCTCGGCACCTGGCTGGCGCGCGGCGAAAATCCGCTGCGGCATCTGCGCCTGCCGCTTGCCGCCTGGGCCTTGGGCATTTTCGGCCTGTTCGGCTATCACGCGCTGTATTTCATCGCCCTGAAACTGGCCCCGCCGGTGGAAGCCAGTTTGATCAACTATCTCTGGCCGCTGCTGATCGTGGTGTTCTCAGCCTTGCTGCCGGGCGAGAGGCTGCGCTGGTTCCATATCGCCGGCGTGGCGCTTGGCCTGTCCGGCACCTTGGCGCTGTTCGTCGGGCGCGGCGTGCAATTCGATCCGGCGCATCTGCCGGGATTCGCCGCCGCCTTCGCCTGCGCCTTCACCTGGTCCAGCTATTCGGTGCTGAGCCGGCGCTTGCCCGAAGTCCCCACCGATTCCATCGGCGGCTTCTGCGGCGCGGCGGCTTTGCTGGCCTGGATCGGCCATGGCTTGTTCGAAACCACGCTGTGGCCCAGCGAAACCGTGCATTGGCTGGCCATCGCGGCGCTCGGCCTGGGGCCGGCGGGCGGCGCATTCTTCCTTTGGGATATCGGCATGAAGCGCGGCGATATCCGCGCCTTGGGCAGCATGGCCTATGCCGCGCCGCTGCTTTCCACCTTGCTGCTGATCCTGTTCGGCAAGGGCGAATTCAGCCTGCGCATTGCGCTGGCCTGCGCGCTGATCGTGGGCGGCGCCATTCTCGGCGCGGGCGATTTGCGGCGGAAGAAATCATAAATTACGGGGCCCAATCCGGCGGCGCCAATTCGAAGCCGGAGAATTCGAAGCCCGGCGCCACGGTGCAGCCCACCAGCGTCCAGTCGCCCAGGGATTCGGCGGCCTGCCAATGGCCGGCCGGCACGATGATCTGCGGCTTGTCGCCGGCCAGGACATGCGGGCCGAGCCGCTGCCAGCGCGGTTTTCTACCGTCTTCCGCAATGCCGAGCTTCAGCGGCGCACCGGCATAGAAATGCCAGATCTCGACCGCATCCCGCACGCGATGCCAATGCGAGCGTTCGCCGGCCTTGAGCAGAAAATAGATCGCGGTGGAGCGACTGCGGCCGTTATCGCCGGCGGCATCGCGGAAGGTCTCGACGAAATGCCCGCCTTCGGGATGCGGCTGCAATTTCAGCGCGGCGATGATGGCGTCGGGAGTCATGCGGCAATCCTTCAGAAGAATTTTTCGATCAGCGCCGTGCCGCCCCAGAGCAGGAAGCCGACCCAGAGGCTGCCGAGCAGGCTCATCGTCAGGCCGGCCAGCACCAGCATGCCGTCGCGCCCGATCTCGCCCAGCGCGGTGAGAATGATCGCCCAGGCCGGCAGCAGATTGCCGAACGGAATCGGCAGGCTGAGCAGCAGGGCATTCCACAGCAGCAGCGCGCCCAGCAGCCGGCTGGCATCGGCGCGCGCCAGCAGGTGCAGGCGCGGTTTGATGTAGCGTTCGATCTTTCGCAGCACCGGCAAGGCGGGCCGCAGCATGCGCGCCACCTGTTCGCGCTTCAGCTTGCGCCGCAGCCAGGAAGGCGGCATCCAGGGATGCGGCAGGCCGATCATCATCTGCGCCGCCAGCAGGATCAGCGGCAGACCCAGCACAGCCGATAGCCCCGGCGCGATCGGCGCGGGAATGCCGTTGGGCAGAGCGAAAATCAGGATCAGAAAGCCGAAGGCGCGTTCGGAAAACGCATGCAGCAGATCGTGCAGGGCGAATTCGGCCTGCGGATCGCCGTTGCAGAGTTCGGCCACCACCTCCGAGATCGGACGATGACTGCCGTTGCCCGATGCCTGCATCAGCCGCCATCCGCCTTGTCGTTCAGCAACGGCGGCGCGATTTCCTCGGCCTCGCCCTCGATCAGATCGGCCTCGCGCTTATCCACCACGAAGCTGGGCAGGCCCATCGGCAAGGCCTTGGCCGGCCGGATGCCCCATTTGCCCAGCGCGCGGGCGCGCGGCAGCAGGCGCGCATTCACCGAGCGGGTGAAATCCTCGAAATATTCCGCCGCGCCCTGCAAACCTTTTGCGGCTTTTTCCGCCGCCACCAGGGCTACGCCCAGGCTTTCCATCAGGCGGCGCACGGCCTCGACGATCTTTTCGTGATCCTCCACCTGACGGCCGGCGTCGATTTCCATCCGCGCCACCGCCACGATGGCGGCCAGGGCCGAAGGCCCGGCGATCACGATGTCCAGTTCCGCGGCGCGGCGCTCCAGGCCGGGATCCGCTTGGCGCAATTTTTCCACCGCGCCTTCATTGGGCAGGGCCATGGCGATCAAGGTGCGCTTCACATCGCCGCCGCGTTTCAGCGTGCGATAGCTTTGCAGCACGGCCTGGCTGTATTCCTTGCCGGAAAGCGATTTCAGATGCTGCGCCATGCGCTGGCCCAGCTTGGCGAGCGCGGCTTCCGCGCCTTCGGCATCCTCGGCCTCGGCCAGATCCAGCAAAGCCTTGGAGGCCTTGCTGTCGATCACCAAAGCCGCGTCGCCGGGCAGGAATACCACCGCATCGGGGCGCAGCGCGCCGCGCTCGCTGGTCGCCTCGGCGTGATATTGCACGATGAAATCGCGGCCCGGTTCCAGGCCGAAGGATTTCAGCAGATTTTCCAAACCGATCTCGGCCATGCGGCCGGCGCCGCCGGGATGCGAGATGGCGCGATAGATGGTCTGCGCCGCCTGCTGGGTCTGCGCCACTTGCGCGCCGAGCGCCGCCACGCTGCCGGTGACCTGCTCGAAGCGCTGATACAGCGCCTCGGTGGTCTGCTTCACGGCTTCCTCGCTCTGCTTCTTGCTCGCTTCGGTTTCGCGTTTATGGCTTTCCAGCAATTGCCCCACCAGATGCTTGCCGCTTTCCAGGGTGGCGGCCTTGGCGGCTTCCGTCATCTGCTGGATCAGGCTTTCGGAATCCTTCAATTGCTGCCGCGCCAGCGCCGCTTGCTGCTCGGCCTGATGGCGGGCCTGGTCGGCCTCCGCCCGCGCGGCCTCGGCGGCTTCGCGCGCCGCCTGGGCCAAGCCGAGGCTTTTCGCCATGCCGGCCAGTTCGGTCTGCGCCTTGGCGCGGGTTTCCACGGCTTCTTCCACGCGCTGGCGCTGGCTGGCGAGTTCCGCCTCCTGCGCCAGATTGCGCCGCAGAGCTTCTTCCAGCCGGCTCTGCACCTCGCCGGCGCGCGCCTCCAGGGCGGCTTTTTCGGCCAATAAGCCTTGATCGGGCGCGGCATTGCCTTGGCCGCGCAGCAGCATCAGGCCCAGCAATCCGGCCAAAACCGCCAAAGCGGCCACGGCGATGATGAGAAACAGCGTCGTATCCATCCCAATTAGATAGCAGCGGGCTTGACGGATCGCCAGTGCGGCCCTTTATTCCAGAGATAGAGTTTCCGTGTTTTTCAAGGTTTTCCGGCCATGGCCCTGTTGCCGATCATCACCGTACCCGACCCGCGCCTGACCAGCATTTCCACCCCGGTGGAGGCGGTGGACGACGCCCTGCGCGAAACCTTGGACAGCATGCTGGAGACCATGTATGCCGCGCCCGGCATCGGCCTGGCGGCGATCCAGGTCGGCATCCCCAAGCGCATGCTGGTGCTGGATGTGGCGCGCGAAGGCGAGGAGCGTGACCCGCATTTCATCATCAACCCGGAAATCACCTGGGTGTCGGATGACGACCAGAGCTATGAGGAAGGCTGCCTTTCGCTGCCCGAGCATTATGCCGAAGTGGTGCGCCCGGCCGAGGTGAAGATCAAATACGTCACCCGCGATGGCGCGCCGGCCGAATTGCATGCCACCGGGCTGAAAGCGATCTGTTTGCAGCATGAGATGGACCATCTCGACGGCATCCTGTTCGTGGATCATATCTCGGCGCTGAAGCGCAACATGATTCTGCGCAAGCTGGTGAAGGCCAAGCGCCTGCAAGAAGCCAGCGCGTAAGGTGCCATGCCTCTCCGTCTGATCTTCATGGGCACGCCGGATTTCGCCGTGCCGGTGCTGGAGGCTTTCATCGAGGCCGGCGACGAAATCGCCTGCGTCTATTCGCAGCCGCCGCGCCCGGCCGGACGCGGCCATCGCCTCACGCCTTCGCCGGTGCAGGCGGCGGCCGAACGCCATGGCATCCTGGCGCGGCATCCCACCAGTTTGAAAACCCCGGAAGCGCAAGCCGAATTCGCGGCGCTGAAGGCCGATGCCGCCGTGGTGGTGGCCTATGGCCTGCTGCTGCCGCAAGCGATTCTGGATGCGCCGCGGCTGGGCTGCTTCAATCTGCATGCCTCGCTGCTGCCGCGTTGGCGCGGCGCGGCGCCGATCCAGCGCGCGATTCTGGCCGGCGATGCCGAGACCGGCGTCTGCGCCATGAAGATGGATGCCGGGCTGGATACCGGCCCGGTGCTGGCGCGCGAAACCCTGCCGATCCATCCGCGCATGAATGCCGCCGAACTGCACGATAAGTTGGCCGAGATCGGCGCGCCGCTGATGCTGCGCGCGCTGCATGAACATGCCGATGGCAAGCTTCAACCCGTGCCGCAGCCGGCCGAGGGCGTGACCTATGCGGCCAAGCTGACGCGCGAGGAAGGCAGGCTGGATTGGAGCAAGCCTGCCGCCGAACTGGATCGCGCGGTGCGCGGCCTCAATCCGGCGCCGGGCACCTGGTTCGAGTATAAAGGCGAACGCATCAAGCTGCTGGAAGCCGAGCCGGCAGCGAAAAGCGGCGAGCCGGGCAGCATCATCGGCGAAGGCCTTGTCGCTTGCGGCGAGGGCGCGTTGCGCCTGCTGCGGTTGCAGCGCGCCGGCCGGCCGGCTATGCAGGCGGCGGATTTCCTGCGCGGCTTCGCGCTGGACAAGGGCGAAAAGCTCGGCTGACGCCATGCCGCGCTATCGCCTCAGCATCGAATATCACGGCGGCGATTTCGTCGGCTGGCAGCGCCAGGCCAGCGGCCTCGGCGTGCAGCAGGTGATCGAGGAAGCCCTGCATGCCATGCAGGGCAATCGCGGCCCTTGCCCGGAGATTTTCGCCGCCGGCCGCACCGATGCCGGCGTGCATGCGCGCGGCCAGGTGGCGCATGTGGATCTCGATACGGATTTCGCGCCCGAGCGGCTGCTCACGGGCATGAATTTCCATCTGCGGCCACGCCCGAGTTCGGTATTGCGCATCGAACGCGCGGCGGATGATTTCAATGCCCGCATGGATGCCACGGCGCGGCATTATCTTTACCGCATCCTGGATCGCCATCCGCCGCCCGGCCTGGAAGCCGGTTTGGTCTGGCATGTGCCGGTGGCGCTGAATGCGGAAAAAATGCACGAGGCGGCGCGGCATTTGCTGGGGCATCACGATTTCACCAGCTTCCGCGCCAGCGAATGCCAGGCGAAATCGCCGCTGCGCACCCTGGCGCATCTGGCGGTGCGCCGGGCCGGGCCGGAAATTCATGTGACGGCCCAGGCGCGCAGCTTTCTGCATCATCAGGTGCGCATCATGGTGGGCACGCTGAAACTGGTGGGCGAAGGCAAATGGCAGGCCGAGGATGTGGCCAGGGCGCTGGCGGCCCGCGACCGCCGCGCGGCGGGCCCGACCGCGCCGCCGGAAGGGCTCTGCCTCACGGCGGTGGATTATTTCTGACCCGTCTGCACTGCTAGTCTGGTTGCGCGGGCATGAGGCTTGAGCGTCGCCCCTATTCGCGCCAGCCGATGGCCTTGGCCCAGGCTTCGAAATCGCCCTGGCGGCCGGCCCAGTTGCTGGGCGCGGTTTCGCCGCGCTCGGCGGTTTCCTTGCGCTGCTGCGGAATGGCCTGAGCCATCGGAATCAGGTCGCAGGCGGCGCGGCGGGCATCCACGTTGATCGGATCCTGGATCGGCAGCGGATTCAATTCGCCCGAAGGATCCCAGTCGAATTGCGTGCCGTAAAGCTGCGGCTTGCCTTCCAGCATGGCCACGCGGTCGGTGATCAGCGCCATCTGCCAGCGCGGAATCCGCCCGGCCTCGGCGGCATCGGTGATCAAATGCAGGCAGGCGCGCATGAAGCGGGGCAGGCCGATGGCATGCTGGGCGATCAGGAAGGCGGCGGCCGCGCCATCCTCGCCCACCTTGGCGATATCCGGCCAGCCATGCTGATCGACGATCTCGGCCAGAGCGCGGGCGTTGCTGTTATGCACCTCGCGCATGCGGTCGTTATAGCCATGGAACAGACTGCCATCGGCGGCCAATTCGCGGCGCGTGCGGGTATCGCGCTCGAGCATGGCGAGCAGGCTTTGGCGCAGGGTCTGGTCCATGGCGGTTTATCCAGGCGTTTGAAGGCGAATCGGAGCCTTTACCCTGCCCCGGCCCGCCCCCAAGCGCAAGGGCGGTTACACCATCAGCTGGGCGCCGATCTCCACCACCCGGCCGCTGGGAATATGGAAATAGGCCGTGGCGTCGGAGGCGTTGTTGGCCAGCAGGATGAACAGGTTGTCCTGCCAGGCCGGCATCTCGCTTTTCGCCGCCCGGCGCAGGGCGCGGCGCGACAGGAAAAACGAGGTTTTCATGATGTCGAATTTCCAGCCCAGCTTGCGGCACAGCGCCAGGGCGGCCGGCACATTCGGCTCTTCCATGAAGCCGAAGCGCAGATTCACCCGGCTGAACCGCCCGCCGAGTTTTTCCATGCGCACGCGATCGGCGATCGGCACGCGCGGCTGGTTGGCGGTTTCCACGGTCAGGATCACCACTTCCTCATGCAGCGCCTTGTAATGCTTCAGGCTGTGCAGCAAGGCGGTGGGCGTGGTGATCGGATCGCTGGTCAGGAAAACCGCGGTGCCCGGCACGGTGGGCGGCGGCCGTTTTTCCAGCATCTCGATCAACTCGGTCACCGGCACATCGGTCTTGCGCGTCTTGTTGAACACGATGCGCACGCCGCGCGTCCAGCTCCACATCATCGCCATCATCAGCAGCGCAAACATCACCGGCACATAACCGCCCTCGGCGAATTTCAGCAGATTGGCGCCGAGGAACACGAAGTCGATGGCCAGGAAGGGCACCAGCAGGCCGAGCGACAGCCAGAGCGGCCAGCGCCAATGCCGCCATACCACCACGAAGGCCATGCAGGCCGTCACCACCATGGTGCCGGTAACGGCGATGCCGTAGGCGGTGGCGAGCCGGCTCGACGAGCCGAACAGCACCACCAGGAACAGCACGCCGATCAGCAGCAGGAAATTCACCTGCGGCATGTAGATCTGGCCGGCTTGGCTTTCCGAGGTATGGCGCACGTCCATGCGCGGCAGCAGCCGCAGCTGAATCGCCTGGCGGGTCAGCGAATAGGCGCCGGTGATCACCGCTTGCGATGCGATCACGGTGGCCATGGTGGCCAGCACCACCATGGGAAACAGCGCCCAATCGGGATAGAGCAGGAAGAACGGATTCTCCAGGGCCTCGGGCTGCGCCAGCACCAGCGCGCCCTGGCCCATGTAATTCAGCGCCAGGGCGGGAAACACCACGGCGACCCAGGCGAACTGGATCGGCTTGCGGCCGAAATGCCCGAGATCGGCATACAGCGCTTCCGCGCCGGTGACGGCCAGAAAGACAGCGCCCAAAGCCACCAAACCGACATGGCCGTTATGCAGCAGGAAATTCACCGCGTAATACGGATTGAAGGCGGCGAACACCGCCGGCTGATCGGCGATATGCAGCAGCCCGCCCAAGGCCATGGCGATGAACCAAAGCAGCGTGATCGGCCCGAAGAAACGCGCCACTTTTTCGGTGCCGCGGCTCTGCACCACGAACAGGCCCACGATGATGGCGATGGTGATCGGCAGCACATAGGGATCGAAGGCATCGGTCACCAGCTTGATGCCTTCCACCGCCGACAGCACCGAAATCGCCGGCGTGATCAGCGCATCGCCGTAGAACAGCGCCGCGCCGGCCATGCCGAGGCCGATCAACGCCGTGCCGACAAAGCGCGGCGCATTCGGACCCAGCGAGCGGCGCGCCAGCGCCATCAGCGACAAGGTGCCGCCTTCGCCCTGGTTGTCGGCGCGCAGCAGCAGAAGCACGTATTTCAGCGTAACGATGACGATCAGCGCCCATAGGATGAGCGACAGCACGCCGATCACGTCTTCGTAGCGCATCCCGCCATGGGCGGCGCCGGCCGCATGCATGGCTTCGCGGAAGGCATAGAGCGGGCTGGTGCCGATATCGCCGTAAACCACGCCGATAGAGCCCAGGGTGAGCGTCCAGAAGCCGGCCTTCTTGCCCGCATCATGGCCATTCGCCGCGCCGGAAACGGAATCCGGCTGCGCGGTGGGAATGGTTTTGGCGATGTCGGGGGAAGAAGTACCGGCCTTGGGCTGTTGCCCATTCGCACCGGAGGATGTCATCTGTTGACCACATCATAAACCGCGCAAATCGGCGGCCGCGGCGCTCACTTACGCCTGTTTCGCGCGCCGCGCAAGGGGGTGCGATAAGCCCGCCTTGCGACTTTAGGCGAAATAGCGCTCCAGCATGCCGCGGTAAATATCCGTCAAAGCCTGGATATCCGCCACCAGGCAGTTTTCGTCCACCTTGTGCATGGTCTGCCCCACCAGGCCGAATTCTATCACCGGGCAATAGGCTTGGATGAAACGCGCATCCGATGTGCCGCCGGTGGTGGAGAGTTCCGGCTGCTTGCCGGTCACGGCGGCCACGGCCTCGGCCATGGCCTGCACGAAGGGGCCGGGCTGGGTGAGGAAAGGGTTGGCGCTTTCCTGAAACTCCACTTCCACGCGGCCATCGTCGAAACCGTTGCCCAGCCGGCAGCAGCTTTCGATCCAGGCGCGCAGCCCGGCCGCGGTCTGTTCGGTGTTGTAGCGGATGTTGATCGCGGCATGAGCGGCGGCGGGGATCACGTTGGTGGCGGTGTTGCCCACATCCACCGTCACGATTTCCAGATTGCTCGGCTCGAAATGCGCGTTGCCGCTATCCAGCCGGCGGCGCTTCAACGCCGCCAGAATGTCGATCAGGCGCGGGATCGGATTGTCGGCCAGATGCGGATAGCCCACATGGCCCTGCATGCCATGCACGGTGATGCGGGCATTCAGCGAGCCGCGCCGGCCAATCTTGATCATGTCGCCCAGGCGCAGCGGATTGGTCGGCTCGCCCACCACGCAGACATCCGGCTTTTCATTGCGCGCGGCCAGCCAGTCCAGCACCTTGGTGGTGCCGTTGATGGCCGGGCCTTCCTCGTCGCCGGTAATCAGGAAGCTGATCGAATGGGCGAAGTCCGGGCGCGCGGCCAGGAAGCCCGAAGCGGC
>JAYSEE010000086.1:0-12695 GCA_041914045.1 Ferrovibrio sp. | reverse complement strand
GATCGCCTGCTATGGCGGCCCAACTGGAGGCGCGCTCGGGCAGCCTGCGCCAGAGCATGAGAACGCGAATCTGCTTCTTGGCGAAGAAACCATAAGGTATCGAACAGAAGGAGACGGCGATGAAAAGCAAGGCGGTCAATTCCTCGGTCACGGGCAAAGGCGTGCCCAGCAGATAGCGTTTCACGCTGCTGCCGACCAGAAGGGCGAGGATGCCGAGCACGCCAAGGCAACCCAGCATTACGCCTAGGGATGTCAGCCGTTCGGTGGCCTTCTCAAGCTTTTCCAGCACCCGCAACTCCTTGCTGATAGGCTGTCTGTAAGAAAAAAAAACGGCGCCCATGATGATCGGGCGCCGTTTCGGCGGAGCGAGCTAGAGGCCCAGCGCGGCAACCACGCGCTTGTAATTCTCCACGGCCTCGGGGCCGATCTTTTCGCATTGCTCGCGCCATACCTTCAAAAGCGCCGTCTGTATGGCCTTGCGGTCGGCAATCGGGAAAGGATCGAGAATCTTCATGCCCTTGTCGGCCAGCCAGGCTTTGGCCTCGTTGTCGGCCTTGCTGTCGCGCCAGGCTTGCAGCGCCTCGGCATGGAATTGCTTGCCGACATCAACCATCACCGCTTTCAGCGCGGGATCGAGGCTTTTCCAATCCTGCTGGCGCACGCCGATTACGAAAGGAAAGGCGGACGTGAAAGGAGCCAGATAGGATGCGCAGCAGGTGGTTTCGTAGATCGACTGGCTCTTGATATAGGTCCAGCCATAAACGGCGGCATCCACCACGCCGGTTTTCAGCGCCAGATAGAGTTCTGACGACGGCACGATCTGCGTTGCGATGCCAAGCTCGTTGAAGGCCTGTACGCCATCCTTGGTGAAGTGGCGCAGCTTCTTGCCTTTCAATTCCGCCAGCGAGGTCAGCGGTTCCTTCGATACCAGCACGATATCGCGCAAGCCGCCGGCATGCCACGGAACCGCCGGCTCGATGCCCCATTGCTGATAGATTTTATTGGCGAATTCGCGTTGCGTCTGTTCGATCTTCAGGTTGTCTTCCGGTTCCAGCAGCACGCCATGCGGCGCCAGAGCAGCCAGGATCGGCGCGTCGCGGAAGAGATAATACGGCACGAGATGCATGGCCTGCATCACGCCCTGTTTGAGCACGCGCAGGGAATCAACATTCTTGAAGCCGACGGTTTCGATCGGAACGATTTCAAGCTCCAGCTTGCCTTTGCTGCGTTCCTTGACCGCGGCGGCATAGCGCAGCAGATCGAGCGTGGTGGGATCTTGCGGCCCTACCGAACTGCCGAGCTTCCATTTCACCGTCTGCGCCATTGCCGGCAGCATCGGCGCCGTGATCAGGGCCGCCATCAAGCAGGCGCCCGCAAGTATACGTGCGAATTTGATTTTCACTGGATCCTCCGTGTTACGGGCCATTTCCAGGTTGAGCTGGCCGGGATGGATTGTTGAGCCGCGCAGGTCGGCTAAGCCATAAGCCGTTCGGGCCTGCTGTAATTTTTTACCCCTACTGCGAACCATTGCTATCACGAGCTTGCATTTTGCACAATACAGAAATGTATGGAAAAGACGTTTTGGAAATTCTAGAATGGCTTTGCGTTGGTCGGCCGGGAACCATGTCCGTCTGCTATGCAGCAATAATAGCTCAATAAATTTGCATTCCCGGGTTATGGGTCATGTGGGCGGTTGAAAGTCGGAAGGGCAAGGATGCGTTCTGAAGATACAGATGTGTATGGAATGGTGTCGAAAGTCCGGATGCCGAGGTTGGCGGGCCCCGTTCGGATGAATAGCGAGGGCCGATATGCGTGATTTCATCTTGAATTTCAGCTGCGCCGATCGGCCCGGCATTGTCGCATCCGTCACCGCCGCATTGTTTCGCCTCGGTGCGAATATCGAGGATAGTGCGCAATTCCGGGATCGCGGCACGGGCGCTTTCTTCATGCGCATCGCCTTCACGACGCCCGATCATGTGGATGCCGCGCGGCTCGAAGCCGCGCTGGCGGATTGCGTGGCCGAATTCGGCATGGCGATGACGATAAAGGATCAGGCCGCATTGCCGCGCGTGATCATCATGGCGTCGCATTTCGATCATGCTCTGCTGCATCTGCTCTATCAGCTGCGGGTGGGCTGGCTGCGCGCCGAAATCGTCGGCATCGTATCGAATCATGAAACCACCCGCCCAATCGCCGAGGCGGCCGGTTTGCCGTATTTCTTTTGGCCGGTGGGGCCGGCCAATCGCGCCGAACAGGAGGATAAGCTGCTGCAACTGGTGCGGCAAAGCGGCGCCGATTTGGTCGTGCTCGCGCGTTATATGCAGATATTGTCCGATCGTGCGGCGGCCGCTCTGCAAGGCAGGGCGATCAATATCCATCATTCCTTCCTGCCCAGCTTCAAAGGCGCCAAACCCTATCATCAAGCCTTCGATCGCGGCGTGAAGCTGATCGGCGCCACCGCGCATTACGTCACCGCCGATCTGGACGAGGGGCCGATCATCGAACAGGAGACGGAGCGGGTCAGCCATGCCATGGCGGCCGAGGATCTTGTCGCCGCTGGGCGCGATATCGAAAGCCGCGTGCTGGCGCGGGCGGTCAAGCATCATCTGGAATCGCGGGTGATGTTGAATGGCCGCAAAACCATCGTGTTTTGAAGGCGGCACGACGATGACCAAGCATTATTCGGCCTTATCGCTGCTGAAGGAGGGGCTCTCCGGCCATCGCGGCTGGGCTCAGGCCTGGCATTCGCCGGCGCCGCGCCCGGCATACGATATCCTGGTGATCGGCGGCGGCGGTCATGGTCTGGCCACGGCTTATTATCTGGCGCGCACGCACAAGGTCGGGCGCGTGGCGGTGCTGGAGAAGGGCTGGATCGGCGGCGGCAATACCGGACGCAACACCACGGTGATCCGCTCCAACTATTTCTATCCCGAGAGCGTGGCGCTCTATGCCCTGGCGCATAGGCTGTACGAGCGGCTTTCGGATGAGTTGAATTTCAATATTATGATGTCGAAGCGCGGCATTCTCACGCTTTGCCATAGCGAAGCTGAACTCGAAATCGGCGCCCGCACCGTCAATGCCATGCAGATCAACGGCACCGATGCCGAATTGCTCGGCGTGGAGCAAGCGCGCCGCATCGCGCCATTGCTGAATTTCGAACCCGGTGCCCGCTATCCGATTTACGGCGCGATCTGGCAAGGCAGCGCGGGCACCGCGCGCCATGATGCTGTTGCCTGGGGTTATGCCAGGGCGGCCAGCCGGCTGGGCGTCGATATCATTCAGAATTGCGAAGTGCGGGGTTTCCTGGTGGAGAACGGGCGTTGCGTCGGCGTCAGCACCAGCCAGGGCGACATGCGCGCCGGTCGCGTCGGCATGGCGGTAGCCGGACATTCCTCCGAACTGGCGCGGCTGGCCGGCTTCAAGCTGCCGATCACCTCCTATGCCTTGCAGGCCTGCGTGTCGGAGCCGATCAAACCCGTGCTCGACACCGTGGTATTGTCGCCCGGCACCGGCACCTATGTCAGCCAATCCGACAAGGGCGAATTGGTGATCGGCGGCGGGCTGGACCGCATTCCGTCCTACGGCCAGCGCGGCAATCTGCCGGTGCTGGAGGGCGTGCTGGCCGGCCTGGTCGAGATGTTTCCCGCCTTCGGGCAATTGCGGCTGATGCGGCAATGGGCGGGCATCGTGGACGTGGTGCCGGATTCATCGCCCATTATCGGAGAATCGCCCCTGCCGGGCCTGTTCCTGAATTGCGGCTGGGGCACCGGCGGCTTCAAGGCGATTCCGGCGGGCGGCACCTTGCTGGCGCATCTGCTGGCCACCGGGCGGCATCACGATATCAGCCGTCCGTTCGATCTGGAGCGTTTCCGCACCGGCCGATTGATCGACGAAGCCGCCGGCTCCGGCATTGCGCATTGAGGCGAGGCAACATGCAGCAATTCACTTGTCCGTTCTGCGGTCCGCGCGACGAAACCGAATTTCATTTCGGCGCCGATGCCGGCAAACTGCGTCCGGAAGGCGCGGATGTGAGCGCGGAGGTTTGGGCCGACTATCTCTACGGCACGGAGAATCGCAAAGGCGAGACTTTGGAAATCTGGATGCATCTGATCTGCGGCGAATTCTTCAAGCTGCGCCGCGATACCGTGACTCATCGCGTTCTGGCCGCCATGCCGCTGCATGCAGAGAGCAGCCGATGACGGCCTTTCGATTGGCGCATGGCGGCGACTGGATCGACCGCGAAACCGAAATCCGCTTCCGCTTCGATGGTTGCTCTTATGCTGGTTTCGCCGGCGATACGTTGGCTGCCGCATTGCTGGCAAATGGCGTGGGCGTGGTTAGCCGCAGCTTCAAATACCATCGTCCGCGCGGCATTTGGGGCGGCGGCGTGGAGGAACCCAACGCCATCGTCGATATCCGGCAGGATGGCCTGCGCAGCCCCAATGCCCGCGCCACCTTGGTGCCGTTGCGCCCAGGTCTAGAAGCCGTCAGCGTCAACGCCGATCCCGATGCGGCGCATGACCGGCTAGGCTTCATCGACCGTTTCGCACGTTTCCTTCCTGCCGGTTTCTATTACAAAACCTTCATGTGGCCGGATTGGCATCTCTACGAGCCGCGCATCCGCCGCATGGCTGGACTGGGCGAGGCCGATCCCGCCTGGCGCAGCGCGCGCGCGGCGGACCGGCGCCATGCCCATTGCGACCTGCTGGTGATCGGCGGCGGTCCGGCCGGCTTGTTGGCGGCCAGGATCGGCGCCGCTAAGGGGCAGCGCGTGCTGCTGGTGGAAAGCGAACGCCGCTGCGGCGGCAGCCTGCGGCATCGTGCGGGCGGCATAGATGGCAAGGCGGCCGCCGCCTGGATCGACGAAACGGTCACGCTGCTGCGTGCCGGCGGACATCGCGTGCTGTGCGGCGCCACGGCTTTCGGCATCTACGATCACAACCTCGTCGGGATTTGCCAACAGCATGAGGATGGCCGTCCGGACACGCTCTGGCGCGTGCGCGCGGGTCATGTGGCGGTGGCTGCCGGCGCGCTGGAAAGGCCGTTGCCTTTCGCCAATAACGATCTGCCCGGCGTGATGTCGGCCGATGCGGCGCTGCGCTATCGGGTCGGCCATGGCATCGTGCCGGGCCGGCGCGTGGTGGTGGCGACCAACAACGACAGCGCTTATGAAGTCGCGGCATTGCTGGCGTCGGATGCCGATGTGACGCTGATCGATTCCCGTGCCGAAGGCGGGCCGGGGATTGCCGGCCTGCATGCGAGGCGCGGCGTTCTGGTGGCGGGCGCAATCGGCGATAGCGGGGTGCGGGCCGTACAGCTTAGCTCCGGCGAGCGATTGCAAGCCGATAGTCTGCTGGTATCTGGCGGCTGGACTCCCAGCGTGCATCTGTTCTGCCAGGCGCGCGGCAAGCTGCATTGGAGCGATGCGGCGCAGGCTCTGCTGCCGGCGGCGCCCGTGGATGGCGTGAGCGTGGTTGGCGCCGCGCGCGATGGCCTGATGCCGCTGGGCAAGCTGTTCGGCGCCGTGGCCGAGGCGATGAACGCGCCGGATGGATCGGCAGAAACCACAGGCGCTGTCAGCACAGGGCCGGAAGCGGCCTGCGGCGTCGGCGCGTTCTGGCCATTCCTCGGCAGCCAGGGCCGGATTTGGATCGATTTGCAGAACGACGTGACGGCGAAGGATGTGGCGCTGGCCGTGCGTGAGAATTACGTCTCCGTCGAGCATCTCAAGCGCTACACCACGCTCGGCATGGCCACCGATCAGGGCAAGACCTCGAATGTCGCCGGCCTCGCGGCATTGTCGGAAATCACCGGACAGCCGATCGGCGCGCTCGGCACCACCACCTATCGTCCGCCTTTCGCGCCGGTGCCGCTGGCGACCATGGTCGGGTTGCAGGGCGGCGAGCTGCTGAATCCGATCCGTCGGCTGCCGCTGGAGGCGCAACATCGCGCCGCCGGCGCGATCTTTCAGGAATATGGCGGCTGGCTGCGCCCGGCCTATTACGGTGCCGCCGATGCCCAAGCCGCGATCCAGGCCGAGGCGCGCAAGGCGCGCGAAAGCGTGGCGTTGTTCGATGGTTCGCCGCTTGGCAAGATCGAGGTGTTTGGGCCGAAGGCCGCGGAATTCATGGATTTCATCTACTACAACACCATGTCCAGCCTGGCGCCGGGACGCTGCCGATACGGCTTCATGCTGTCGGAAACCGGCGTGGTGTTCGACGATGGCGTGCTGATCCGGCTGGCGGAGAATCATTTCATCGTATCCTGCTCCAGCGGCCATGTCGGCGCGGTGCGGATGCGGCTGGAGGAATGGCGGCAGGATCGCTTCGGCCGCGATGCCGTATTCATACATGATGCCACCGCCGCCCTGGCTACGCTTACCGTGTCTGGCCCCCAGGCGCGGCCGCTGCTGCAACGGGCCGGACTGGAGATTGCGCTGGATGACGAAGCATTGCCGCATATGACGGTGGCGGCGGGGCGCTTCGACGGAGCGCCGATACGCGTCGCCCGCATCAGCTTCACCGGCGACCGCAGCTACGAGATTTCCATTGCCGTCGAGCGGGCCGATGGCCTGTGGCGGCGCCTGCGCGAAGCGGGACAGGCGTTTTCCGCCGGGCTTTTGGGCATCGAGGCGCTGATGCTGCTGCGGATGGAAAAGGGCTATGTGGTGATCGGCAGGGATACCGATGGCACTACGATGCCGCATGATCTCGGCATGCCGGGGCCGCGCAACAACCGCAAGGCGGAATTCGTCGGCCGACGTTCGCTTTTCACCGAGGCGGCGAATGCCGGCAATCGCCTCAATCTGGTCGGCCTGCAAGTGGCGGCCGGCGAAGCGCCGTTGCCGGTGGGGGCGCATGGCGTGGCGATGCAGGATGGCAGGCCGCGCAGCATCGGTTTCGTCACTTCGAGCGGATCGAGCCCGATATTGCAACGGCCCGTCGCATTGGCGCTGATCGAGGCTGGCGCGACGCGCATCGGCGAAACCATCACGCTGCGCCATCTCGGAGAGATGCGCCAGGCTGTGATCGCGCCGGCTTGCGCCTTCGATCCGGTGGGAGACCGATTGCATGCGTGATCTGTATGACAAATGGTCGGCGCTGCCGGATTGGGATCGCCCGCTGTTGGACAAGGATGCATTGCGCATCGTCAATTGCCCTGGTCTGGAGCAGATTTTGATTAGCGGAGCATTGGAAGCGTGGCGGCAGGCGGAAAATCTGCGGCAGCCCGCAACAGGCGGCTTCGCCATGGCGGAAGGCAATCGCTATACGGTGGCTCTCGCCCGCGACCGCCTGCTGGCAGTGGATACGCAGCCATTCGCGTCCGCGTCCGGCTGGCATCCGGATGGTTATGCCTTGACCGCGTTGGGCGGCGGCTTGCATGTATTCGACATCAGCGGTTCGGCCGCGGATCAACTGGTGATGCGCGGCGCCAGCCTTGACCCGGGTATGGCCATGCCGAGCGCCGCGCTTTCCTTTGCCGGGCAGGCCGCAATCCTATACCGCCGGCCGGCCGGCTACAGATTGCATATAGACCGGACATTGGCGGCCTATCTGGCGCGCTGGTTTCTCGCCGTTGCCGAACATCTGCCGGGCGCCGATCCCTGACGCTTGGCGGGACTGCGGTTCCAATCCGATGTGCCATATGCCAAGATGACGGCCACCGTAATTCCATGGCAGGCGAAGCCCGACGATGACGACACGAAAGACGCGGCGCGTGGCAGGAGCCGGCGGCAAGTCGAAAGAGAATTTGCTGACCCGGGAGGATTGGATCGCAGCCGCCAAGCAAGCCTTGATGAAAAGCGGCATCGGCAATCTGAAGGTGGATCGCCTTGCCCGCGAAATGAAGGTGACGCGCGGCAGCTTCTATTGGCATTTCAAGAGCCAGGCCGATCTGCTGGATGGCCTGCTGAATGCCTGGGCGCATGCCAATACGGAACCGTTCCTGGCCGTGCTGGAACGCGATGTGGACAACCCAGTGCTGCAATACCGCCGTTTCGTGGAAGTGTGGATTCGGGCGAAGGAATTCGACGCGGATTACGATTCCGCGATCCGCGATTGGGCGCGGGTTTCGCCGAAGGTGGCGAAACTGGTGCAGGAAGCGGATTCGGCGCGCATGGCGGCGCTGCGTTCGATATTCTTGGCAATGGGCTATAAGCCGGTGGAGGCGGATGTGCGCGCCCGCATCACCTATTATCACCAAGTGGGATACTACGCGATGCGCATCCGCGAGAATATGCGGATCCGCCGCGCCCTGCTGCCGACCTATTTTCATGTGCTGTCGGGCGTGCCGATGCCGAAACTGCGGCGCATCGAACGCGGCTGACCGAGAACGGCTGAGCTCAGCTATTCGATCCAAAATTCCCTGCATTTAACCTTAACTATCGAGGAAATACGGTTTCCGGAGCGTTGACGGCGCCTTAATCAAGGCTAAATGACCATACGGGATAGAATGGCGGCATTAACCTTCGCGCCGCGCAGGTTGCAGTCCCTATCCGATGAGCGCTTCCGGGGGTGTTGGTTATATATCCGTTTCGGTGGTGGATGCCGGGGAGAGGTGCAACCGGGCACTAGCATGATATTTGGCTGAAATGCTATCTTGGATTGGGTATTGGCGCTTGGGGCCTTGGGAATGAAAGTTGCGGTAGTTGTCGACTGGCTAACCGTCATAGGCGGCGCCCCCTGACCTGCCAGAGGCCGGTAATGCCGGGCGTCATTTTCAGGTAATAATGCATGGCCGTACCGTAATCCGCGGTCTCTTCCGGCAGCAATGGGCGCGGACCGACCAAGGCCATCTGGCCCAGCATCACATTGGCGAGTTGCGGCAATTCATCCAGGCTATGAGCCCGCAGCAGGCGGCCGATCCTGGTGATGCGCGGATCATTCCGCAGCTTGAAATTCCGCTCGCGGTATTCGGAAAAAAGCGGCGAGTTGTCCTCGCGCCAGCGGGCCAGATGAGCTTCGGCATCCGTCACCATGCTGCGGAATTTGAAGCAGGTGAATAGTTTTCCGTCTTTGCCGACGCGGGATTGGTTGTGCAGGATCGGCCCGTTATCGTCGAGCCGGATCGCCAGCGCCAGCAGCAGCAGCAGAGGAGATAGCAGGATCAAAAGCAGAGCCGCTGCCAACCGGCCCATAACCTGGCTAGCTCGCGCGCTGATGCTCGTATGCAATGCCAGCCATGGATCCAACCTCATGCGGAAACCTTACAAGAATGCGCCATGGTTATTTAACGGGATGCTTCGCATGCGGCGCTAAAATATGGCTGATCGCTTCTTGTGCCATAACGTATGATGAATTTTCGAAACAGTCGGCAGAAACCGCGGGTTTTGTGCTCAGCTCCCACGATGCGAACCGCTAGGATTTTAGTTTAGTCGTGGTGGGCGGGCAATGCGGCCGGGCTTGGCCGGATTCTATCGGGTGGAGCTGGCGCGGCGAAGGGCGGTTAAGTTTAGCGCCTTAAGGATTTGCAGCAGGAGAATGTCCGGTTGCGCCGGGCCGTTTCAGGCCTGAGCCTAGACAAGCCGATACTGATGGAGGCGGCAAGGGAAAATAACTAAGCACTTCGCGCCGCCATTGCCAAACCAACATTGCTGCCGGTCGCCCTCGTGGGTCGATCAGCGACCGCGTCAGCGCAATTTTGTTCATAGGCGCTGGGCCGGCTTTGATCTGATTATTTAACGCATTGATATTTATAATGTTTTATATTGAGTTTAGGGGCTTTTTCAGCTTGCAGCTGGGGCAGCATCCAGCAAATCGCCGCGAAGGCATCGGCTAAGCCGAACAAAACCATGCGATTTCCGGCAAAGCGGCGTGGCAATCCAGGGTTTACGGGTCTATGCTGCGCGGCCTCTGCGGAGGACGAAATCCCATGTCGCAAAGCGTGCCGAATCAGCCGCCCGGTCCGGAAGAACGGATCGCCAGCTATGCCGCCTTCTGGCCCTATTACCTGCGCGAACACGGCAAGCCGCTGACCCGCGCTTGGCATTATCTGGGCACCACGCTGGCGATAGGCTGCCTGCTTGCGCTGATCGTCACCGGCGATTGGCGCTTTCTGCTGGCCGGTCTGGTCTGCGGCTATGGTCCGGCCTGGATCGCGCATTTCTTCGTGGAGAAGAACCGCCCGGCCACCTTCAAATATCCGTTCTGGTCGCTGTTTTCGGATTTCCGCATGTATGGCTGCTTCCTGTCGGGCGGCATCGGGCGGGAATTGCAGAAAGCCGGCTTGCCGGTTGGGGCGGCGGCGCATCGTTCGGCCGCCATAGATTGACAGTTTAGGTCGCAAAGCTTTCGGAGCCAGTTCCCAGTCATGCAGATTTACCTGCCCATCGCCGAGCTTTCGGTCAACATCTGGTTGATCCTTGGGCTGGGCGGAGTGGTGGGGTATCTGTCGGGCCTGTTCGGCGTCGGCGGCGGCTTTCTGCTCACGCCGCTGCTGATTTTCATCGGCGTGCCGCCGGCGGTGGCGGTGGCCACTTCCGCCAATCAGGTGGTGGCGGCCAGCGTATCCGGCGTTTATGCCCATTGGCGGCGGGCCAATGTGGATTTCCGCATGGGCACCGTGCTGCTGATCGGCGGCCTGATCGGCTCGGCCCTGGGCGGCCTGCTGTTTTCCTATCTCAAGCAGCGCGGCCAGATCGACCTGGTGATCGGCCTGTCCTATGTGCTGATCCTGGGCAGCGTGGGCGGCCTGATGGGCATGGAAAGCCTGCGCACGCTGTTGCGTAAACCGACGCCTGGCCAGCCGCCGCGCCGCATCCGGCGCTTCCATGATCATCCGCTGCTGCGGGCGCTGCCGTTCAAGATGCGCTTCCGCAAGTCGCAGCTTTACATCAGCGCGCTGCTGCCGCTGCTGCTGGGCCTGGTGGTGGGCGTGATGGCCGCCATCATGGGCGTGGGCGCGGGCTTTCTGCTGGTGCCGGCGATGATCTATCTGCTCGGCATGCCGGCCGCCATCGTGGTCGGCACATCGCTGTTCCAGATCATTTTCGTTACCGCCAACGTCACCATGTTCCACGCCATCGCCACGCAGACGGTGGATGTGATCCTGGCCTTGCTGCTGCTGGTCGGTTCGGTGGTGGGGGCGCAATACGGCGCACGGCATGGCACCAAGCTGCGCGGCGAGCAGATGCGCGGCCTGCTGGCCCTGCTGGTGCTGGCGGTGGCCGCGGCGCTGATTGTGGAGATGGTGCTGCCGCCGGCCGAGCAATTCTCCTTCGAACCCGCGGCGGTGGGAGGCAGCCGATGAAAGCGCGCCTGCTGCTGTTGGCGCTGCTGTTGCTGCTGCCGTTGCAAGGCCAAGCCTTCGCCCAGGCGCGGGGCCCGGCGCGCGCGCCGCTGGCGGCCCTGGCGCCCGCCGATGCGCCGCTGGTGACCGATCTTTCCGCCCATCTGATCGCCATCACCTCCAGCTTCACCGGCACCGAATTGCTGCTGTTCGGCGCCATCGACGAGCCCGGCGACGTGGTTGTCGTGGTGCGCGGTCCGCCGGGCTCCGCCGTGGTGCGGCGCAAGGATGCGGTGGCCGGCATCTGGCTCAACCGCCGCTCGCTGCGCTTCGATGGCGTGCCGGCCTATTACGCCGTGTCGTCCAGCCGGCCGTTGGAGGAAATCGCCAGCCCGGCGCTGTTGAATCGCCTGCAGATCGGCGCCGAAAGCCTGCGCTTCCGGCCGGCCACCGACCAGGAGGACCCGCTGCAATATCGCGAAGCGGTGCTGCGCCTGAAGGAGCGGTCCGGGCTTTATCGCGAGGAATTGGGCGTGGTTTTCCTGGGTCCGAAGCTTTTCCGCACCGAAATCAGCTTTCCGTCCACCGTGGCGGTTGGCACCTACCGCGCCGAGGTATATCTGATCCGCGATGATCGGGTGATCGCCGCGCAATCCACCCCGCTTTTCGTCGACAAGCAGGGCGTGGAGCAGGAAGTCTTCGATTATTCCCGCCGCGAACCGGCGGTCTACGGTTTCATCGCAGTGATGCTGGCGGTGGCCGCCGGCTGGCTGGCCGCGCTCATGTTCCGGCGTTAGCCGGAGATAAAGCGCGTTCCGCTTCAATATAAAAAAAACATAACGGAGTTGCTTTTCCATGGATGCCGACACGCTTGCCCATTTTCGCGACACGCTGCGCCGCTTCGTACGCGAGAAGCTGGTGCCGCTGGAAGCCGAGGTGGCCGAGGCCGACCATATCCCCGATGAGATTCGCGCCGCCTTCGCCGAGATGGGCCTGTATGGCATTTCCATTCCCGAGGAATACGGCGGGCTCGGCCTGAATATGGCCGAGGAGGTGGAACTGGTCTTCGAGCTGGGCTGGACTTCGCCGGCCTTTCGCAGCCAGTTCGGCACCAATGTGGGCATCGGCAGTCAGGGCATCCTGATCGACGGCACCGAGGAGCAGAAGCGCGCCTATCTGCCCAAGCTGGCGGCCGGCGAGATGATCGCCAGCTTCGCGCTCACCGAACCCGATGCCGGCTCGGATGCCGCCAGCCTGCGCACGCGGGCCGAATTGCGCGGCGATGTTTATATCGTCAACGGCGCCAAGCGCTTCATCACCAATGCGCCCCATGCCTCGATCTTCACCTTGATGGCGCGCACCGATCCCAACAACAAAGGCGCGGGCGGCATTTCCGCCTTCATCGTCGACGCCAAGTCGCCCGGCATCAAGATCGGCAAACCCGACAAGAAGATGGGCCAACGCGGCAG
>JAYSEE010000085.1:0-12721 GCA_041914045.1 Ferrovibrio sp. | reverse complement strand
GTCGCCCCGATCGCCGGCGAGGCGCGCAGCAGGCCAAAGCCGCCGGGGCCGATGCGGTAAAATTCCAATCCTGGGATACGACGATTTTTTCGGAAACCGTTTATGAAAAGAATTACTTTCTCGGCGATGATTACCGCAACCGTACCGACTTCACCCTGAAGCAGATCGTCGAGGCTTTCCGCATCACCCGCGAGCAATTGCAGGAGATGGCCGATTATTGCGCCGAAGTCGGCATAGATTTCTCCACCACGCCCTTCAATACGAGGCAAGTGGATGAATATATCCCGATGAAGCCGAAATTCATCAAGATTGCCTCGATGGATGTGACCAATCCCAGCTTATTGCGGCATGCTGCACGGACGGGTTTGCCGATCGTGTTGTCAACGGGCTTCGCTGAATTGGACGAAATAGATCGCGCCGTTCGCCATATCGAGGCCGAGGGAAACCGCAATATTGCCATCCTGCATTGCGTGTCGCTCTATCCGCCTGAGGATTTCGAGTTAAATCTAAACAACATGGATATGCTGCGGCAGACATTCGGCTATCCGGTCGGTTTCTCCGATCATACGATCGGCACTGAGATTCCGATCGCCGCCATCGCCAAAGGGGCGGTGATTATCGAAAAGCATTTCACTCTCGATAAGAATATGTTCGGCTGGGATCACAAGATGTCGGCCACGCCTGAGGAGATGGCGGCGATTTGCCGTGCGCGCGACCGCATTCACCCCGCGCTTGGCGCGCATCGCCGGTCAGTCGGCGCCCGCGAATTGGCGCGCCGCGACGAATATCGCCGGTCTATTGTTTCCGCGCGGCCTTTGAAGGCTGGGGCGCTGCTCACGCTTGAGGATATTGATTTCCGCCGGCCAGGCACCGGCCTTGCGCCGGAATTGGCCGATTTGCTGGTCGGCATGCGTTTGGTGCGAGATATTGACGAAGATCGTCTGCTCGCTTTGAGCGATCTGGTGCCCGCCAGCTGATTGCATCCAATGCCGCTGCCTTTGGTTGCAACTGCGGTTTATCCGATGAGACGGGATTGGATCGAAGCCTATCTCGCTGGGATTGCGGCGTTGGCTGAGCCTGTAACTTTGCTGCTGCTGCGCGAGGCGGGCACTAGTATGCCTGCTTGCGATCTGCCGCATCATCGCGTGATCTCGCGCGAAGCCCCTTCCGGAATAACTGGCGGAGCATTGCGGGCGGCCATGTTGCAGACCGCTTTGGCGGAAGCACCGGAATTCGTCATCTGCACGGATTATGACGATGTGATTGGCCGCGATGCGGTGGCTTTGCATCGTTCGGCTTTGCAGCAAGCCGACATTTCGTTCGGCGATATGGCGTTGCTGGATGCCAATGGGACTGATCGCGGCGCGCATTTCCTAGATGTCGCCCCCGTGCCGCAGAAAATCCAAGGCAGCGTCGCAATTACAGACTGCAATTTTTTCGGATTTACCAATACGGCAATGCGTACCGATCTGTTGAAGCAGTGGGATGGCGTATTGCCATCCGGTTTGGCAGCAGCCGATTGGTGGTTGTTTACGCGCTGGCTGGATGGCGGCTTTATCGCAAGCCGCACGGCGAGCCCCGTGGTGGCTTATCGGAGCCACGCTGAAAGCATACTTGGCGCATGTAAAGCGGCTGATCTTGCCGCGCTGCGCCGTCGGATAGAGATTGCCCTGGCGCATTTTTCCGCTTTGCCGCAGCGTGCGGATCGCAAGGCGGCGCAGAATGGCTTGCGAAACCTTGCCTCGGCATTGGAAGGCCGACCGAGACAAGTTGAGCAGGGCTTGGCGGCGTTGCCGCAAAATTGCGTGTGGTTCCAGGACGTATTTGCTCTTGCCGAAACCTGTGAGGCGCGTGTCTGATGCGCTTTCTATTCGTTGGTGCGGTGGAATCCAGTGCGGCATTGCTGCGGGCTGCAATTGCATCGCAGGCAGATATTGCCGCTGTCGCGACTTTGCCGCCCCAATCTGGCCGCAAGCGTCATTCCGATTATGCGGATCTACGGTCTATTGCGGACGCGGCCAGCATACCGGTATGTCTGGCCGAGGATGATGCCGCGCTGGCAACTGCGGTGGCGCATTATAAACCCGATGTGCTGTTGGTCTGGGGGTGGTCGCGGTTGATTCCGGCGGCGATTCTCAGTCAGGCCCGCTTGGGCGGGATCGGCTTTCATCCAGCGCCGCTGCCGCATGGCCGCGGCCGGCATCCGCTGATCTGGACAATCCTTCTCGGTTTGACCCATAGCGCGGTTTGCTTCTTCAAACTCAGCGCGGGAGCCGATGAAGGGGAGATTTTGCAGCGCCGAGATTTTGCCGTGCCTGACGATATTACAGCACGCGGATTGATGGATTTGGTTTTGCGGGAGGCTGTGCTGGCAATACCTGGTTTGCTGGCGGCAGTGCAGACGAATGGCAATTTATCCGGCTCTGCGCAAAGCCAGGCCGAGGCGCCGGCTTGGCGAAAGCGGGGCGCCGCCGATGGCAGAATCGATTTCCGTATGTCGGCTATGGCTGTGGATCGCTTGGTGCGCGCTCTGGGGCGACCCTATCCTGGCGCGGAGGCCGAACATGCAGGGCTCGGAAGTGCAAAGATTTGGCGTGTGCGTCCCTTGCCGATGCGCCCGGAATGGCGCTATGCCGAGCCCGGTCGCGTATTGGACGTGACCGGGGGGCCTTTGGTGCGCTGCGACGATGGCGCAGTTTGCCTGCTTGAACACGAATTCACGCAACCCATCGAAGCCGGGAGCTGGTTTTGCTAGACGCCAAGAAAGTATTGGTGGTGGCGCCGCACGCCGATGATGAAACCATCGGCGCTGGCGGCACGTTGCTTGAACTTGCGGCCCGTGGAGCAACCTTGCATTGGTTGATCGTTACCACGCCGCGCGGGGCGGGCTATTCCGATGCTTATTGCGAGATCCATGCACGCCAGGCCGAAGCGGTGGCCAAGGCATATCCGATGGCGGCGACGCATCGCTTTGATTTGCCGGCGAGCTCTTTGCAGGCGATGGGACGAGGCGTTTTGGTGGATCGAGCCCGCAAATTGTTGGCCGAAGTGCGGCCGGATGTATTGCTGCTGCCCCATGCCGGCGATGCGCATGATGACCATACGGCTGCCGCCGAAAGTTTTCTTGCTGCCGCTAAGAGCTTCAGGCAACGGGATTTCGGTTTGCGGCGCATATTGGCAATGGAGATATTGTCGGAGACCGATGCGCCGCCGCCAGCCATGGCGCGCCCCTTCCTGCCGACCACGATCGTCGACATTTCGGCTAGTTTGCAGCGCAAGCTCGATATCATGGCGCTTTATGCCAGTGAATTGACGCCGGGCGGTCCGCGAGATGCTGCTGCTCTTGCAGCACAGGCAAAGCTGCATGGCGCCAGCTATGGTTTGGCTGCGGCGGAGCGCTTCATGCTTTTGCGGGAGATTCTATCCTGATGCGCAGTTTGGATCGCCAGCCGGAAATTCAGGCGCAGAGCTGCCGCGCGGATGCGTTGTTGCGGGATGTGCTGGCGCGTTTCAATAGCCTTACGCATCCTTTCTGTTTGGTGGTCAACGATGCCGATCAATTGGTTGGCACGGTTACCGATGGGGATGTGCGCCGTGCTCTGCTTAAGGGCGCGAATCTCGATGATGCCATCGAGAATATCATGAATCGAAAATATACAGCGTTGACAGCCGGCGCCGCATTGCCGAAGACCGACCGGCCGCTTCCATTTCTTCCGGTGTTGGATGCGGAAGGCAGGGTGAAGCGTATTTTGATTGCGCCGGAAGCGGAGCCGCAACTCGATTGGGCCTTGGTCATGGCCGGCGGATTAGGAAGCCGTCTCGGCGATTTGACCAAACAAACGCCCAAACCTCTGCTTGAGGTGGGCGGCCGGCCCATGCTGGATCATGTATTGAGCGGCTTGGAGAAAGCCGGGGCGAGCAAAGTTTTCATCGCCGTGCATTATCTTGCGGATCAAATCGCGAGTTTCATTGCCGCCCGCGACAACCGCGTGGATATTTCATTGGTAACAGAGCCCAAGCAGCTTGGTACGGCTGGCGCCCTGGGTCTGTTGCCGCAAAAACCCGAAAAGCCGATCCTGGTGATGAACAGCGATGTGGTGAGCGGAGTGGATTTTGGCGCTGTGCGCGAATATCACGACCGCCATGGGTTGGATGCCACTATATGCGTCGCGCGTTACGATGTGCCGGTTCCTTATGGCGTTATTAGGCATTCGCCAGATGGGTTGTTTGCCGGTATTGATGAAAAGCCGGTGTTAAGCAATTTCATTGCAGCCGGCATATACTGTCTTGCCCCCGAATTATGCAATCTGGTTCAGCCTGGCCGCGCCATGGATATGCCGACATTGCTGAATCAGGCGCGCGGCCTGGGGGCGCGGATTGGTCTGTTCCCATTGCATGAAGATTGGGCCGATATTGGCCAGCCATTAGACCTAGAGCGTGCTCGCCGTCGCTATGCCGAGGGCAAATAAGTATGACATTCCGCGAATATTTCATGCTGACGCGACGCGTCGGCTTCGGCCTTAGGCAGGAAGCCACGCTGTTGACTTATCAGTTGCTGGCCACGTTGGTCGAAGGCGTAGGAATCGCAATGTTCGTGCCGATTGTGCAGATCGTCGCCAATCGCGATGCGCCTGCCGCGCCGGCGAATTCGCCGCTTAGCCGGATGATGGACTGGATTTATGATCTGATCGGCGGCCAGCCCTCGCTCGCGGTAATGGTGATCGTGGCTTATTCGGCTATCGTGGCGCGCCAGATATTCGGTTATCAGAGGCTGGTGGCTATTGGGGCGATCCGCGAAACGCTCACCTTTGATATTCGATGCCAGGTCTTCCGCCGCTATCTGCGCGCCGATAGCGCCTATCATGATCGCGAAGCCACGGGCAGCATCGTCAACAGCATGACTTCCGAACTTGGTTTGGCGGTATATGCCTGTATGGCGCCGGTTCAATTGCTCGGATATTTCCTGATTTTTCTGTTCTATCTCGGCATGCTGTTCGTTATCGGCGGCGCTACGGCATTTTTCGCTCTTGCCGTGCTTGGCGGCGTGCTGCTGATGACGAGGCGGCTGCTCAATCGTTCGGCGAAATCCGGCGTCAATGTAGCCGAAGCCAATAAACGGCTGGCGAATTTCTTGATCGAACGCCTGGGCAGCATCCGTCTGATCCGGTTATCCGGTGCGGAGGAAGCCGAAATGGCCGACCTGCGCGGTTTGGCGGGCAAACAACGGGAAGGGATGCTCCGGCTCTGGCTGCTCAATGCCAGGCTCGGCTCGGTGGTTGAGCCGGTCGCCATTGGCTTTGGCCTGCTGATGATTTATCTGGGCAGCACAGTGATTGGCTTGCAGATCGAACAATTGGCGGTGATCGGCATTGTGGCGGCGATGCGGCTGCTGCCGATCAGCCGCGAGTTGATGGTCAGCAGCCAGGCGGTGATGGCGAACAATGCCAGCCTGCGTTCCTTGGTGGGGCGGCTGGAGACGATGCGACAGGCCGCGGAAATTCGCAGCGGGCGGATGCCGTTCACAGGTCTGAAAACGTCGCTGCGCTTCGAAGCCGTGGATTTCGCCTATCCAGCGGGCGGAGAGCGGTCTGCATTGCAGGATGTCACTCTAACGATTCCAGCCGGCAGCATGACCGCGCTGGTCGGCCCGTCGGGTGCGGGAAAATCCACTCTGATCGATCTGGTGCCGCGGCTGCGCGAGCCAAGCCGGGGGCGTATTTTTATAGACGATACGGCATTGGCCGATTTCGATGTGGAAGCATTGCGTGAAGGCATCGCTTACATGTCGCAATCGCCTTTAGTGTTCAATGTCTCGATACGCGAACATATCCGCTATGGCCGGCCTTCGGCCACGGATGCGGAAGTAGAGGCTGCCGCCGCATTGGCCGGCGTTACCGATTTTGTGAATGATCTGCCCAACGGCTACGATACCCTGGTGGGCGAGGAAGGGGCGCGGCTATCCGGCGGTCAGCGCCAGAGGCTCGATTTGGCGCGGGCGCTGGTTCGCCGGGCAGCCATCCTGATTCTGGATGAGCCGACAAGCAATCTCGATGCTCGTTCAGAGGCTCGCTTCAGGCAATCGCTGCAGCAGATACGTCGGGAAACCGGAGCGACCATTCTGGTTGTGGCGCATCGTCTATCTACCATTGAAGATGCGGACCAAATCGTGGTGCTTTCCGCTGGGCGTATCGAAGGGTTGGGGCGGCATGAAGAATTGCTGCGCGGCAACGACTGGTATGCCCGCGCCTATCGAGAGCAAAGCAGGGAAGAACCGCCGACTGGCGAAATTTTTGAGGCACGGAGTTTTGCGAAATGACTGGACGATTCGATTTTTCCACCCTGCAGCTCGATGGCAAGAGCATTCTGGTTACGGGCGGCACCGGCTCGTTCGGCCGGGCTTTTGTGGATACGGTTCTAACGCGCTATAAGCCGCGCCGTCTGATCGTTTTTTCGCGCGATGAAGCCAAGCAATTCGATATGGCCAATGATTTCGGCTATATCGCCGGTCGCACCAATAATCTGCCGCTGCGCTTTTTCATCGGCGATGTGCGCGAACGCGATCGCCTTGAGATGGCGATGCATGATGTGGATATCGTGGTGCATGCCGCGGCGCTGAAGCATGTCACCGCCGCCGAGTACAATCCGATGGAATGCATCAAGACCAATGTGCATGGCGCCGAGAATTTGGTCGCTGCGGCGCTGGCGGTCGGCGTGAAGCAGGTGATTGCGCTATCCACCGATAAGGCGGTGAACCCGGTCAATCTTTATGGCGCCAGCAAGCTGGCCGCCGATAAGATTTTCGTGGCGGCCAACAATTTGGCCGGCAATCGGCCGACGCGGTTCTCGGTGGTGCGCTATGGCAATGTGCTGGGGTCGCGCGGCAGCGTTCTGCCTTTTTTCCAGAGCCTGATCGACAAGGGCGCCAAGGCATTGCCGATTACCGATCCGCGCATGACGCGCTTCTGGATCACCTTGAACGATGGCGTGGCCTTTGTGCTGTCCAGCCTGGCGATGATGCAGGGCGGCGAGATTTTCGTGCCGAAGATTGCCAGCATGAAGATCGTCGATCTCGCCCGTGCCTTGGCGCCGAATATGCCGACCGAGGTGGTCGGCATCCGGCCGGGCGAGAAGCTGCATGAAATATTGCTGACTTCAGACGAAGCGCGCACCACGCTGGAACTGGCCGACCGCTATGTGGTCGAACCGTCCTTCGCCTTTTGGAGCCGCAAGCGCTATACCGATGTCGGTGCTGTTCCGGTGGGCGAGGATTATCAATATACCAGCGACAACAACACCCAATGGCTGGATGGCGCCACGTTGCGCAAGATGATCGGGCTTTGAACATGCTGCCCTATGGCCGGCATTGCATCGACGAAGCGGATATCGCCGCCGTAACGGCGGTGCTGCGCGGCGATTTTCTGACCACCGGCCCGCAGGTCGAGGCTTTCGAGGCCGATTTGCGCGATGCCACAGGCGCGGCGCATGCACTTGCCTGCTCCAACGGTACGGCTGCGTTGCATCTGGCCGGCTTGGCGCTTGAGATGCGGCCCGGCGATTACGTGATCGTTCCGAGCCTGACGTTTTTGGCCACCGCCAATGGACCGCATCTCGCCGGCGCTGAAGTGTGGTTTGCCGATGTCGATGCCGAAACCGGCCTGCTGGGGCCGGTGGAGCTTGAGCGTGCGATTGCCGAGGCTGCCAAAGCTTGGCCGAACCGCCGTCTGCGCGCCGTGCTGCCGGTGCATCTCAACGGCCAGACCTGCGATATTTCGGCCTTGGCCCGGATTGCAGACAAGGCCGGCGCCTTGCTGATCGAGGATGCCTGCCATGCCCTGGGCGGCGTGCAATATGCTGCCGGCGAACGCCCGGAAGCGAATGCGGATATTCCGGTCGGCGCTGGTCTCTACACGGCGATGAGCGTGTTTTCTTTCCATCCGGTGAAGACCGCCGCCATGGGCGAAGGCGGCGCGGTTTGCAGCAACGATCCGAAATTGGCGCGCCGTGTCGCGCTGTTGCGCAATCACGGCATGGAGCGCGATCCGGCTCGACATGAATATCTGGATCAGGGGCGCGATGCCGGCGGCCAGCCCAATCCGTGGTATTACGAGATGCCCGAGGTTGGCTTGAATTACCGCGCGCCGGATATCCTCTGCGCGCTGGGACGCAGCCAGTTGAGCAAGCTTCCCGGTTTCGTGCGCCGCCGCACGGAGCTGGCCGCGCTGTATGAAAGGCTTCTGCTGCCGCTGGCGCCGCTGGTAAAGCCGCTTGCCCGTGTGCCGCATGGCAGGCCGGCTTGGCATCTTGCCGTGACTTTGATCGATTTTTCGGCTTGCGGCATCGAACGCGGCGCGGTGATGCATCGCCTTCGCGAGCAGGGGATCGGCAGCCAAGTGCATTATTTGCCGGTGCATCGCCAGCCCTATTATCGCAAACGCTATGGTTTGGCCAATCTGCCCGGCGCCGATGCTTATTATGCCAAATGCCTCAGCCTGCCGTTGTTTCCGGCTTTGAGCGAGGCGGATATCGAGACCGTGGTTGCCAAGCTGGGAGCCATTTTGCGCGAGGGCGGGAGGCGGCAATGACTGAACAGACCGACGGACGCTACGAAGTCTTCATCGCCGGAGAGACGATTGATCTGGTGATCCCGAACGAAAAAGCCATCGACGAAGATGGCTGGCATCGCTGGTTCAACGATCCGCGCGTCACGCGCTACAGCGATTACGGCCTATTTCCCAACACGCCGGAAAAGCAACGCGCTTTCCTGCGCGATCTGCTGCAAACCGATAACCGACGCCTGGCTTTGCTGATCCGGCCGCGCGGCGAAAGCAAGGTGGTCGGAGTGGCCTCGCTATCCGCCATCCATCCGATCCACCGCTCGGCGGAAACCGCGATTGTGATCGGTGATCGGCCTACCGGCACGGGGGCATTATTTTGGGGCATGGAAGCCAAGGCGCGCTTGGTGATTCACGGCTTCGAAACCATGGGATTGGAGCGCATAGGCGGCGCTCAGGCCATGCCATTGGCCGATTGGCAACGCCATCAGGTGTTGTTCGGTTTCCGGCCGGAAGGCATCAAGCGGCATGCTCATCGCCGCGGCCATGAAGTTTTCGATTCCGTGCTCAGTTCCTGCACGCTGGAGGATTATCTGCGCGTGAAAGCCGCGCGCAAAGGCGAATACTGGCCCGGCAAGGCCCGCCTGCTGGAATTGATGCGCATGCTGCCGAAGGAAAGCATCGCCCATAAAGTGGGGGCTGCGATTGATGGCGCGGTGGAAGATTATTTGCGCGATGTGCGCCTAGCTTAAAGTCCGGGTATGGCTCATTTCAGTACAGCAACCGCTTTGGCGGCCTATGATGGGCGCAGCCATATCCTCGGCGCTTCCATGCTTGCGGCGGTGGATCAGGCGTTGCGCATATGGACCGGAGAGGCCATTGCGCCGTTTCAGGTCATGCGCGCCAAATTCACCAGAAAAACCGGAAATAACGGCCGGATCGTCGTCTATGTAGACGAAGAACCGCAGGAGCGGCCCGCCAATGCGGCAGCGGAAGTGTATGGGGTCTTTGCCGGTAGAAAAGTATCGGCGTATTTCCTGCCCGAAGCCGGTTTGCCGCCGGTTCAGAATCTGCCGTCCGGCAACGATCTGAGCGGCATTCAAGCGACGGCGGATTTCAATGGCGAATGCACTATACGCGCGGGGAGCTTGGAGCCATTGCTGCGCTGTTTGGTGGATGCCAACAAATTGCTGCATCTGGCATCGCCAGCCATGTTGCCAGGCAAGGTGACGGCGGAATTGCTTTTTATCGAGAACCTTTGCATCGACCCGGCATTGGCCGATATCGACAGTCATCTGAGCCTGCGCAACATCAATGCCAGGAATGCCTTCGGCAGATTGGTTACCTTGGCGGAACTGCGTTTCCACGATCATGCTGGAACATTGCGGCAGCCCAGGATTTCCATGTCGTTTCAGGCCGCCGGCTGATAACGGAAGAGGGTTAGAATGGGCGATCCGATCGGACTGAGCGCCATTGCCGAATATCTCCCTGAACGCAGAGTGACGAATCCCGAGTTGATCGGGAAATTCGGTTTCGAGGCGGATTTTCTGGACCGTAAGATCGGCATCGCGGAGCGGCGGATCGCCGGTGCGGGAGAGTCGGTATCGGATATGGCCGTTGCCGCCGCGCAGGCGCTGTTCGAAAGCCATGCGGCCCGGCCGGATGAGATCGAGCTGTTGGTGCTTTGCACGCAAAACCCCGACTACAAATTGCCCACCACCGCCAATCTTGTGCAGCATCGCTTGGGTTTGCGCCAAAGCATTGCCGCTTTCGACATCAACCAGGGTTGCTCGGGTTTCGTCTATGGTTTGGCAACCATGCAGGGTTTTATGGCGCAGCATGGCATGCAACGCGGCCTGCTGATAACCTCGGAAGCCTATAGCAAGGTGATGGATCCGGATGATCGCGCCACAGTGCCGCTATTCGGCGATGGCGCGGCGGCTTGCCTGGTGCAGCCGGGCGGAGCCGGACGTATAGGGCAGTTCGTTTTCGGCTCCGATGGTTCGGGCGCGGAAGACCTGATCGTAAAAGGCGGCGGCAGCCGCAATCCAGATATGCCGGTGGAAGGGCCTGGGGCGCTATATATGAATGGGCGTGCAATCTACACGTTCATGATGCGCCGGATACCCCAGTGCATACGGGATTGCGTTGCTCGCAATGGCCTGTCCCTTGAGGATGTCGATTTATTCGTCTTCCACCAAGCTAGTCGCTATATGATCGAGTCGCTATCCGGGGCGATGAAACTCGATCCGAAAAAAGTCATTATTGAGATGGATCAAACGGGCAATACCGTTTCATCGACTATACCAATGGCATTGCGGCGGGCTGATGCAACCGTGGGGTTGGCCGGCAAGCGCGTTCTGGTTTGTGGTTTCGGGGTGGGGCTGTCCTGGGCGGCGACGCTTCTGGATTATCGGTTGATTGCAAAGTAGGAGCAACGGATGTCGACGACTGAACAGACCGTGGTGCAAGAGATCGCCGCAATCGTAGCTGAAATGCGCAATGCGGTGATTGATGCATCTTCGCCGGCTTTTTCCGAAACCAATCTCATCACTCAGGGCGAGTTGGATTCCCTCGATTTCATAAATCTGCTTTTCCGCCTTGAGGAAAGCTACGGCGTTAAGATTCCCGAAGAGGAAATTGATGCGCGCGAGTTGGCTGTCGTGAAGAATTTGGCGCGCTATGTCGTGGAGGCCAAGCCATGAGTTTTGAAACGGATGGATTTGAAGTGGCGCGCGGCATTGCCAGCCAAGAGGCGATCGCCGCAATTCGACGGGGTATATTCGAGATAATGCGTCCGCATTGCGATCTCGATCCGTCCGATCCGAATGCAATCGACAAGGGCTTCCTGGCGCTTGGCCGATTGTCGCCCGCGCTCAAAAGCAATTGCTATCGTTTGTTCGGAAAGCTGGCGGCCGTGCCCCGCATTTTGAGCGAGCCGGGGGTCGCGCGCAAAATCAAGGAATTCGGCTTCGAGGATGCAACAATTCAGGCATATTCGGTCTTCTGTCTGGAGCCGGGAAATCAACGCAACACGTTCCTGCCGCATCAGGATCTGCGTGATCGCACCAGCCTGAATTCCCTTCAACTCTGGATTCCCTTGAGCACCGGCACCAATCTTGGCGGTGTGGCCTGTTTTGCGAATACCCATCGGAAGGGGCCGTTGCATCACGATATCACGGCCAATGGAAAACCTTTCCTGAACGAAAGCGAATTCGCCCAGGCGCGCCGCTACGATATGGTCGATTATGCTTTGGGCGATATCGTATTCATGACCCCGTATCTGGTGCATGAGTCGATAGAGAATACGGGAAACTCGGTGCGGTGGACCGCCGTTATCAAGATGGATTCGGTTCGCGATCTGAAGCATCTATCGGAAAGCGTGACGCCGTTTCCGATTGATCAATACATCGATCTGCGCACGAATGAGCAACGTCTAAAGCCAGCGTGACAATGAATATCATGCGAGAGCGCCGCAAGATTCCCTTCGATCTTGCGGCTGCGGGGGATTCATCGGATTGGCGCGAAGGTTTTCGTTGGCCGCTTTCCCATGCGGAGATGAAAAAAAGCATTCGCGATATCGCGCAAAGATATCTTGCGGCTTTGTGGTCCATCGCCGATCCGGATTCCCGCCGCCTGGGTTTTTTGGCGGCGCGGTCGCTTTCGGAATTGCTTCTGGTGGTGGAAACCGCCCTGCTGATCGAGGCGGGCAGGCAGACTGATCTGGAATTCCGCGGCGGGCCGCCCCTGGTGGCTGCGCTCGGCGGCGGGACCGAGGCGAGCCAGTATACCGCGCGCGCTTCGCTGGTTTATCGTCCGATCAAGCTTCAGTATCTGCGCCGCGCGGCGCGCACGCGGTCATGGACGCCCTGGTGGCGCATGCCGAAAGCCATGCTGACGCCGGATGCGGTTGCATTGAGCCATAACAGCCTGCTGCGATCCGAGGCGCAGGTATCCGGCCGCGCAATCGGGTTTGCCCATGCCGAAGGCATCCTGTCGCAAGCCAGGCGGTTGAATTCTGGCGCTGAGAAACCGGATGTCGCGCCGGTGCTGGACGCCCATTGCCAAGTGATCCGCGAAACGCCAGGGCTTCCCGCTGCGTTGGCGCAAACGGCCTGCGAAATTCTGACAGCGCGCCTGGAAGGATATCTGTCCGAACTCGCGGCCGA
>JAYSEE010000084.1:0-12755 GCA_041914045.1 Ferrovibrio sp. | reverse complement strand
TCGATGCCGACAAGACAGAAGGCCCCACCGGCTATTGGGGCATGTTCGACCATGAGGCCATCGAGAAATTCCAGAAGGAGAACGGCCTGAAGGTCGCCCCGGCCCTTCGGGCCTGTGCGCCCACAAGCCTCTACTAGAGGCTTGCGCGCTTACAGGGATGGGCCCTGGCGGCGAGAGCATCAAGGCCTTCGAGAACATCTATGCTCCGGCCAAGGGCCAACAACCGCAGCAGGCCCAGCAGCCAGCCGGCCAACTGCCCTGGAAGGATTACAGCGGCAACCTGCTCGATAACGATGCCTGGGATGCCCTGCTAAGCCGCCTGCCGGCTTGGTACAGACCGGAGCCGAGGCAGGATGCAATTGAGCAACCGATGGCCGAGACGCTGTCTGGTGGCAACGGCACGGATGACGTAGAACTCACCCAGCAGGAAGACACGTTGCAAGAAACGCAGGATCGCAGCTCGCAAGCTCCCGAGCCGAACAATGTTGAGCCGGAGCCCCGCGAAGAGGTCGCGCCGGATATTGCCAAAGAATCAGTTCAGGAAATTGCCGGCGCGCTCGGGCTCGATACGAAGAAAATCTATTTCACCAATCCCGACATTCAGGCCGCATTGGTCGGCACGCATATTTACAATCAGCTCGGCAAGCAGGACCAAGAAAAGATTCTGGGTCAGATCGAAAGGGTCAAACCCATCGATCCTCAACTACATGGAAAATTGCGCAACGCGGTTGCAGATAGCCGCGCTAATCCCATTTGGCAGCCTGCATTGCTGACGGATGAGCAGCTTGAAAAGCACATTAAGGAAACAGAAACGGCGCAAGGCTGGCTGGAAAAAATCGGCAATGTGTCGGATGCGGGAAAAGCCGCGGGAAAGATTCCGAATGCAAATATTCCCGAGCCAGTGAAAAAAGCAAATACACGGATCAGTCTAATGCTGAGGGTTGCAAATAACAGTTTTGAGAAAGGTTTGGAGCGTCTTTATGAAGAGCGCGATAGACGGCGAAAGCTCAACGACTGAAACGGCGGTCGATCCATCCCGCCGCGAGCAGAATTAAACCGATTGCGATTGGCCATAAGGTTGCGGGAATAAGAATCGTTCTTTCTACGAAAACAGAAAATCGCTTCCAGGATGTCATCCTCGGATATGCCCGCAACCAAAATCCGAGAGCGTAAGCATGCTTTCGCAAGATATGGACTTGCGCCTTCGGATAGCTTCGCAAATATCGCTCTATTGCAGCCTTCAAGCTTCACCCACGTCATCAAAGGTCAACACTAAGAATTGCGAACCAAGCATATGCCTTCCGACGCGTGCTGGTAAACGCCATTCTGATTTCTGATATTTGGAATTGCTTCGAATGGCTGCGCGAAAAAGCGAGAAAGAATGCAATGAGCGTTGCCGCTAAGGTTTGATCGGACGCCTGCTGGGCTGACCGTAATCGATAATTCTCCATAACGGCCCCTCTCTCCGAAGAGTCAATTCATCATTGGGGAGAGGGGAAACGCCGGAGCATTCGATCTTTTCTCCTGTCCAATTATAGCAATTCCTCATCCTATAAATAATTACGGTATCGCCGATTCTTCTGTCGTAATAACCGTTTTCACCATCGCCTTCAGCAATGCGGCTTGTTTCGATGCGATATTGTAAAATCCTGCTGCCTGCCGGATTAGTCTTCGCCAGGCTTTTTGCGATATCCTGCTCCGTCATGGCGCGGTAGCAGATATCGCCGCCGCGCCGGAAACAGGCCATCAGCGTGTCCAGCATGCAGACCGGGCTGGCTTTCGATCCGATGCAGGTGCTGCTGGCATGCCGGGGACCGACCTCACGCCAAAAACCCGCCGGATCGGGCGGCGGCAGATCGGCGTCCGTCGCCATGGCCGTACCGGCAAGCAAGCCCAGCAGAACAATGCATAACCCGATATGCCGCAGCATCCGATTGCCTCGTTCAATCCGGGCCTCGTTCACAATCCGCCGGCAAGCCAGGCGGTGTTTCACGTGAAACACGGCGGTCAGATATAGCTGCCGACATCCTTGTCGCGCGTCAGGTCGGCGAGGCTGCTGGCGGAGGCGCCGGGGAACAAGGTCACGATCATCTCGGTGCCTTGATCGGGCGCGCTGAGCACGCGGATATGGCCGTTATGCAATTCCACCAACTGGCGGGTGATCGCCAGGCCGAGGCCGCTGCCTTCATGGCGGCGCGCCATCGGGCCCTCGGCTTGCCAGAAGGGTTCGAAGATGCGCGCCTGATGTTCGCGTTTAATGCCGATGCCGGTATCGCGCACGCTGATCCGCAGGCCGTCGCCTTCCGGCCCGGCGGTCAGCGTCACCTTGCCGCCGGCGGGGGTGAACTTGATCGCATTGGTCAGCAGGTTGATGGCGATCTGCTTCAGCGCCTGGGCATCCACCGAAACGTCGTCGAGCTTTTCATCAATCTGGCTTTCCAGCGTCAGGCCGCGGGTCAATGCGCGGCCGCGCACTAGGCGAACCGCGCCGTCCAGCACGGCCGCCGCATCGGCATGGCGGATATCCAGTTCATAGCGGCCGGCCTCGATCTTCGCCATGTCGAGGATGTCGTTGATCAGGCTGAGCAGATGCCGGCCGCTGGACAGGATGTCCTCGCCGCATTCCAGATAGCGCGCATCGAGATCGCCGAACAATTTGCCGGTGATGATTTCGGAAAAGCCGATCACCGCATTCAGCGGCGTACGCAATTCATGGCTCATCGAGGCGAGGAACTCGGATTTGGCGCGGCTGGCCTCCATGGCGCGCTCGCTTTCCAGGCGATAGCGCTCGGCCAGCTTTTCGAGCTGTCCGGCCTGCTGGCTCACCTCGGCCTGGGCGGCGCGGGCCGCCGCTTCGGCCTGCTTGAGCGCGCTGATGTCGAAGGCCACGGTAATCATGAATTCCGGCTTTTCGCCGGGGCGATAGGGCAGCGGCAGCTTGGTGATCCACCAATGCTCCGGCTTGCCCTCGGCATAGGCGCGATACACTTCGGTAAACGGCATCGGCCGGCCCGCCAGCACCTCGGCATCCTCGGCATCGGTGGCGTCCGCCAGCGGGCCGGGCCTGATATCGCCGAAACGCTTGCCGACCAGATCGGCGTCAGGCGGGTGATCGGCCGGCAAAAACAGATTGCGGGCATAGGAATTGGTGAAGCGGTAGCGCAGCTCGGCATCCTTCACCACGATCACGCAGGGGATCGCGTCGATCACGCTCTGCATCAGATGCGCCATTTCTGTCAGCGCCAACTCCGCGCGCTTGGCGGCATCCACGTTGCGCATCACGCCGAACAGCTGGCTGCCGCCTTGCTGGCTGCGCTGCGCCGTCATCGCCAGGGCAAACCAGCGATATTCGCCATCGCGGCCGCGCAAGCGGACTTCGCTTTCGAAACGCTCGCCGCTGCGCAGCAGTTCCAGCGCCTTCGCTTCATATGCGGCGCGTTCGCCGGGCGCCAGCATGCGCAAGGCTTCATCCCAGGTGATGCGGCTTTCGGTGTCGATGCTGCCATCGCCCTGGCCATCCCAGGCGCGCACCTCGCGCCGCACGGGGTCGGCCACCCAATAGCTCAGCCGGCCGATGCGATGGCTTTCCAGCAATTGCATGCGCTGTTCTTCCAGCTTCTGGTGCAGGATGTCGCGCTCGTCGGCGCGCTGCCGCAGCGCCACCAGCCAGCGCGCCCAGCGCGATACGCCGGCCACCACAAGGCTAAGGCCAGGCAAATACATCGCCACGGTGGCGATCTGCCAGTTTTGCGGCGAGTCGTAGAAAGCCATCAGCACTTCCAGGCCCGACGCGGCCACCACGACGGCCATGCCGGAATAGAGCATGCGATAGCCGGGATCGTCGCCTACCTGCTTGCGCTGCTGCAGCAGCACGATCAGCAGCAGGAACAGGACGACGAAGCGGAGCGTCAATGGCAGGTTGGCAAGAAGGCTGTCCATGCTCATCCGACTGCGGTATCGGCCAGGCGGAAGTCTGCCCAGCCTGTCAATTCGGCTATAGGCTACGCCCGAAACGCTCCGCGAGTAAACGGCGCGCGGCCGCCGCCGGAGTGATTTCGCCGGTTTCCACCGCCGCTTCCAGGCGCGGCAGCGCGCCGGCCACCGCCGGATCGGCGCGCAGCCAGTCCCACAGCCCATCCTGCAATTCGCGGTTCAGCCAGCCGCGCGATTGCTTGCGCCGCTGCGCGGCCAAGGCGCCGGTGGCTTCCAGCGCTGCGCGAAATTCCGTTATGGCGGCCCAAACCTCCGCGATGCCTTCGCCGCGCAAGGCGGAAGCCAGCTCCACCCGCGCGCGCCATTCGGCATGGCGCGGCCGCAGCAGATGCAGCGCATTGCGGTAATCCGCCTGGGCCAGGCGTGCCGGCTTCAGCAGATCGCCATCGGCCTTGTTCACGATCACCAGATCGGCCAATTCCATGATGCCGCGCTTGATGCCTTGCAGATCGTCGCCGCCGCCGGGCGCCAGCAGCAGCAGGAACATGTCCACCATCTCGGCCACGGTGGTTTCCGATTGGCCGACGCCGACGGTTTCCACCAGCACCACGTCGAAGCCGGCGGCTTCCACCAGCGCCATCGCCTCGCGCGTGCGGCGGGCCACGCCGCCCAGCGAGCCGGCCGATGGCGAGGGGCGGATGAAGGCGCGGCTGTCGCGCGAGAGGCTTTCCATCCGGGTCTTGTCGCCCAGGATCGAGCCGCCCGAAAGGCTGGAGGAGGGGTCGATGGCCAGCACCGCCACGCGCAGGCCCCGGTCCACCAGGAACAGGCCGAACCGCTCGATGAAGCTGGATTTGCCCACGCCCGGCGTGCCGGTGATGCCCAGCCGGATCGCTCGGCCGGCATGGGGCAGCATGCGCGCCAACAGGGCGTCGGCGGCCGGCTGGTGCGCCGGGTTGCGCGACTCAACCAGGGTGATGGCCCGGGCCAGCGCCCGGCGATTGCCGGCCAGAATGCCGGCGGCCAGATCGTCTCGGTTTTCCTGCAAGGCGGATTCAGATGCCATTCCGAGACCTTACCCAAGCCGGACGGAGCTTGCCAGCATCGCCCGAGAGCGCTCCGGGGCTTGGTTTGCGGGTGCGGCGGACCGCACGGTTATGGTAAACGCCGCTTGACCGATTCAACCTGGAATGTGAGAATCCGCCTGAAACGAATCACCCTGTGCTTTCGTTGATGCAGGTGATGCTGTGAATGGGTTTCCATGACTCTGTACACGTTCGATCGCGAGAAACGCGAAAAACGCTTGCAGGCCCTGATGGCCGATATGGGCATGGCTTTGCCCGGCGCGCCGCCGCCCCCGCCGCCGGAAGCCTTTCTGGAGCGGCCGGTTTTCGCCGAAACCTCGCCCGATATGCTGCCTGGCGCCTTGCCTGGCCTGTCGCCGGGACTGGACGAGCCGCCCTGCGCGCCGCTGCCGCCGGATCGCGGCGAATTGCTGCGCCAGCTGGAAACCCTGCGCGAACGCTTCGATGCCGCCCGCGCCGAACCGCTGGAGGCCCTGCTGATCCTGGCCGAGGTGGAGCGCGGCACCCATGCCCTGCGGGATGGCTGCAAGCGATTGAATTTGAACACGATTGCCGATGTGCTGGGGCTGCTTTCGAGCACATTGAAGCGCACCGAACCGCTGAACAACGCGCATATGGAATTGCTCAGCTTGCAGTTGGAGGCGGTGCGCGCGCTGTTCCGCCTGGGCGGCGAGCAAATGCATGCCAATGCGGGTGCAGTTCAGGGATCCGTTCAGGGAGCCGGCGAGGAATTGCTGCACGCCTTGCGGGCCGCGGTGCGCCGCCAATTCCACGGCATCGACGCTTATCAATAAAAAACGCTTGAAATTCTGGCGCGATGACCGAATCTGAAGGTTATGTCGAACGCCTTGCGATATTGCGCCGCCGCGCTGCTGGCTATGTCGGCTTCGCCTGCCGCCCTGCTTGCAGCCGATAAGGCAACCGTCCCCGCGGCGCCTGCATCCGTGCAGGCGGATATCAAATTCGGCGTCTATGCCATGGGCGGGCAGGTTTTCGATCTCGATCTCACGCTGCGGCCCGCAACCAACATGGCCGCCAATTTGGGCACGAATGCCGGCACGAAGCCCGGCGACGCGACGCGCCAGCTTTCCGTCGCCTCCAATATGCGCAGCACCGGCGCGGCCAATATGCTGCTGCGCTTCCGCATGCAGGCCGATCTGGATGTTCAACTGGCGCAGGGCGGCTTGCGGCCGCTGCGCTATGCCAGCGAAAGCGACGGCAGCTTCAATCGCCGTAGCATCAATATGGTCTGGGGCCCCGATGGCCTGCCGCGCGCCGAATTGATGCCGCCCAATGAGCAAGACGACCGCGATCCGGTGCCGCTGGACCTGACCCGCAACACCCTCGACCCCACCACCGCCATCCTGGCCCGCAGCCTTGTTGCCGGCGAAACGCCCTGCCAGGGCAGCGACCCGATCTTCGATGGCCGGCGGCGCTATAATCTGCATTACACGCCGGTGCGCTGGGAAAGCCTGCCGGCCTATCGCCGCTCGGCCTATGCCGGCGATGCCTATAAATGCACGGTGAAATTCCAGCCGATTGCCGGCTATGCCCGCAAATACATGGAAAACACCCGCAAGCTGGAAGACGAGGTGACCGAGGTCTGGCTGGCCCGGCTGCCCGCCGGCGGGAATGGCGAGACGATCTGGTTGCCGGTGCGCATGCGCAGCCAGTGGATGCTGGGCGAGGTGGACGGCTTCATCTCGGCCGCCGCCCTGGATGGCCGCACCCTGCTGCGTCCGATCGAGGGCCTGGCCTGGAACCCGCCCGAGGGCAACAGTAATTAGGTCTCGGGTCTTGTCAGAGCATAGGTAAGCAGAGTTAATGCCCTCTCTGACACGGGGAATAAACAACGCGCATGAAAGATAATCCAAGCCTGCTTGCGCTGATGCTGGCGGATCAAGCGGCGGCGGAAGATTTGTATCGTCCGGGGCCGTATTGGCTCGGCTATCAAAAACGCATCGTCAAGGCGCTTGAACGCGAGGGCATCGAGCGATTCCGCGCCAGCCTGCGGATCGGCAAGGGCTTCGCCGACACATTGTCGGTGGATCCGCTCGAGGGGATCGAATTGCCGCCGCCTGCGATGGCGCTTTTGCGCCAAGTGCCGAAATTGCCGGTGCTGCGCAGCCTGTTCGGCCGCTACGAGCATTATCTGCATGCGATGGCCTATCGCTTCCTCAAATTCAAAAGCCTGTTCTATGAAGCGAAATTCGGCGCTTGGCTGCAGGCCTTGGAAGCAGAAACGCCGTTGCCGGATACATTGGTGGGCGGAACGAAGGATGTCGTCGAGATTGAAGGCAGGCGCTACGCCGCGCTGTATCTGAATTTCCTGATGCGGCATGAAAACTTTCGTGCCGCCGGGGTGGATTTCGGCGCCATGCGCGGCGTGATGGAAATCGGCGGCGGCTTCGGCGCGATGGTGCATTTGCTGTTGTCGCGCCATCCCGGCATCCGCAAGGTGATCTATGTGGATATCCCGCCGATGATCTATGTCGGCACGGAATATCTGCGGCATTTCTACGGCGATGCGGTGATTGATTACGCAGCCACGCGCAATCGGGCGGAAATCGCCTTCGATGCCGACGATAGCCTGCAAATTCTTGCCCTTTGCCCCTGGCAGGTGCCGCGCATCGCCGCGAACAGCGTCGATCTGCTTTACAATTCCGCTTCCTTTTCCGAAATGACGCCCAGCATCGTGGCCAATTACGCCAGCCATGCCTGCCGCATCCTGCGCCCGGGTAGCGGGCGGATCTGCCTGGTGATCAATAAGGAAGTGGAACATGGCGAGCATGAATATTCCCTGCCCGACCAGATTCTGGCCGCTTTCAGCCCGCCCTATGCCTTCACCCGCGCCGAGCCGCGCTGGGAATTGCCCATTCCGATGCGGTATTATGTCGGGCGGCGTTGATTTTATTATTGATTTTCAGGGAAATATTTCCGCCAAAGCCGAATCTGAAGCCAGCCGGCCCGGGTGGCTGACCCGGGCTTGACTTTGCCGGGCGGAGGAGGTTTATTCCGCCCGCTTTCCGGTTTTTAAGGAAAACGCCCGGTCCCAAGGTCCTTGCGGTTGATCCAACCCCTGAGATCCGTGGATCGCCGTCCGTCCGCGAGTGTCGCGCACGGGCGCGTTTTTCGTTGTGTTTGCCGGAAACGAGAATGGAGCTTTCGGACGCATGTTCGAGAATCTGAGCGGCAAGCTGAGCGATGTGTTCGAACGCCTGAAGCGGCGCGGCGCACTGAGCGAGAGCGATGTGAACGAGGCCCTGCGCGAAGTGCGCGTGGCCTTGCTCGAGGCCGATGTGGCCTTGCCGGTGGTGAAAAGCTTCATTGACTCCGTCCGCGCCAAGGCGGTCGGTCAGGATGTGCTGCGCTCGGTGACGCCGGGCCAGATGGTGATCAAGATCGTGTTCGATCACCTGGTCGAAATGCTCGGCGGTAATGCGGAAGCCGGCGAGGATGCCACCGGCATCGACCTTGCCGCCGTGCCGCCGGTGCCGATCCTGATGGTGGGTCTGCAGGGCTCGGGCAAGACCACCTCGACGGCCAAGATCGCGCTGCGCCTGACCAACAAGGAGCGCAAGAAGGTGTTGATGGCGTCGCTCGACGTGCATCGCCCGGCGGCGCAGGAGCAGTTGAAGATTCTCGGCGAGCAGACCGGCGTCGCCACTCTGCCGATCATGCCCGGCCAGATGCCGGTGGATATCGCCAAGCGCGCCGTGCAGGCCGCCAAGCTGGGCGGTTTCGACGTGCTGCTGCTGGATACCGCCGGCCGCCTGCATGTGGACGAAGCGCTGATGCTGGAAGTGGCCGCCGTGCGCGAAGTCGCTCAGCCGCATGAAGTGCTGCTGGTGGCCGACAGCCTCACCGGCCAGGATGCCGTTACCGTTGCCAAGGCCTTCAACGAGCGCCTGGGCGTCACCGGCATCGTGCTCACCCGCGTGGATGGCGATGGCCGCGGCGGCGCCGCGCTCAGCATGCGCTCGGTTACCGGCAAGCCGATCAAGCTGATCGGCGTGGGCGAAAAGATCGACGCCATCGAGCCGTTCCATCCGCAGCGCATCGCGCAGCGCATCCTCGGCATGGGCGACATTGTCTCGCTGGTGGAAAAGGCCGCCGAGACCATCGAGAAGGAAGAGGCCGAACGCCTGGCTGCCCGCGTGCAGAAGGGCCAGTTCGATCTCGACGATATGGCCAGCCAGCTCAAGCAGCTGCGCAAGATGGGCGGCATGTCGGGCGTGATGAACCTGCTGCCCGGCGTGGGCAAGATCAAGCAGCAGATGGCCAATGCCAATATCGATGAAAGCGTGATCAAGCGCCAGGAAGCCATCATCGGCTCGATGACGCGCCAGGAACGCAAGAATCCCAAGATCATCCATGCCTCGCGCAAGAAGCGCATCGCCGCCGGCTCGGGCACCAGCGTGCAGGATGTGAACAAACTGCTGAAGCAGCATTTGCAGATGTCGGACATGATGAAGCGCATGTCGAAGCTGGGCCAGAAGGGCTTCGTTCGCAGCATCATGTCGGGCATGGGCGGGGGCATCCCCGGCCTGCCGAAAATGTGATTTTTTGGAATTCGAAGATCAACGTGTGAAAGGACGAATGGTATGTCTGTCAAGATCCGCATGACCCGCGGCGGCGCCAAGAAGCGGCCGTATTACCGCATCGTGGTGGCCGATTCCCGCAGCCCGCGCGATGGCCGCTTCATCGAGAAGATCGGTTCCTACGATCCGATGCTGCCGAAGGACCGCGAGCGCGTGCAGCTCGATGTCGAGCGCGTGAAGTATTGGCTCGGCAAGGGCGCCACGCCGTCCGACCGCGTGGCCCGCTTCTTCCACCAGGCCGGTCTGATGACCTGGGCGCATGGCAACAATCCCGAAAAGGCGAAGCCGAAGGCGAAGGCGCAGGAGCGCATGAAGATGGAAGCGCAGAAGGCCGCCGAGGCCGCTGCCGCTGCCGCCGAAGGCTCCGAGCAGGCCGCTGGCTGATAGCCGCCATTAGGCTGCGCATCGGTTCGCAATGGCACGCAAGGTCTGTTTGGGCATGATCGTTTCGGCGCATGGCATCAAGGGCGAAGTGAAGCTGCGCAGCTTCACGGCGGACCCGCTTGCGCTGACCGATTACGGCCCGCTGACGGATCAGTCCGGCCGCGTCTTCAAGCTGCGCCTGCGCGGCCAGCCGAAAGGCGAGATGCTGGTGGCGGCGGTGCAGGGCGTGACCGATCGCAATGCCGCCGAATTGCTGCGCGGCATCCAGCTTTTCGTCGATCGCGCGGCCTTGCCGCCGGCCGATGAGGCGGATGGCGAATATTACCACGAGGATCTTGTCGGCCTGGCGGTGCATGCCGCCGAAGATGAAGGCGGCAAGACTCTTGGCAGCGTCGTGGCGGTGCGCAATTTCGGCGGCGGCGACATGCTGGAAGTCTTGCCTGTCGGCGGACGCGGCGGACGCGATACGGTCTATGTGCCGTTCAGCGACGATGCGGTGCCGCAGGTGGATGTTGCCGCTGGGCGGCTCACGGTGGCGCCGGGCTTTTGGCTCGCGTCGGAAGCCGGGGATGCCGCCGAGCGGGCGAAGGAAGAGTAGCATGCCGGATGCGGTGGAGCCCAATGCCTGCTGGCAGGCAAGGGTTCTGACCCTGTATCCGGCGATGTTTCCGGGGCCGCTGGGCCAGAGTTTGGCCGGGCGGGCTTTGGAGCGCGGCGTATGGGCGTTGCAGGCGGTGGACATTCGCGATTTCGCACGCGATAAACACCGCTCCGTGGACGACACCCCCGCAGGCGGCGGGCCCGGCATGGTGATGCGGGCCGACGTGCTGGCGGCGGCGGTGGACGACGCGATGGCGGCGCTGCCGGGCAAGCCGCTGATCTATTTTTCGCCGCGCGGGCGGCGGATGGATCAGGCGCTTGTACGGAGCCTGGCGCAAGCCGGCGGCGCGGTGATGCTGTGCGGACGCTTCGAGGGCGTGGACGAGCGGTTGCTCGAGGCGCGCCCGGTGGAGCAGGTCAGTCTCGGCGATTTCGTGCTTTCGGGCGGCGAGATCGCGGCGCTGGCGATGATGGATGCGGTGGTGCGGCTGCTGCCCGGCGTGATGGGCGAAGCGGGTTCGGCCATCGAGGAGAGTTTTTCGGATGGGCTGCTGGAATATCCCCAGTATACCCGGCCGATGGAGTGGGAGGACCGGAGCATCCCTGATGTGCTGCTCTCGGGCCACCACGCGAAGATCGCGGATTGGCGGCGCGCCATGGCGGAGAAGATCACCGCCGAGCGCCGGCCCGATCTGTGGGATGCGTATCGTCGCAGCCGGCCGGGCCAAACCAGGCCAGACCGGCGCGGCGGCAAGGATTGATGGTTTTTAGGTTCTGACGAGGAAAGGCGAAGTGCCATGAACATTCTGCAGCAGCTCGAAGCCGAGCAGATTCAAGCCCTGGCGGCGGCCCGTGCGGTGCCCGAATTCGGCCCCGGCGATACGCTCCGCGTGAACGTGAAGGTGTCGGAAGGCGGCCGCGAGCGCGTGCAGGCCTATGAGGGCGTGTGCATCGCGCGCTCCAATCGCGGCGTGAATTCCAACTTCACCGTGCGCAAGATTTCCTACGGCGAAGGCGTGGAGCGTATCTTCCCGCTCTACAGCCCGCGCATCGAGTCGATCATCGTGGTGCGCCGCGGCGATGTGCGCCGCGCCAAGCTGTATTACCTGCGCGGCCGCACCGGCAAGTCGGCCCGCATCACCGAGAAGCGCAACGACCAGGCGGCCGAAGCCAAGGCGTAATGCCTTGGCTGGGTTTCCAGCCGTTTCCGTATCGAGCCGTCCGCACTGGCAACAGCGCGGGCGGCTTTCGTTTGCCTGAAGCGATTATCCACTGAAGCGATCACGCTGAAACAATCACGCTGAAACAATCATTGGGAGGGTAAAATGCCGCAACTGACCTATTACTTCGGCCCCGGCGCCTGCTCGCTGGCCAGCCATATCGTGCTCGAGGAAACCGGTGCGCCGTTCACCGCCAAGTCGGTGGCCTTGCGCAAGGGCGAGCAGCAGAAGCCGGATTATCTGGCGATGAATCCCAAGGGCAAGGTGCCGCTGCTGCTGATCGACGGCAAGCCGCTCACCGAGAACGTGGCGATCATGACCTACCTGTCGAAGAGCTTTCCGCAGGCCAAGCTGCTGCCGACCGGCGATCTGCTGAAGGAAGCCGAGGCGCTGGCCTTCCTGGCCTGGTGCACGGCCGGCATCCATCCGGTGTTTTCCCGCATGTTCGGCCCGCAGCGCTTCTGCGATCTGCCTGAGAGCGCCGACAATGTGAAGAAGCTGGCCGCCGGCCCGACCGCGCAGAATTTCGCGCTGATCGAAAAGATGCTGGATGGCAAGGATTGGCTGTTCGGCGACTTCTCGGCCGCCGATGCCTATCTCTTCGTGTTCTGGCGCTGGGCGCTGCATCACAAGCTGGATCTGTCGGCCTATCCGAACTACGCCAAGCATTTCGAGCGCATGCAGGCGCGGCCCAGCGTGCAGCGCGCGGTGGCGCGCGAAACCGCCGCTCAGGCCGAAATCGAAAAAGCCGCTTGATCTGATTGATCTGAATAAGCCGGCGGGGCGCTCGGTTCGTCCCGCCGGTTTTATTTTTGCGCGGCTTTATTTTTTAACGCTGCGCAGCACCGCTTCGGCCACCCATTCGCGCCAATCCTTCAGATGCGCCGGTTCCAGCAGATCGGTGCCCAGGCAGGCGGACAGCGTATAGCGGT
>JAYSEE010000083.1:0-12941 GCA_041914045.1 Ferrovibrio sp. | reverse complement strand
TTGCTGGAAAAGGCGGGCTATCAGGTCTGCCGCGAATATTACATCAACGATGCCGGCGCGCAGGTGGATGTGCTGGCGCGCTCGGCGCATCTGCGTTATCGCGAGGCATTGGGCGAAAGCATCGAGATTCCCGAGGGGCTGTATCCCGGCGATTATTTGAAGCCGGTGGGCGCGGCGCTGGCGCGGAAATACGGCGAGACTTATCGCAACGCGCCGGAAAGCGACTGGCTGCAAAGCTTCCGCCTGGCCGCCACCGACGCCATGATGGCGATGATCAAGGACGATCTGGCGGCGCTGAATATCCGCCATGCGGTGTTCACCTCCGAACGCGCGCTGCATGACAGCGGCGCGGTGCAGCAGGCTTATGACCGCCTGCAACAGCGCGGCCTGATCTATACCGGCGTGCTGGAGCCGCCCAAGGGCAAGCTGCCCGACGATTGGGAACCGCGCCCGCAATCGCTGTTCAAATCCAGCGAATTCGGCGACGATACCGACCGCCCGCTGAAAAAGTCGGACGATAGCTGGACCTATTTCGGCGCCGATATCGCCTATCACGACGACAAATACCGCCGCGGCTTCCACAGCATGATCGACGTGTGGGGCGCCGATCATGGCGGCTATGTGAAGCGCATGAAGGCCGCCGTGAAGGCGATGTCGGGCGGCGAGGCCGAGCTCGATGTGAAGCTGGTGCAGATGGTGAACCTGCTGGACGATGGCCAGCCGGTGCGCATGAGCAAGCGGGCCGGCACTTTCGTAACCCTGCGCGATGTGGTGGACGAAGTGGGCCGCGACGTGGTGCGCTTCATCATGCTGACGCGCAAGAACGATGCCCAGCTCGATTTCGATTTCAAGAAGGTGACCGAGCAGTCGAAAGACAATCCGGTCTTCTATGTGCAATACGCCCATGCGCGCATCTGCTCGGTGCTGCGCAACGCCGCCACGGAATTGCCCGGATTGGATGTTACGGATTCGGCCTTGGCCGGCGCCGATATGGGCTTGCTGAAGCATGAGGCCGAGTTGGCCTTGCTGAAACTGCTGGCCAATTGGCCGCGCCTGGTGGAATCCGCCGCCGATGCCCACGAGCCGCATCGCGTGGCGTTTTACTTGCAAGATGTGGCGGCGGGCTTCCATGGCTTGTGGAATGCCGGCCGCGACGATGCCGGTTTGCGTTTTCTGCTGCCCGAGGATCGTGCGTTGTCGCATGCGCGCCTTGGGTTGATCCGGGCGGTGGCGATGGTGATCGCCTCCGGCCTGGCCGTCATGGGCGTCACGCCCGTTGAGGAAATGAGGTAGTCATGAGCGATCTGCGCACCGACCGGTCGTCGCGTCCGGTTCCCACGCCGGACCGGGGCGTCCCGCAGCCCGGCGGCATGCAATCGGGCGGCCCGAAGCGGGCCATTACCGCCGGCATCGCCCTGGCCGCTGTTGCTGTATTCGGCGTCGGCATCTGGTTCGCCTATGACCAGGGCGTGAAGCGCGGCGCCAGCGGCGCGCCGCCGCTGATCCGCGCCGATCAATCGCCGGCCAAGGTGGCCCCGGATAATCCCGGCGGCATGCAGGTGCCCAATCAGGACAAGCAGATTTTTGAACGCCTGGGCGGCAACCAGCCGCAGAACGGCCAGGTGGAACGCCTGCTGCCGCCGCCGGAACGGCCGATCGCTTCTGCCCCAGCTGCTGTGCCCGCGAATGGCGGCAATGCTTCGGTGGCAAGCTCGGCGCCGGCCGGCAATGTCGCGCCCACGGCGGGCCCGGCGGTGACGGTGCAGAACCGTCCGGCCGCCAATGCGCAGCAGTCCGCTCAGCAACCGGCGCCGCCTGCCGCGCCGCCGCGCACCGCCAGCGTGCAGCCGTTGAATCCGCCGGCTGCCGCGACGGCTCCGGCCGCGCGCGCGGCGGCCACGCCGGCCCCGGCTGCAACCCCGGCTGCAACCCCGGCTCCCGCACGGACCCAGGCTCCTGCTCCGGCAACCACGGCTGCCGCCGGCGGCACCGCGCGCGTGCAATTGGCGTCATTGCCCGAACAGGCGCAGGCGCAAGCCACCTGGACGCAGTTGCAGCGCAAATTCCCCGCCGAGCTTGGCGGCCTGAGCCCCAGCTTCGAACGCGTCGATCTCGGCGCGCGCGGGATTTACTTCCGTTTGCAGGCCGGCCCGCTGCGCGACCGCGCCGCCGCTCAGGCTTTGTGCGAAAAGCTGTCGGCGGCCAAGCAAGGGTGCCTCGTTGTCGGCCGCTGATTGGCAGGGCTATAGCCCCATCGTCGTCGGCTGCGCCGGTCAGGCGCTGCTGGATGCCGAGATCGCGCTGTTCCAGCGGCATCGTCCGTTGGGCTTCATCCTGTTCGCGCGCAATATCGACGCGCCCGCGCAGGTGAAGGCGTTGGTTGCGCAATTCCGCGCAGCCGTGGGCAATGCCCAGGCGCCGGTGCTGATAGATCAGGAAGGCGGCCGCGTGGCGCGTTTGAAGCCGCCGCATTGGCCGGTCTTTCCGGCTGGGGCGCGGTTCGGCGAACTCTATGCCAAGGATCCGCGGGCGGCTTGCGAGGCGGCTTATCTGAATGCAACGGCGATTGCCGCCGAATTGCTGGCGCTGGGCATTGATGTGGATTGCGCGCCGGTGGCCGATCTGCCGGTGGCGGGCGCGCATGATGTGATCGGCGACCGCGCCTATGGCTTCACGGCCAAGCAGGTGGCCGATATCGCCAAGGCGGTGATGAACGGCCTGCTGGATGCCGGCGTGCTGCCGGTGGTGAAGCATAGTCCCGGCCATGGCCGCGCGCGCGCCGACAGCCATCTGGAATTGCCCAAGGTGGATGTCGATCAGGCCACGCTGGCGGCCAGCGATTTCCTGCCGTTCAAGGCGCTGGCCGATGCGCCCTGGGCAATGACCGCGCATATCCTTTACACCGCGCTGGATGCCGCGCAGCCGGCGACGACATCTGCGAAGATCATCGCCGAGGTGATCCGCGGCCAGATCGGTTTCGATGGCGTGCTGATTTCCGACGACCTGACCATGAAGGCTTTAGCCGGCGATGTGGTGTCGCGCGGCAAGGCGGCCTTGGCGGCCGGCTGCGATCTTGCGCTGCATTGCTCGGGCGCTTTCGATGAAATGCAAAGCCTGCTGCAAGCCCTGCCGGCGATGAGCGCGCGGGCCTCCGAGCGCGTGGCCAAGGCCGCCGCGCGCAAGCCGGCGGCGCCCAAGGCCTTCGGCGCGGCCGAACGCGCCAGGCTGGATCAATTGCTGGCGCAAGCCCTGCCGCGCGCCGCGGCCGGCTGAAATGGATATCCTCGGCTTCCTGATTACCGCCTCGACCTGGGTGTTGCCGGCCTTGCTGGCGATCACCCTGCATGAAGCCGCCCATGGCTGGGCGGCCTGGAAGCTGGGCGACGATACGGCGTATGCGCAGGGCAGGGTGACCTTCAATCCGCTGCGCCACATCGACCCGATGGGCACCGTGGTGGTGCCCGGCATGCTGCTGCTGCTGAAAGCGCCGTTCCTGTTCGGTTGGGCCAAGCCGGTGCCGGTGGATTTCTGGCGGCTGCCGTCGCCGCGCCGCGACATGGCGCTGGTGGCGATTGCCGGCCCGCTGGTCAATCTGGCCCAGGCCTATATCGCCATGCTGCTGTTCCACCTGATTCCGTATTTCGGCAGCTATACCGCCCCCTGGATCGCGGCGAATCTGCAAAACGCCATCCTGATCAATCTGATTCTTTGCGTTTTCAATATGTTGCCATTGCCGCCGCTGGATGGCGGGCGCGTGGCGGTGGGCTGGCTGCCGCTTTTCCTGGCCCGTCCGCTGGCCCGGCTGGAGCGCTACGGCATGGTCATCCTGTTGATTTTATTGCTTGCCGTGCCGCTGTTGGGTCAGGCCATGGGCTTGGCGATCAACCCGGTGGCGCAGGTCATCAATCCCCTGGTGGTGGGTTTGCAGGACATCCTGCTTGTTTTGTCCGGCCATAGCCGGTAACACCCCTTTCGTGACCGATACACCTGCCATTCCCGCTGATTCCGTTCCCGCGCCCGAGGCCGGGAACATCGAGCCGTTCGAGCGCCCGACCCGCGACGGCCTGGCCCCGGGAGCTTCCGGCGAACCCGTCGATATGGGCCAGACCCTGCAACTGAATCTGGACGGTTTCGAAGGCCCGCTGGACGTGCTGCTGACCTTGGCGCGCGAGCAGAAGGTGGATTTGCGCCGCATCTCCATCCTGCAACTGGCCGAGCAATACCTGGTTTTCGTGGCCGAGGCGCGCAAGGCGCGGCTGGAACTGGCCGCCGATTACCTGGTGATGGCCGCCTGGCTGGCCTATCTGAAATCGCGCCTGCTGCTGCCGGAAAAGGAAAAGCCCGGCGAGCCGAGCGGCGAGGAGATGGCCGAGCGCCTGCAATTGCAGCTGCGCAAGCTGGAAGCCATGCGCATGGCCTCCGAGCAATTGATGAACCGCGATCAGGTGGGCCTGAGCGTGTTCATGCGCGGCATGCCGGAAGGCGTGCGCATCATCCGCAAGGCGGTGTATTCCGCCACGCTGTATGAGTTGCTGAAGGCCTATGCCGAATTCCGCTCGTCGAAGGGCAGCACCGAAGTGCTGACCATGAAGCTGGCGCGGCGCCGCATCGTGTCGGTGGAAGAAGCCTTGGAGCGCCTGCGCAACATGATCGGCGCGATCCCGGATTGGGCCACCTTGCAGGCTTTCCTGCCGCCCGATATGGACGATCCCTTCACCGTGCGCTCGGCGATTGCCTCCACCTTCAATGCCAGCCTGGAAATGGCCAAGCAGGGCCATATCGAATTGCGCCAGGTGCAGACGTTCGGTCCGATCTATATCCGCCGCAATGCCGGCCCGCAGCCAGGGATGGGCGACGACGCCGCGCCGGTCCAGGCCCAAATGCAGGGCGAGGATTCGGGCCAGGAAGCAGCCAAGGAAAACTGAAGTCATGTCGCAGTTGCCCGAAACCGAATTGCCGGAAGAAGAAATCGAAGCCGCCGCCAACGACGAGGCCGAGCAGGCCGAGCATGAGGCCGTGGAAGACGAAGCGCCCGAGGGCGACGGGTCCGACGAGGCGGAATCCGATGGCGATGAAGCCGAGCAGAGCGGCGAGCCTGACGATGCCGAGGCCGAATTCGCCGCTCAACTGCGCATCGTCGAAGCTCTGCTATTCGCCGCCGCCGAGCCGCTGGATGAACCCAGCCTGCGCAAGCGCCTGCCCAAGGGCGCGCGCACCAAGGCTTTGCTGGCGGCGCTGGAAGACCAATACCGCCATCGCGGCGTTGTGCTGAAGAATCTGGCCGGCCGCTGGGCCTTCACCACGGCGCCGGATCTCAAGCATATGCTGGAGCATCATCGCGAGGTGACGCGCAAGCTGTCGCGCGCCGCCGTGGAAACCCTGGCGATCGTGGCCTATCACCAGCCGGTGACGCGCGCCGAGATTGAGGAGATTCGCGGCGTGGCCTTGTCGAAGGGCACGCTGGATGTGTTGATGGAAGCCGGTTGGGTGAAGGTGCGCGGCCGCCGTCGCGTGCCGGGCCGCCCGATCACCTATGGCACCAGCGACGAATTCCTGGTGCATTTCGGCCTGGACTCGCTGGATACCCTGCCGGGCCTGGAAGAACTGCGCGCCACCGGCCTGCTCGAAGCCTTGCCGGCCAGCGGCGGCCTGCCGATGCCGGGCGAGGCGATGGATTATTCGCCGGAAGATCCGCTGGCCGATGGCGACGATGGCCGTGAATTCCTTGCCGAGGTCGATCCCTTGATCGACGAAACGCAAAATGCTGAAACCGCCCCGGATGCCGAAGAGGCCTCGAAGGAGACCTGATCTGGGGATGACCGAAGCATGAGCCTGATCCTGCGCCATGTCAGCCATCGCTATGGCGAGCGGTTGGCCGTGGACGATGTGGGGCTGGAGGTAGCAGCCGGCGAAATCTTCTGCCTGCTCGGGCCATCCGGTTGCGGCAAATCCACCACGCTGCGCATTGCCGCCGGATTGGAAAGTCTGCAAGCCGGGGAAGTGCGGATCGGCGGCAGGCTGGTGGCCGGCGGCGCTGCCGATCTGCCCACGGAAGACCGCCGCGTGGGCATGGCGTTCCAGGATCATGCGCTGTTTCCGCATTTGAAAGTGCGCGAGAATATCGCCTTCGGGCTCGGCGATCTGCCGGCGCGCGAGCGGGCATCGGAAGCCGCGCTCTGGGCCGAGCGGCTGGGCCTGTCGCGCCATCTGGAAGCCTATCCGCATAGCCTGTCGGGCGGCGAGCAGCAGCGCGTGGCGCTGGCCCGCGCGCTGGCGCCGAAGCCGGCGGTGATGCTGCTGGACGAACCTTTCTCCAGCCTCGACAGCCGCCTGCGCGACCGCATTCGCGACGAGACGGTGGCTTTGCTTCAGCAGAGCGGCACGCCGACCCTGCTGGTGACCCACGATCCGGAAGAGGCCATGCGCATGGCCGACCGGATCGGCATCATGCAGGATGGCCGGTTGGTGCAGGTGGATACGCCGGAGCAAGTCTATGCCCGCCCGGTTTCGCCCTTCGTCATGCGTTTCCTGGCCGAGAGCAACGAATGGCCGGGCCGCGTGCGGAATGGCGCGCTGCCCACGCCCTGGGGCGCGATTGCCGCGCCGGGCCTATCCGAAGGCGCCCCGGCGCTGGCGATGTTCCGCCCGGAAAGCCTGCATATGCAGGTGGACGGCCCGGTTTTCCGGGTGATCCGAGACCGTGCGCTGGGGGCCTTCCGGCGCGTGGAAGCGGCGCTTGCCGAAGCGCCCGAAAGCGTCCTGGTTGCGCGGCTGCCGCCTGGGCCGCCGCTGGCGGTCGGAACCACGCTGAAACTGGCCCTGGATCGGGCGGCTTGCATCGTATTTCCGGGCACTTAATCCGGGTCCTGCGAATTGCGCCGGGCGGCTTTTGTCTGTCATAGTGCGGGCAGGAAATGGCGCCGGGTGGAGGCGTCGGGCCGCCGCTGCTTGGCATTGTTGCCGGCGTGGCGCGGCCGTTTTAAGGAGAAAGATCATGGGTTCGTTCAGCATTTGGCATTGGCTGCTGGTTCTGGTGGTCATCCTGATCCTGTTCGGGGCCGGCAAGCTGCCCAAGGTGGCGGGCGACCTGGCCTCGGGCATCAAGAATTTCCGCAAGGGCATGAAGGAAGAACCGGGCGACGAAGCCAAGGATTCCGCCACCATCCAGCAGCAGGCCGCGCCGACCTCCAATCCTGCCGGCAGCAATGCCGGCGTGGGCGGCGAGAAGCGCTAACCGCTAACCGTATTGCAACCGCCCGGGCGGCCTGATCGGCCGCCTGGGCCAGCCGAGTAAAGGCGTCGGGGATGTTCGACATCGCCTGGTCGGAATTGGGGGTTATCGCAGTCGTCGCGCTGCTGGTGATCGGTCCCAAGGATTTGCCGAAGGTATTGCGCAGCGTCGGGCAGTGGACCGCCAAGGCCCGCGCGATGGCGCGCGAATTTCAATCCGGCATCGACGACATGGTGCGCGAGGCGGAGCTCGACGACCTGCGCAAGGCCGCCAAGGACGTGAGCAGCTTTTCGCTGCAGGACGAAGTGAAGAAAACCATTGATCCCGATGGCAGCCTGGAACGCACGCTGAATGCCGATGCCCTCGCCAATGCCCCGAGCGGCGATGTGCCCAGCACGCCCGACGTGCCCGCTGCCGAAATATCCGGCGCGGAAACGCCGGCCGTGAGCGAGGCCGCGCCGGCAGAAGTGCCCGCTGTTCCTGTATCCGGGAGTCAGAAGCCGTGAGCGCCGACAAGACCCCGGCGGAGGACGAAATCGAAGCCTCCCGCATGCCGCTGCTCGATCATCTGGTCGAATTGCGCAATCGGCTGATGTATTCGGTGGGCGCGGTCTTCATCGCCTTCATCGGCTGCTATTACTTCGCGCCGCAGATCTACAACATCCTGATGCATCCGCTGGTCGTCGCGCTGGGCGATATCGAAGGCCGGCGCATGATCTTCACCGCGCCGCAGGAGGCTTTCTTCACCTATGTGAAGCTGGGCTTCTGGGCCGCGGCCTTGCTGGCCTTTCCGATCATCGCCTCGCAGATCTGGATGTTCGTCGCGCCGGGCCTCTACAAGAACGAACGCCGCGCCTTCCTGCCGTTCCTGGTGGCGACGCCGGTGCTGTTCTCCATCGGCGGCGGGTTCGTCTATTGGTTCATCATGCCGCTGGCGCTGAAATTCTTCATCGGCTTTGAATCGCCCGGCGGCGAAGGCGCGATTCCGATCCAGCTCGAAACCAAGGTGAATGAATATCTCTCCCTGGTGATGACCTTGATCTTCGCTTTCGGCCTGGCTTTCCAGTTGCCGGTGCTGCTCACCTTGCTGGGCAAGGTCGGCATCGTTAGTTCCGCCGGCCTGGCCGCCAAGCGCCGCTATGCCATCGTCGGCATGTTCATCTTCGCCGCCGTGGTGACGCCGCCCGACATCATCAGCCAGATCGGCCTGGCGATCCCGCTGATCCTGCTTTACGAGATTTCCATCTGGTCGGTGAAGCTGATCGAGCGCGACCGCGCCAAGCGCGAGGCCGCCGAAAAGGCCGCGCAGGAGGCCGATGAAGCGCCGACCCAACCTGCCGAACCGGCGCCTGTTGAAACCGGCGAGAGCGGCGCCAATCCGCCGCCTCCTTGATATTGTTAGACCGCCATGCATGACATAAAGACCATCCGGGATAATCCCGCCGCTTTCGATGCCGCCATTGCGCGCCGCGGCCTGTCGCCCCTGGCCGAAAGCCTGATCGCGCTGGATGCCAAGCGCCGCGCCGCCCAGGCCGAATTCGACGCCACGCAAGGCAAGCGCAATGCGCTGTCGAAAGAGATCGGCGCCGCCAAGGCGAAGAAGGACGAGGCCCGCGCAGCCGAGCTGATGGCCGAGGTGAGCGCGCTGAAGGATCGCTTGTCGGCCCTGGAAGCTGAGCAGAAAGAGCATGAGGCGGCGCTGAGCGATGCGCTGAGCCGCATTCCCAATCTGCCGGCCGCCGAAGTGCCCGATGGCCTGGACGAAAACGCCAATCAGGAACTGCGCCGCCATGGCGCGCTGCGCGCTTTCGCCTTCAAGCCGAAAGAGCATTTCGATCTCGGCGAGAGCCTCGGGCTGATGGATTTCGAGGCCGGCATCAAGCTGGCCGGCGCGCGTTTCACGGTGATGCGCGGGCAGCTTGCACGGCTCAGCCGTGCGCTCGGGCAATTCATGCTCGATCTGCACACCACCGAATTCGGCTATAGCGAAACCATCGTGCCCTTGCTGGTGAACGACGCCACCGCCTTCGGCACCGGCCAGTTGCCGAAATTCGGCGATGATCTGTTTCGCACTTTTGATCTGCCCGGCGCGCAAGAAGAATTAAATAAAATTGGGCCAGACCCCAAAGTGGCGCATGTCGATCAACTTGCAGCGTTTCGCTCTCGCACGATTGAATTAATGAATGATCGGCGTTTCCGTTATTGGATGATCCCCACGGCGGAAGTGCCGCTGACCAATCTGGCGCGCGATACGATCATTGATGAAAGCCAGTTGCCCTGGCGGCTCACGGCGCTGACGCCTTGCTTCCGTTCGGAAGCCGGTGCGGCCGGCCGCGATACGCGCGGCATGATCCGCCAGCATCAATTCGAGAAGGTGGAACTGGTCAGCATCACCCGGCCCGAGGATTCCGAGGCCGAGCATGAGCGGATGACGGGTGCCGCCGAGACCGTGCTCAAGCGCCTGGAATTGCCGTTCCGCACCATGCTGCTTTGCGCCGGCGATATGGGCGGCGCGGCGCGCAAGACTTACGATATCGAAGTCTGGTTGCCCGGGCAGGACCGCTATCGCGAGATTTCCAGCTGCTCGAATTGCGGCGACTGGCAGGCCCGGCGCATGAACGCCCGCTGCCGCGTGCCGGGCGAGAAGGGCACGCGCTTCGTGCATACGCTGAACGGCTCCGGCCTCGCGGTGGGCCGCACGTTGATCGCCGTGTTGGAGAATTATCAGCAGGAGGATGGCTCCATCGCCATTCCCGATGCGCTGCTGCCCTATACCGGCGGCCTGAAAAAGATCGAGAAGGTAGCCTGATGCGGATCCTGATTTCCAACGACGACGGCATTCATGCCCCCGGCCTGAAGGTGCTGGAGAAGATCGCCGCCAGCCTGTCGAAGGATGTGTGGGTGGTTGCGCCGGAATACGAGCAGTCGGGCGCGTCGCATTCGCTCACGCTCACCCAGCCGCTGCGGCTGCGCAAGATCAATCCGCGCAAATTCGCCGTGCGCGGCACGCCGACCGATTGCGTGATGATGGCGGTGCACGAAATCTTCAAGGGCAAGCGGCCCGACCTGCTGCTGTCCGGCGTCAATCGCGGCTCGAATATGGGCGAGGACGTGACCTATTCCGGCACCGTGGCGGTGGCGATGGAAGGCACCTTGCTGGGGATTCCCTCGATCGCGCTGAGCCAGAAACTGACGCCGGGCCATCCGGTGAAATGGGCCACTGCCGAGCATCACGGCCCGAAGATCGTGCGCAAGCTGCTCAAGACCGGCTGGCCGAAAGACACGTTGATCAACGTGAATTTTCCCGATGTGATGCATGATTCCGTGAAGGGCGTGCAGCTCTGTTCGCAGGGCCAGCGCGACCTGACCGATCTGATGCTGGATCACCGCATTGATGCGCGCGGGGTGCCGTATTACTGGATCGGCTTTCGCCACGACAACGGCGCGCCGAAGCCGGGCACCGATCTGGCCGCCATCGAAAGCGGCCATATCTCGGTTTCGCCGCTGCATCTGAACATGACCAACATGCAGGCGCTGAAGAAGCTGAAAGCCAGCTTCGGCTGATCCCATGTTCGATCCGCGCATCATCCAGTTGATCATGGAGTTGCGCCATCAGGGCATCAAGGATACGCGCGTGCTGGCCGCCATCGAGCGGGTGCCGCGCGACCGCTTCGTGCAGGCGCAGTTCCTGGAGCATGCCTACGACAATATCGCCCTGCCGATCACCCAGGGCCAGACCATCAGCCAGCCCTATGTGGTGGCTTTCATGTCGGAAGCCTTGCAGGTCGGCGACCGCATGAAGGTGCTGGAGATCGGCACCGGATCGGGCTATCAGACCGCCGTGCTGGCCAAGCTGTGCCGCCGGGTTTACACCATCGAACGCTATCGCTCGCTGCTGCTGCAAGCCGAGCGGCGTTTGGCCGAACTGGATATCACCAATGTCACCGCCAAGCTGGGCGACGGCAACAAGGGCTGGCCCGAGCAGATGCCGTTCGACCGCATCCTGGTGACGGCGGCGGCCGATACGCGGCCCGATGCGCTGCTCGATCAGCTCAATCCCATGGGCGGCGTTCTGGTGGCCCCGGTGGGCCGCGATCCCGACAAGCAGGAGATCGTGCGCTACACCAAGAACGGCCTGGAGATCGTGGAAGAAAAGCTGCTGCCGGTGCGCTTCGTGCCGCTGCTGCCCGGCATCGCCAAGGAAGCCTCGTCTTAATCCAGCCGGTCGATTTCCACGCGGTTGCGGCCATTCTCCTTGGCGCGATAGAGCGCGCGGTCGGCGGCGCTCAGCAGGCCGTCGAGGGTTTCTTTCGCCGATTGGGCATGAGCAATGCCGATGCTGACGGTGACGGCTATCCTGGTGCCGTCGTCATGCAGCGTGGCGGTGCTGGCAAAAGCCTGCCGGATGCGTTCGGCAATGGCTGTGGCGTCGTCCAAATCGCAATCAGGCAGGATGACCGCGAATTCCTCGCCGCCCAGCCGGCCGAAGGCGTCGCTGGCGCGCAATTGGCTTGCCACCACATGGGAAAAAGCCGCTAGCACTTTGTCGCCGGCGGCATGGCCATAGGTGTCGTTCACCCGCTTGAAGCGGTCGAGATCGAGCATCAGCACGGCAACGGGCAAGCGGTCCTGCGCCAGTTCGGGCAGCAGGTCCTTGCAGCGCTGGTGGAAGGCGTGACGGTTGAGCGCGGCGGTCAAGCCATCGTGGTCGGCCACGAATTGCAGTCGTTCGAGCAATTCCCTGCGCGCCGCCATCACGCTGGCGGCGGTGATCGGCGCCAACGCGATCAGCATCACGCCCAGGCGCACGGAAATCTGTTCCGACATCACGGCGATATCCGCGCCCACATTCAACTGGCCGAGCGAAATCGCGATCAGCATCGAGGAGTTATAGGCCAGCGACAGCAGCATGGTGAGAAAGATCGGATAGGCCAGGGCGCACCAGAGCAGGGCCGGCAGCGGCGCGGCGATGGCGCCGGGGCCTTGCAGCAGGTCGACGAAGCCGATGGAGGCCAGCAGCAGCGCGAACGGGGCCAGATCGCGGATATGGAAAACGGGGCGGGCGGGGTTGAATTTGCGTCTCTCCCGCGCATGCAGGATCAGGCTGGGCAGGGTGAGCACCACCGGCATGATGGCGACATAGTTGATCAGGTCGGCAATCGACCAGAGCAGCCATCCGGATAGGAAGGGGCGATGATACAGCGCCGAGAGCGATAAGGCGCCGATCAGACCGGAACTGGCGGCGCCGGCAACCGCGATGAACAGCAGAAACAAAACGGAATTCGGCCCGCGCATATTGCATTCGCGCGGGTCCACCGGCGAGGCCAGTAGGAAACCGATGCCGACGCCGGTGATGTTCGCCATGGTCAGCAGAAAGGCGCGATCCAGGTCGCTGCCGGTCAGCAGGTCGGCGGCCATGTAGCTCAGCAGGGCGGCAAGCCAGCAAAGCGGGGCGGAGAAGCGGCGGTCGCGCAGCATCAGGCCGAGCAGCAGGGCATTAGGTGGCCAGAAGCTGGCCAATTGCCCAATAGGACGGGTGAGCGTGCCCAGCAGCGAGGCCGAAAGCACCAGCAACCCGACCGCGAGCGCCGCCGCCAGCGGTGAAATGGTGATGACCAGCGGTGCCAATGGCGCGGGCGGTATTTCTTCGTCCAGCGTCTTGGCGGTACTAGCCAGGCGAAAGCCGCCGAACATTGGGATCCTGCCTTTA
>JAYSEE010000082.1:0-12988 GCA_041914045.1 Ferrovibrio sp. | reverse complement strand
AGGCAGCGTGACGGTGCAAAACACCGCCCAGGGCGGCGCGCCCAACGTGCCTGCCGCCTGCTCCAGCTTGCGATCCACCGCCTCGAAGGAAAGCCGCAGCGCGCGCACCAGCAGCGGAAAGCCCATCACCGCGCAGGCCAGCGCCGCGCCGGTCCAGCGGAAGGCGAACACGATGCCGAGATATTCGCTTAAAGGCGCGCCCAGCCAGCCCTTGCGGCCGAACAGCAGCAGCAGCACATAACCGGTGACGACCGGCGGCAGGATCAGCGGCAGATGCACCACGGCATCCAGCGCCGCCTTGCCGGGAAATTGCTTGCGCGCCAGCAGCCAGGCGATCCACAGCCCGAATGGCAGGCTGGCGAAGGTGGCGGTGCCGGCCACCTTCAGGCTCAACAGCAGGGCGGTGGTTTCTTCCGGCGTCAGACCCAGCACAAGCTCAACCGCGTTGCCTCACTCAGTTGATCTTGGCGGCAGCCGGCAGCACGGTAAAGCCATGCTTGGTGAAAATCTCCACCGCCTTGGCCGAACGCAGCTTGGCCAGATAGGCATCGGCAGTGGGGTTTTTCGAGGCGGCAAGCGCGGCGGCGGGATAGATGATCGCCGGATGGCTGCCTGCCGGGAAATCCGCGATCACCTTCACCTTGGGATCGGCGGCGGCATCGGTGCGATAGACGATGCCTAGCGGCGCTTCCCCGCGCGCCACCAGCGCGAGCGCCGCGCGCACATTATCGGCCTGGGCCAGCCGGGCCTCCACGCTGGGCCAGAGTTTCAGTTCGGTCAGCGCCGCCTTGGCATACTTGCCGGCCGGCACGCTATCCACCTGCCCCACCGCCAGTCGGCCGTCCTTGCCGAGCAGGGTGGCCAGATCGGCGCCGGGCTGCAAAGTGATCGCCAGCTTGCTGTCGGCAGCCGCGACCAATGACAGCTTATTGCCCAGCAGCGAGGAGCGCGTGCCGGGCTTCACCAGCTTGCGTTCGTCGAGATAATCCATCCAGGGAATATCGGCGGAGATGAAGATATCGGCCGGCGCGCCGGCCTCGATCTGCTTGGCCAACGCGGAAGACGCGGCGAACGACACTTTGGCGGCAACCTTCTCGGCGGCATTGATTTCCTCCAACGCGTTTTTCAGGCTGGCGGCGGCGAAGATCAGCAGATCCTGCGCCTTGGCGGCGGGAGCGGCAAGCAGCAAGCCAAGGCTGGCGGCGAGAGTCAGGGCGAAAAGGCGGCGGCGCATCATGGGGTCGGTCTCCGTTATGTTTGGAAAACTATAACGGCAGCGCGCCGGCAAACTCAAGCGCTATAGCCCGGCAGCTATTTCGAAGGCGGAACTGTTTCGGGAGCTATTGCGATTTCTTGCCGCGCAATCGGCGCAAGGCGGCCAGATCCTTGGCGCAGGCCGCCTCGCTGGCCGCCAGCATGGCGCGATAGCGGGCCAGCACCTCGCGGCCCAGCGGGGTAAGCCGCGCCCCGCCGCCCGCCTTGCCGCCGGTGGCGGCCACCACCAGCGGCCCGGCGAAATAGCCGTTCAGGGTTTCCACCAGCAGCCAGGCGCGCTTATAGCTCATGCCCAGCCGCCGGCCGCCGGCGGCGATCGAGCCGGTCTCGGCAATGCCATCCAGCAGATCGGCCTTGCCCGGCCCGAGAAACGCTTCCGCATCCAGATGCACCCGCAGGCGGAGGGCGTCGCCGCTCAATGGTTTCCGAGCGGACGCGGCTTTCTGAGCGGATCGGGCTTTCTTGGCGGTATCGGTGGGTTTTTTCCCGGTCATGCCGGCAGGTTAGTCAGCGCCATGCCGTTCGTCAAATTCCCCACGGAGAAAGCTGCCCGCAGCCCATTTGACAGCCGCCTAAACCGGCGCATACTGGTTGCTGCAACGCAAAATAATGTCGGGTGGGGCCGATTATGACCGAGAAGACCGTACAATTTCCTGAAGCTTGGGCGAAGCTGGCTGCCAAGGAGCTTGGCGACAAGCCGCTTTCCGACCTGATCTGGGAAACCCCCGAAGGCATCGCGGTGAAGCCGCTTTACACGGCGGCCGACCTGGAGGGCATGGAGGCCACCGGCCTGCCGGGTTCGGCGCCTTTCACCCGCGGCGTGCGCGCCACCATGTATGCCAACCGGCCCTGGACCATCCGGCAATATGCCGGCTTCTCGACGGCCGAAGAGTCGAATGCCTTTTATCGCAAGAATCTCGCCGCCGGCCAGCAGGGCGTGAGCGTGGCCTTCGATCTCGCCACCCATCGCGGCTACGACAGCGATCATCCCCGCGTGGTGGGCGATGTGGGCAAGGCCGGCGTGGCGATCGACAGCGTGGAGGATATGAAAATCCTGTTCGACGGCATCCCGCTCGACAAGATGAGCGTGTCGATGACCATGAACGGCGCGGTGCTGCCGGTGCTGGCCTGCTATATCGTGGCCGCCGAGGAACAGGGCGTTTCGCCGGAGAAATTGTCGGGCACCATTCAGAATGACATTCTGAAGGAATTCATGGTGCGCAACACCTATATCTATCCGCCCGCCCCCAGCATGCGCATCATCGCCGACATCATCGGCTATACCGCGCAGAATATGCCGAAATTCAATTCGATCTCGATTTCCGGCTATCATATGCAGGAAGCCGGGGCCACCGCCGTGCAGGAACTGGCCTTCACCCTGGCCGATGGTTTGGAATATGTGCGCACGGCGATCAATAGCGGCCTGGATGTGGATGCCTTCGCCGGCCGTTTGAGCTTCTTCTTCGCCCTCGGCATGAAATTATTCATGGGAGTGGCCAAGCTGCGCGCCGCGCGCCTGCTCTGGCACCGCATCATGAAGGAGTTCAATCCGAAGAAAACGGGTTCGCTGATGCTGCGCACCCATTGCCAGACTTCCGGCGTCTCGCTCACCGAGCAGGATCCCTACAACAACGTGGTGCGCACCGCCGTGGAGGCGCTGGCCGCCGTGCTGGGCGGCACGCAATCGCTGCATACCAATGCGCTGGACGAAGCCATCGCGCTGCCCACCGAATTCTCCGCCCGCATCGCGCGCAACACGCAGCTGATCATCCAGGAAGAAACCTACGTCACCAAGGTGGTCGATCCGCTGGCCGGTTCGTATTACGTGGAGGCGCTGACCCATGCGCTGGCCGAACATGCCTGGGCGCTGATCCAGGAAGTGGAAAGCATGGGCGGCATGACCAAGGCGGTGGAAAGCGGCATGCCCAAGCTGCGCATCGAGGAAGCCGCCGCGCGCCGCCAGGCCCGGGTGGACAAGGGCGAGGATGTGATCGTGGGCGTGAACAAGTATCGCGCGCCGAGCCAGGACATGCCCGACCTGCTGGAAGTGGACAATACCCGCGTGCGCGAGCAGCAGGTGGCGCGGCTGCGCACCATCCGCAACACGCGCGACAAAGCCAAGGCGGAAGCCGCCATCAAGGCGCTTGAAGACGGCGCGGCCGGCAACGCCAATCTGCTGGCGCTCTGCGTGGATGCGGCGCGCGCCCGCGTCACGGTGGGCGAAATGTCGGATGCCATGGAGCGCGTGTTCAGCCGGCATCAGGCCACCATCCGCTCGATCAGCGGCGTGTATGGCGCGGCCTATGAGGGCGACGAGGGCTTCCAGCGCATTCAGCGCGAGATCGAGGCTTTCGCCGCCGAGGAAGGCCGCCGCCCGCGCATGCTGGTGCTGAAACTGGGTCAGGACGGCCATGATCGCGGCGCCAAGGTGGTAGCCACCGCCTATGCCGATCTGGGTTTCGACGTGGATGTTGGGCCATTGTTCCAGACGCCCGAGGAAGGCGCGCGCGACGCCATCGACAACGACGTGCATGTGGTGGGCATATCCAGCCTCGCCGCCGGCCACAAAACCCTGGTGCCCGCCTTGATCAAGGCTTTGCGCGACCAGGGCGCCGACGACATCATCGTGATCTGCGGCGGCGTGATTCCGCCGCAGGATTACGATTATCTGCGCGATGCCGGCGTGGCGGCGATTTTCGGCCCGGGCACCAATATCCCTGCCTCGGCCGCCGAAATCATGCGCCTGGTGCGCCAGCGCCGCAGCAAAACGCAAGCGGCGTAATTTTCGTCACCCCCGCGAAAGCGGGGTCCATGCCCGACGCATCGCGGCCGTTGCGCCATGGATGCCCGCTTGCGCGGGCATGACGATGAAGTACGACATCAACAAAGACCGTCACCCCCGCGAAGGCGGGGGTCCATGACCGACGCGGCGCGGCTGCCCGACAAAAGGCGGCCCCTTGCGCTTGCCGGCGGCGCGCCCCATATTGATGCGATGAACCGCGCCGGACTCATTCTGTCTTTCTGCCGCGCCAGCCGCCTGCATGCAGGCCGCTAGGCCCCGGACACGCACGCGCGATTTTCGCGCCCTGCCCCGGGGCTGATTTAAAAAATCCCATCCTTTTTCGTTTTCACGCCGCGCCCAGGCTGCATGCCGGGCGTGCTGCCGGAGTATCGCCATGAGCTTTTTGCATCCACGTCCCGCCATCATTCTCACCGAGCCGGATTTCGAACGGCTTTTCGCCCTGGCCGAACGGCTGAAGCCGCGCATGCCGGATGTGGCCGATATGCTGGATGGCGAGGTCAACCGCGCCAGCCTGGTGCCGACCCGCGCCGTGCCGCCCGATGTGGCCACCATGGGCAGCCAATTGGTGTTCGGCTACGAACATAGCCGCCAGCCGCATTGGCTGAGCCTGGTTTATCCCGAGGATGCCGATCTGGATGCGGCGAAGATTTCCGTCGGCACCCCGGTGGGCGCGGCTTTGATCGGCCTGCGCGAAGGCCAGAGCATCGCCTGGCTGACGGCCAGCGGCCTGCGCCGCGCCATCACCCTGCACAAGGTGGCCTATCAGCCGGAACGGGAGGGCCGTTACGATATCTAGCGCTTTCGGCTAGAATGACGGCCCCGCAACCCATACAGGGCGTTTGCCATGTCGATCACCATCCTGCCGATCTATGCCGCGCTATGCGGCATTCTGCTGTTCATGCTGTCTGCCCGCGTGGTGCGGCTGCGCGGCAAATACAAGGTGGGGATCGGCGATGGCGGCAATCCCGAACTCAACCGCGCCATCCGCGTGCAGGCGAATTTCGTGGAATACGTGCCGCTGATGCTGATCCTGCTGCTGCTGCTGGAATTGGCCGGCACGCCGGCGAATATCCTGCACGGCCTGGGCGTTGCGCTGGTTATCTGCCGCATCGCCCATGCCTATGGCTATAGCCGCAGCAATGCCGCTTCGGCGGGCCGGGCAATCGGCGCTTCGGGCACCTTCCTGATCCTGTTGGGCAGCAGTCTCTGGCTGCTTTTTCTGGCGGTTTCATAAAACTGCAATATTTCGCGCGATTGCCGCTGCATGGCTGGCCGGGGTAAAGTCCGGCCAGCCATGCCAGCCAATGCCGCAGCACAGGAATCCAGCGCCGATCCGGCGCTTTTTCTGCGTCTGGCGGCCAACGCCGATCTTGCCGCGCTGAAGCGGCATCCGGCGCTCAAGGCCTTGAAGCCGCTGCGCTGGCGCAAAAGCCGGCAAACCCTGCGGCTGCTCGACAGCGCCGAGGCCAGCCTGCATGCCGCCGGCTGGCTTTGCGCCGCCATCGACGACGCGCCGCTGCTGCTGCCGCTGCAAACCCCCTCGCCGGCCCCGCCCGCCATCGGCGATCTCGGCGCGCTGCAAATCCTGGCGCGCGGCGCCTTGACCAGCCAGAGCTGCACCCTGCCCTTCGGCAAGCTGCATTGGCATGAGGCCGAATTGCAGGGCCGGCCGTATCGCGCATTGCAAATCGAGGGGCCGCGTCCGCAAAGCCTGGCGCTGGCGATTGCGCTGGGCGCGGATATCGACTGCGCCTGGGATGGCGCGCATCCGCTGCTGGTGCTGGCGCAGCAATTGGGATTGTTCGCGGCGCGCCCGCTTTGGGCCAATCAGATCGCGCTGGATTTGCCGCAGGATGCGGCGGAACTGGCGGCGGTGGATGCGTTGCAGGCTTGCGGCGCCATGCTGCGCCATTGCCTGACGCAACTGGACGGCAATATCGCCTGCCTGCGCGATGCCCGCGACAGCGAAGGCGTGCATCAGATGCGCGTGGCGCTGCGGCGGCTGCGTTCGGTGCTGGCGCTGCATAAGACCTTGCTGCCTTCCGCCGAACTGGATGCGGCGCGTCTGGATCTGGCCTGGCTGAACGAACCGCTCGGCCGCCGCCGCGATCTCGATGTCTTCGTCGAGGAAACCCTCACGCCGCTGCGCCGCGCCCTGCCCGATCTGGCGGCGCTGGACGATCTGCAAATCTTGCTGGACGAACGCCGCCAGGCGGCGCAGCGCGCGCTGCTTTCGGCTTTCGAAAGCGCGCGTTTCGCCCGATTGCGGCTGGCGCTGGAACATCTGAGCCATACCCGGCCCCATGATATGCAGGCTGGCGATGCCACGCCGCCGCCGGCCTTGCGGCATGCCGCCCTGCTATTGCGCCGCCGCCGCCGCAAGCTGAAAAAACTCGGCGCGCGGCTGGATGGCTTGAACGAGCCGGATTTGCACGAACTGCGCATCCTGGCCAAGAAGCTGCGCTATGCCGTGGAATTCTACCGGCCGTTTTTCGCCCGCCCAGGCAAAATGGCTGGAAAGACATCGGGCAAAGCATCGGTCAAGGCGCATTTGCGCGCGCTGGCCGCGTTGCAGGATGCGCTGGGCGCATTGAACGATGCCGCCGTGGGCAACGATCTGCTGCGCAATCTGCTGGGCCAGCCGGCGGAAGACCCGGCGGCGGCGGCGATTGCCGGCTGGTTCGCCGCGCGCCAGCATGATCAGCTGGCCAGCCTGCCCGCCGCCTGGGCGGCCTATGCCCGGCTCAAGCCGTTCTGGAAGCATGCCCTGCCGGCCGATTAAAGCGGGCTTATTAGCATCTCTTTATACGAACCCATCTTGTGGTTTGCCGGGATCGTTCTAACATCCCCTATAGGCATTTCGCCTGGATGCGCGAGGGCATTCCGCCATGGCGGACGAAGAAAAGCTCAGCCGCATGGCCCACTTGCTGGGCCAGGAGGAAGACGACATACCGCTGCGCGACCTGCCGCGGCCGGTGGTGATGCCGCCCAGTTTGCCGCCGGAACCCAGTTCGGAAACGGGGCAGGGCGTTTCCATCGGCGAGTTGCGGGCCGAGGCGGCGGCGAAGGATTTTCTCAATCGCCTGGCGCAGATGCTGGGCGAACAGCGCACCGTCTTGTCGGGCAATATCAATCTGGTCGGCCTGCATGGCGTGCGCGCCAAGCTGGGCGACGATTGGCCGCGCCATGCCGAACGCGCGCAGCTGGTGGCCCAGGCCTGCATCCGCCAGGCCTTGGCGCTGGACGACATCTTCCTGCGTTACGACGACCTGCGCTTCCTGATCGTGTTCGCCAAACTGAGCCGCGAGCAGGCGCAGGCGAAATGTCTGGAGATCGGCGCCGAAATCGGCCGCCGCCTGCTGGGCGAGAATTTCGGCGCGGAGGCCGCGCGGGTGGAAACCGGGGTTTTCGAAAGCGACGGTTCGCTGATCTTCTCGTCGCTGACGCGCGAAAGCCTGCTGGAACGCCTGACCGGCGTTGTCGCCGCCAATGCATCCAATGCCGGGGCGCCGCCCGCCTCGGCCGCGCCGTCGGCCTTCGCCGCCGCTTTCGACGAGACGGACAAAGCCGGCCAAGCCGAAGCGCCGCCGATGCCGGATTTCTCCTTCGCGCAGATCGACAAGACCAAGGCGCTGGCTTCGATGCGCATTCTTTATCGCGCCATGTGGGATCATCGCCGCCAGGCCATCACCACCTATTTCGCCACGCCGGCCGCCGCCAACGTATTCGGCCGCATCGTGCAGGACGACGATCTGCGCCGCGAATATGCCGAGGTATTGCCGCCGGTGGAGTTCGACATTTTCGTCAGCCGCTGCGTACTGCGCGACATGGCCGAACTGATCGGCCAAGGCAAGCGCGTGCTGCTTTGCTGGCCGGTGGATTACGAAACCCTGGCCGCGCGCAACGGCCGGCAGGCTTTCATTGATCTCTGCCGCGACATACCGCCCAGCGTGCGGCAATTATTGATGTTCGAATTCTGCGGCCTGCCCGAAGGCGCGCCGCAAAGCCGCGTGCTGGATATCGTATCGGCGCTGAAGCCCTATTGCCGCGCGGTGTATCTGCGGGTAAAGCCCGGCTTTCGCAATTTCGCCATGCTGGCGCAGAGCGGCGTGATCGGCGCGGGTTTTGCCTTGCCGCCCTATGGCAATCAACCCGGCATGGGCAATGCGGAAGGCGGTTTGGCCAGCACCAAGGTGATGGGCGATTTCGCCCGCGATTGCGCCCGCTGCAATCTGCGCAGCTATGTGCATGGGCTGACCCTGCGCAGCCAGGTGCAGGCGGCCTTATCGGCCGGCATAGATTACATCGACGGCCCGGCGGTGGACCGGCCGACCGACCTGCCCGGCCCGATGCGGCATTTCAATCTCGATGAGATCTACGGCAGACCCGCCGGATAAAACGATCAAAGAAACATAAATCGAACATTATTGCGCTTAGTCGTAATATTGCAACGCTGAAATAGCATTGCGAAGGCCAATTTTGTTCCAAACGGCCATAAGATTTCTCTCCTGAAACGGGAAAATATTTCAAAACCAGCTTTGGGAAATATTTTGTTTCGGAGCTTGGTAAATTGAAATAAATCATGCAAAAACGGCCGTTTGAATGATTTTGCCGGGCAGAATTTGCCGCTGCAACTATACACGTAATGGTAAATGTCTTTAACCAAGGGGAATTCTTCTTAAAATTAGAAGGACTTAAGTTTTTTTTCCTATTTTGGCATGGCTCTTGCTGCTGCGGTTTCGACGCAACATCCGCAACGCACCGGAGCCCACCATGTCGATCTCTGCCGCCCTGCAAAGCGCGATTTCCGGCCTCAACGGCCAAGCCACCGCCATCGGCTACATTTCCGACAACGTCGCCAATGCCAGCACCACCGGCTACAAGAAGGTGGAATCGCGCTTCTCCACGCTGGTCACGCAATCCAGCGCCCAGGCCAACACCCATTCGCCGGGCGGCGTGTTGAATCAGCCGTTCTTCGCCAACAACGCCCAGGGCGCCATCGCGCAGGTGAGTTCCACCACCTCGATCGCGATTTCCGGCGATGGCTTCATCCCGGTCTCGCGCGCCATCGGCATCGACCCGACCACCGGCGACACGATCTTCGACGACGCCTCGTATTACACCCGGGTCGGCGATTTCACGCAGAATTCGGCCGGCTATCTGGTGAATTCCTCGGGTTATTACCTGCAAGCCTGGACCGTGGACCCCACCACCGGCGTGACCGACACCTCGGCCACCACCGAGGTGCAGGTTTCCAATCTGCTGGACGCGCCGGTAGCCACCAGCGTGATCGACTATTCCGCCAACCTGCCCGCCAGCGTCACCGATAGCGACGGCAATCTGCCGGCCACGCTGGCATCCAACTCCATCCAGGTCTATGACAGCCTGGGCAATTCCCGCACCCTGGATCTGAGCTGGACGCGCACCGCCGCCAATAACTGGGAATTGAGCATTTCCACGGTGGACGATACCGGCGCCACCGTCACGCTCGGCCCGGCCAGCTTCACCTTCGGCGATCTCGGCACCGCCGGCACCATCGGCACCATCACCACGGGCGGCAGCATCAACGCGCCGGCCAGCCAGACCGATGGCGACGATGCCAGCGTAAGCTTCGCCTTCGATTTCTTCGGCGACGGCAGCAGCCAGGACATCACCCTCGATTTCGGCAGCTTCAATTCCACCACCGGCACCACGCAATTCGCCGGCACCACGCTGAGCCTGAACGACATCGCGCAGAACGGCGTGCCGCGCGGCAATTTCAAAAGTCTGGCGATCGACGAGAACGGCTATGTCTCGGTCACCTTCGACAACGGCAATGTGAAGAAATTCTACCAGATCCCGTTGGCCAAGTTCCGCGACCCCACCGAACTCGACCGCGTGGACGGCAACGCCTTCGCCGCCACGCCGGGCTCGGGCACCGCCGTGCTCAACACCGCCGGCGCCAGCGGCCTGGGCACGCTGGTCTCCGCCGCCATCGAACAGTCGAATGTCGATATCGCCGAGGAATTCTCCAAGATGATCGTGGCGCAGCGGGCCTACTCGGCCAATGCGCGGCTGGTCACCGTTGCCGACGAACTCCTGCAGGAAACCATCAACATCCGGCGCTGATCGCGCTTAAGCAGGAGGCATCGCCATGTCGCTTTCGGCCGCACTCAGCACCGCAACCGCCGGTCTGTCCACCCTGCAAACGCAGAGCGCGGTGCTGTCGGGCAATGTCTCCAACGCGCAGGATGCCGATTATTCGCGGCGCTATGCCACGCTCACCACCCAGGCGGTGAACGGCCTGCCGCTGGCATCGCGGGTGGCCAGCATCCTGCGCGTGACCGACAGCGCGCTGAGCCAGAGCTACTATGCCTCGGTCTCCAATCTGGGCCTCGCCGATGCGCAGCTTGCCAATGCCCAGAAGCTGGCCGAGGCGCTGGGCGCTTCCGAGAGCAGCAGCGATCAAACCGCCTTGGGTACGGCGCTGAGCCAGTTCGAGGAAGCCTGGAAGGATTTGGAGGCCACGCCGGAATCCGCCAGCCTGAAATCCCAGGTGATCACCCGCGCGCAGGAATTGCTGACCGAGATTTCCCGCCTCGCTGAGCAGGAGACCGGCCTGCGCAGCACGGCGCAGGACGGCATCCAGGCCGGCCTGACCAGCATCAACGATGCGGCGGCGCGCATCGCCGCGCTGAACAGCCAGATCGTGGCGCAGAAGGCCGGCGGCCAAAGCACCGCCGATCTGGAAGACCTGCGCGATGCCGAACTGGCCAAGATTGCCGAGCAGACCGATATCAAGGTGCTGGTCGATGATCGCGGCGCGATGAGCGTGTATTCCGCCAATGGCGTGCAGATCGTGGCCGGCACCCAGGCGCGGAGCTTCAGCTATGATGCCGACAGCAACACGATCGGCACGGCGAGCGGCAATGATGTAACCGCCGGCCTGGCCGGCGGCGCGCTGCAAGGCCAATTGGATTTCCTCGATACCAGTGCGGCGGCGCTTGCCAGCAGCGATCCGAATCGCGGCGGTCTGGCGAAATTCATGAACCAGCTCGATGCGCTGGCGCAGAATGTCATGGATGTGGTGAATGCCGCCTATGACGATCCCGACACCACCGATGCCGAGGTGTTTTTCGAGATCGATCCCACCGCGCCGTCCGATGCGCGGATTTCCACTTCGTTGATCGTGGCCGTGAGCGCCGACGATCTGCTGGCGACGCGGGCCGGCGCGGTGCAGCAGGCGATCTCCACCACGCAGATCGATTCCGCCCATAGCAATCCCTCCACCGCGCCCAACGGCCTGCGCCTGAACAGCACCACGCTCAGCGGTTTGGTCAGCGGCATCCTGTCCTATCAGGCGCGTGCCGCCAGCGAAGCCGAAAGCGATCAGGGCGCCGCCGAAACCGCGAAATCCACCTTGGAAGTGAAGCTGCAGGATACCAAGGGCGTGGATATAGATACCGAATTGGCGCAACTGCAATTGCTGCAAAACAACTACGCCGCCCTGGCCAATGTGCTGAACAGCATCATTGCCATGTACGACGAATTGATGAGCATCGGGAGCTGACGCCATGGCCGTCACCGGCACCACGCAACTGGCGCGCAGCCTCGCCGCCACCCAGACCATCAAGCAGCTCAACAGCCAGCTCAATACCCAGAATGCGCAGCTTTCCTCCGGCCTCAAGAGCAACGGCCTGGTTGGCGTGGCGAGTCAGGCGCAGGAATTGGGCTGGCTGAAAAACCAGCTTGCCGCCACCTCGTCCTACCAGAGCGGCGTTGCCAGCGTGCAGAACCGCGTGTCGCTGTATACGCTGAGCATGGAGCGCATCATCGACATCGCCACCGAGGCGATGAATCTGATGATCGAAAATCGCGACACCACCTTCGCCGCCACCTCCGCGCCGGCCAGCCAGGCCAATGCCTTGCTGGATCAGATCGGCTCGGCGCTGACGGTGAAGGACGGCGACCGCTATCTGTTTTCCGGCGCCAATTATTCCGACTCGCCGATCAGCGGCCAGCTTTCCTCGATCGCCACGCAATATGCCGCGGGCAGCATGCCGGGCGATGCCGGCTATGACGATCCGCTCAGCGTGGCTACCGATGCCAGCAGCAATCCGCAGCCGGTCTATCTGAACAGCGCCGCCGCATCGCAGGATAATTTCTACGATACCGACGGCATCGCGCTGTATGTCGACGATGGCGAGCAGGTCAGCTACGGCATCAGCGCCACCGATCCCGGCATCCAGCGGGTGATCGACGCATTGGTGCGCTTCCGCGATGCCGGCGCCGATATTTCCACCGATCCCAATAATTATCAGACCCGGGTGGACGATGCGCTGAAGCAGCTGCGCAGCGCCATCACCGAATTGCAGACCACGGCATCCGAGAATGGCTATGTGCAGCAGCGCCTCACCGAAGTGCAGACGCGGCATGCCAACAGCACCGACCTGCTGAAAAAACGCATCGCCGGCATCCAGGAAGCGGATGTGGCGGAAGTGTCGGTGAATATCAACAGCCTGCAAGCCTCGCTGGAAGCCACCTACACGGTGCTGTCCGACAGCTTTTCCCTTTCGCTCGTCAACTATCTGAAATAAGGAGCCGCGCCATGACCACGATTTCCTCCACCACTGCCGCCTCGACCACCAGCAGCTCGACCAGCAGCACGGCGACGGCGACGCTGACCGCCGATATGGAAACCTTCCTGCAATTGCTGACCGTGCAATTGAAGAACCAGGACCCCACCGATCCGATGGACCCGAACGAATTCACCTCGCAACTGGTGCAATTCTCGCAGATCGAACAGCAGATTCAGCAGACCGCCAAGCTGGAGGAAATCCTCGCCGCGCTGACCAGCGGCAATGCATCCGATGCGCTGGCCTATGTGGGCAGCGAAGTGCAGGCCTTGGGCGACACCACCTATCTGGAGGA
>JAYSEE010000081.1:2968-13031 GCA_041914045.1 Ferrovibrio sp. | reverse complement strand
CACGCCGTAAAGCGCATTCGGGCCGCCGATCGAGGTGGTGCGGGCGCGGGTGGAGGCGGCGTAATCGGCCACGCCGAAATGCAGGCTTTCCAGGCGCGGCGAGGCGGCGGCGATCTCGTTGATATTCTGCATGCCGAGCGCGGTCTCGATGATCACCTCGATGCCGATGCGGCGCTTGAAGCCCTTGGCCGCCTCGATCTGGGTCAGCAGCATGTCCACCGCGTAAATGTCGGCGGCGGTGCCCACTTTCGGGATCATGATCAGGTGCAGCTTGTCGCCGGCCTGCTCCACCACATCCACCACGTCGCGGTACATGTAATGGGTGTCCAGGCCGTTGATGCGTACACTGAGCGTCTTGTTGCCCCAATCCACGTCATGCAGGGCCTGCACGATATTCTTGCGCGCCTGCGGCTTGTCGTCGGGCGCCACGGCGTCTTCCAGGTCGAGGAAGATCACGTCGGCGGCGGATTTCGCGGCCTTTTCGAACAGCTTCACGCTGGAACCCGGCACCGCCAATTCGCAGCGATTCAGACGGGGGGTGGTGGGGGTCACGATCTTGAAGCTCATGGCGGCACCTTATGATTTGTTTATGCTGCAACTGCTAACGAAGCGCTGGAGCCTTGGCAAGGCTTATGTTTTTTTCGCCCCAGCTACTTTTTCGCCAGCGGATGATGCTGGCGCACCAGCGCCTGTTTCCTGGCTTCCAGCACATGGGTGTAGATCTGCGTGGTGCCGATATCGGCATGGCCCAGCATTTTCTGCACCGCGCGCAGATCGGCGCCATGGGCCAGCAGATGGCTGGCGAAGGCATGGCGCAGCACATGCGGCGAAACCCTGGCCGGCTCCAGTCCGGCCTCGAGGGCGAGCTGCTTCAGCAATTGCCCGAAACGCTGGCGGGTGAGATGCCCGCTTTCGCCGCGCGAGGGGAACAGCCAGGGCGAAAGCTGCTTGGGCGCCAGAAAACTCCGCCGCCAGGATTGCATGTAATCCATCAGCGCCGCGCGGGCCACCTCGCCCAGCGGCACCAGGCGTTCCTTGTTGCCCTTGCCGCGGATCAGCAGAAAGCGCGGATCGTCGCCGAACGGCGGATGCCGCAGGCCGACCAATTCGCTCACCCGCATGCCGGTGGCGTAAAGCGTTTCGATCAGCGCCACCAGGCGCGCGGTTTCGGCCCCGTCCTCGCGGCTTAGATGCGCGGCGGCCAGCAAGGCTTCCACTTCGGCTTCGCTCAGGTTTTTCGGCAGCGCGCGGCCGCGTTTGGGGGCATCCAGCAAAGCGGCGGGATCGTCCTTGCGGATGCCCTCGCTGGCCAGGAAGCGGAAGAATTGCCGCAGCGCGGATAGCCTTCTCGCGGCGGTGGCGGGTTTCAGCCCGGCATCATCAAGCCCACGCTGCCAGGCGCGCAGGATATCCACGCCGCAGGTTTCGGCATCGCTGCCATGCGCTTGCAGGAAACCCAAGGCATCCAGCAGATCGGTGCGGTAGGCTTCCAGCGAGTTGCGCGCCAGACCGCGTTCCGCGCCCAGCATTTCCAGGAAATTTTCGCCGTGGCGATCCAGAATGCCGGTCTTGTCCGGCATGGCTCAGAGCGCGCGCGACAGCGCCGCTTCCAGGGCCAGAGCGCGCGCCTCGGCATTCAATTGCAGCCGGCGCAAAGCCCCCAGCATCGTGGCGAGATCGGCGGCATCGCCTTTCGCCAAGCCATCGCCGCCCAGCAGCGCCAGGCCCAGCCCGATGCTTTCGGCGCGGGCATCGGCATCCATGGCGCGCAGCAGATTGCGCCAATAGATCGCGTTGCCCGAGATGTCGCCGGCCATGCCGGGGCCGAGCAATTCCTGCCAAGCGGCAGCCGGCACATTGATGCCGCTGGCTTCCGCCAGCACCAGCAGCAGGGCATAGCGGCGGCCGCGTTCGGCGGCGGGCAGGGCGGACAGGCTGCCGCTCCAGGCGCGCCAGGCATCGGCCGGCCATTCGCCCGCCGGCGGATCGGCCAGCAGCAGCAGCGGCCAGACCCGCAGGGCCAGCTTCGCGCCTTCCGCGCCGCCTTGCGTGAGCAGAGTGTTGCGCCAGAGCCGCGCGGTGCCGGTTTCGCCGGCGGCCAGGGCCAGACGGATCACCGCCAGCGCGGCCTCATTCACTTCGATGCCGGGCGGCATGTCGCGCAAACTGTCGCGCAGGGCCTGGGCGGTGGGGATGAACAGGCCGCGTTCCTGCGCCAGATCATGCAGTTTCTGCAAGGCTTCGGCGCGGGCCGAGCCGAGCGTGAGCGCGCGGGCCTGCTGAAACAGCAGCGCGGCGGCGCGGGCGGATTTGCCTTTCGCCAGTTCGGCGCGTTCGGCCTCGGGAATTTCGGCGCGCATATAGCCTTGCGCCAGCCGCGCCGGCGAAACCGCGCCATAACGCGCCGCGCCTTCCAGCGCGCCGAGGCGGGTCTCCAGATCGAATTCGCCATTCTCGGCCGCCGCCGCCAGCAGGGCGGGCGCGGCATCCTTCAGCAGCGCGGGCGTAAGCGGCCGTTTGGCGGCGCGCAGCATGGCAAGGCCCAGCGCGGGATCGTCGCCCAGGCTTTCGATCTTGGCATGGCTGTCGCCGCGCATGGCGGCGGCCAACGCCTGGAAAGCCGCGTTGCTGGGTTCCTGCTCGCGCCACAGATTCAGCGCCAGATCGCCGCCGGCAATATCGTTGGCGCGATAGCGGCAAACCACCGCCAGCCGCAGCCAGGCAATCGCCGTCGGATCCTCGCGCATGCCCTTGGCGCCGAGTTCGCAGGCGCCGTTCAGATCGTTGCGCAGCAGCATCTGCTGCAATGGCAGGCGGTCGAACACCGCGTCTTTCAAGGCCGCGGGCTTGGGCGAGCCGAGCTGCGCGGCATCGGCGGCTAGGCCCAGGCGCAGCAATTGCTCCACGCGCAGGGCCAGGATGCTGGTATTGCCGCCATTGCCTTCCGGGGCTTCGGCGGTGGTGAGCAGCAGGCGGCGTTGCAGGTCGCGCAGGCCGGGAGACAGCACGGGCGCCGGCAGGATGCGCAGCACGCGCTCGGCTTGGGCGCGGTCGGTATGCGCCCACATGCGCGCGCCGAGGCCGCCGTTATCGGCAGCCAGCAGGCCGGTGCTGGATGGATCGGGCGCTTTCAGCGTTTCGATCTTCACCATGCCGTCCTGTTCCTTCTCGGCCGGTTTCTCGGCGGAGGTCGGAGCAGGCGACGGGGCGCTGTTGGCAGGCGGGGTATTGCTCTGGCTCTGGTCGTTGGGGGTCAGGCGCAGTGGCTGCGCCCAGGCGGTGCCGGCGGCGAATGCCAAGCCGCAAGCCAGGCCGCAAGCCAGGGCAGCGCCGCTGAATATCCGCAAACGATCCCCGCCGCGCCGCATGAGTTATTTCCCCAGCCGGTCGTTGGGGATGACCTTTTCCACCTTGGACGGCGGCGCCGGGATATTCCAATTGGCCAGGAAGACACCCCCGGCCACTACGAGAAGCAGCAGTAAACCGAGAAAAATGGTCAGAAGGCGGGTCATGGGTTACGGCAACTCCAGAAACGGCATGCAGCGGACGGCAGAGCGGCGAGGCGGAACCGTCGGAAATCGGCGGCCGGCCGCTCTCCGGGCGCCCCGCGTTGGATTTACGGCGCGATTTCAGTATTCTAGCCCTACACCCCCCATGAGGCAATCGTGTGGCAATAGCCAGGCGGCGTCGTGGCGGCGGCGTCGTGGGGCGGCATCGTGGCCGTATCCAGTTGTCCCGCCTGGAATAGAGGAAACCGTGATCGCTCCGGCGCAAATCGTTAAGACCCCAGATGAAGATGCGCGGGAGCCGGATGCCGGCGCAGTCGTGCATCCTGGGCATCCCGGGCCGGATTCCGCGGCCGGGCCGCTGAAAAGCCTTGTCCTGGTCGGCCTGATGGGGGCGGGCAAGAGTTCGGTGGGCAAGCGCCTGGCCCATCGTCTGGCCTTGCCGTTCTTCGATGCCGATGTGGAAATCGAACGCGCGGCTGGCGCCAGCATTCCCGATATCTTCGCCGAGCATGGCGAGGCCGCCTTCCGCGACGGCGAGCGCCGGGTGATCGCCCGGCTGCTGGAGCAATCGCCCATCGTGCTGGCCACCGGCGGCGGCGCTTTCATGAACGAAGAAACCCGCGCCCGCATCCGCAGGAGCGGCCTGTCGATCTGGCTGAAGGCCGAACTCGACGTGCTGGTGCGGCGCACCGCGCGGCGCGGCAACCGCCCGCTGTTGCAGGCCGACGATCCGCGCATCGTGCTGGAAAAGCTGATGGCGCAGCGCTACCCGGTTTATGCCGAGGCGGATATGACCGTCACCACCGGCGAAGGGCCCCATGAAGACGTGGTGGAGCGCATCATCGCAGCATTGCCCCAGGGCTACATTCCCCGTGCGCGGGCCGAGGCCAGGTCATGAGCGACCGCATCGTTTCAGTGCAGCTCGAGCAGCGCGGCTACGACATCCATGTCGGCAGCGGACTGACCGCGCGCGCCGGCCAGTTGATCGCGCCGCTGCTGCAACGGCCGCAAGTGGTGATCGTCACCGACGAAAACGTGGCGCCGCGCCGGCTGGCGCCGTTGCAGGCCGCGCTGGATGCCGCCGGCATCGGGCATGACGCGATCATTCTGCCGCCGGGCGAGGGTCAGAAAAGTTTCGCCGGCCTCGAGCGGCTTTGCGATGGCCTGCTGGCGCGCAAGGTCGAGCGCCGCGACAAGGTGATCGCGCTGGGCGGCGGCGTGATCGGCGATCTGGTGGGCTTCGCTTGCGCCATCCTGCGGCGCGGCACGGATTTCATTCAAATCCCCACCACCTTGCTGGCGCAGGTGGATTCCTCGGTCGGCGGCAAGACCGCGATCAATGTGAAATACGGCAAGAATCTGCTCGGCGCTTTCCATCAGCCGCGCCTGGTGCTGGCCGATGTGGATGCGCTGGGCAGCCTGCCGCATCGCGAATTGCTGGCCGGCTATGCCGAAGTGGTGAAATACGGCCTGCTCGGCGATGCCGATTTCTTCGCCTGGCTGGAACGGCATGGCGAGGCGCTGCTGGCCGGCGATACCGCCTTGCGCATCGAAGCCGTGGCGCGCTGCTGCGCCCATAAGGCGCGCATCGTGATGGCCGACGAGCGCGAGGAAGGCGAGCGCGCCTTGCTCAATCTCGGCCATACTTTCGGCCATGCGCTGGAAGCCGAGACCGGCTATTCCACCCGCCTGCTGCATGGCGAAGGCGTTGCCATCGGCATGGCGCTGGCCTTCAAGCTGTCCGCCCGGCTGGGCCTGTGCGAAGCCGCGCTGCCGGACCGGGTGATCGCGCATCTGCGTCGGTGCGGCATGCCGGCCGGCATCGGCGATGTGGAGGGTGCGGCCGGCTTCGATGCCGAAACTCTGCTGGCGCATATGGCGCAGGACAAGAAGGTGCGCGCCGGCAAGCTGGTCTTCATCCTGGCCGAAGCCATCGGCCGCGCCGCGATTCGCGACGATGTGCCCACCGATGCGGTGCTGGCGCTGCTGCGCGACGAACTCGCCGCCCGGACGGCAAGATGAACGATCTCGGCCTATGGCTGTCGGTCGGCGGCATCGTGCTGCTGCTGCTGCTGTCCGCGCTGTTCTCGATGAGCGAGACCGGATTGACCGCCTCGTCGGAGGCGCGCATCAATCACCTGGCCGCCCATGGCAACAAGCGCGCGAAGCAGGTGCAGAGGCTGCTGGGCAAGCGCGACCGGCTGATCTCCTCGATCCTGCTCGGCAACAATGCCGTCAATATCCTGGCCTCCGCGCTGGCGACCAGCGTTCTGATCGGTCTGTTCGGCGATGTGGGCGTCGCCTATGCCACGGTGGCGATGACCGTGCTGGTGCTGATTTTCGGCGAGGTGATGCCCAAGACCTATGCCATCAACCGGCCCGAGCGCGTGGCGGTCTGGGTGGCCCCGGCGATGGATCGGTTCGTGCGCCTGATCGCGCCGCTGGTCGCCGTGGTGCAATGGATCTGCGTGCGCTTCCTGCGGCTGATCGGCGTGCGGGCGCTGCGCGACGCCGAATTGACCGCCAGCGAGGAAATCCGCTCCACCCTGCAATTGCATGCGGAAAGCGGCGCGATGGTGAAGCATGAGCGCGACATGCTCGGCTCGATCCTCGATCTCGACGAGGTGCCGGTGGGCGATGTGATGATCCATCGCCGCAACATGGAAATGCTGGATGCCGATCTGCCGCCGGATGAATTCGTGCGCCAGGTGCTGGCGTCCAGCCATACCCGCATTCCGGTCTGGCGCAATGAACCGGAGAATGTGATCGGCGTGCTGCATGCGAAAGACCTGCTGCGCACGCTTGCCGCCAACGAATTCAAGGCCGACAAACTCGATCTCGGGCAATTGCTGCAGCCGCCCTGGTTCGTGCCCGACACCACCACCTTGCGCGAGCAGCTCAATGCCTTCCGCCAGCGCCGCGCCCATTTCGCGCTGGTGGTGGATGAATACGGCGCCATCATGGGCTTGGTGACGCTGGAGGACATCCTGGAGGAGATCGTCGGCGATATCCGCGACGAACACGATCCGGCGCAGCGCGGCCTGCGCTTGCAGCCCGATGGCTCGCTGCTGGTGGATGGCGGCGCCACGATCCGCGATCTGAACCGCCAGTTCGATTGGCATCTGCCCGACGACGACGCCACCACGATAGCCGGCCTGGTGCTGCATGAAGCGCAGGCGATCCCGGAATCCGGGCAGGTTTTCGTGTTCCATGATTTCCGCTTCGAAGTGCTGCGTCGCCAGGGCAACCGCATCACGCATCTTCGCGTGACTCCGCTGGCGCCGCGCGGCGAACAGGCCGATCCGGCCGATTGAGATCGCATGCTGTTTCAGATCTTCAACGTCATCGCGCCGATTTTCGTGCTGGCCGGCATCGGCTTCGTCTGGTCGAAACGCGGCAAGCCGTTTCCGGTGGAGGCGGTGAGCCAGTTGGTGACGCAGATCGGCACGCCCTGCCTGGTGCTGTCGGCCCTGCTGAAAGCCGATGTGGATCGCATCATGCTGGGGCAGTTGGCGCTGCTGTCGGTGCTGGCCTTGCTCAGCTTCGCGGCGGTCGGCTGGCTGGCTTTGCGGCTGCTCAAACTGCCGACGCAGGATTTTCTGCCGGCGCTGACTTTTCCCAATAACGGGAATGCCGGGCTGTCGCTCTGCCTGTTCGCCTTCGGCCCGCCCGGCCTGGCGATGGGCATCGTGTTTTTCACTATCTGCTCGGTGGCGAATTTCTCGCTCGGCCAGGCAATGGCGGCGGGCCGTTTAAGCGGCCGCGAATTGCTGCGCATTCCGCTGGTCTATGCCGTGGCGCTGGCGGCGCTCTGCAAGTATTTCGAAATCGCGCTGCCGGCCTGGACGATGCGCAGCCTGGAAACCGCTGGCGGCATCGCCATTCCGCTGATGCTGCTGATGCTGGGCGTTTCGCTGGCCAGCTTGAAGGTGTCGGACCTTGCCGTTGCCGCCAAGCTCACCGTGCTGCGGCTCGGCCTCGGCGTGGCGGTCGGGCTCGGTCTGGTCTGGCTGTTCGATCTCGAAGGCGTGGCGCGCGGCACTATGCTGATTCAATGCGCCATGCCGGTGGCGGTGGTGAATTTCGTTTTCGCCAGCCGCCATGGCCGCAACGCGCCCGCCGTGGCCGGCCTGGTGGTGGTTTCCACGATTCTCAGCTTCGCCACCTTGCCGCTGCTGATGTATCTGGTGTTGGGGGAGTAGCCTTAATTCGGCTCTTCGATCCCCGAAGCCGCCATGTAATAAGCCAGGATGGCGGCGCGCAGCCGGCTGGTCAGGGTGCGTTCGCAGCGCAGCGGGTCGGCCAGCACCCGGGCGGCGAATTGATGGCGATCCATGCTTTCGCGCCGGCAGATCAATGCCAGGGCCCGCCATTCCAGCGGCGCCAGCCGCACGCTGGTGCGGCCATGGCTCAGCCGGATATTGCGGGTGATCATGCTGGTACGCGGGGCGGAGTTGCGCCGTGCGGGAGGCTTTGCGGCATCTCCCGGTAAGGTGGTCTCCAGCTCGGCCTGTCTCAACGTCAGCATACACAACAATTAATATATGCTATTGTTTCAATCAACCTAATAGTTGCTGAAATATAATGAAAAATCCCAAATGGGGGAAATGTCCACGATTTTCCTATCGCAAGCGGACCTGCTTATAGCGGGAATGACCGGATTCAGCGCCGGCTGGCTTCATCCGGCGTAAGCGTGGTCAGCGCCAGGGCATGCACCGGGTGGCGCAGTTCCTCGGCCAGGATGCCATAGACCAGGCGTTGCCGGGCGACCCGGTTCAGGCCGCCGAATTTCGCGGAAACCACGGCCACGGCGAAATGGGTTTCGCCCGCCGGCAGGCCCTTGGCGGCGGCATGGCCGGCATGCTGGGCGGATTGGTCCTCGATTTCCAGGGAATCGGGGTTAAGCGCCTGAGTCAATTTGGCGCGGATCGTTTCGGCGACGGACATGCAACCTCGTTATCTCTGCCCCTGCGGTAGTGCCGCCGAGCGGGCTTGTCAAGCAAGGCTTGAGCTTGCCAGAGCCGGGGAGGGCGGACCATACTCGCGCCCCATGAACAGGTCCCGCATGGCGCGCAACGCGCGATTCATCGACTCCGCGGCGCTCGGCGCCGATGCGGAGCGGAATCCCCATGCGCATCGCTGCGAATTTCCCGGCTGCGAGGCGGAAGGCCTGTTTCCGGCGCCGAAAAGCCGCGAACCGCGCGACGGCAAGCGCTGGTTCTGCCTCGCCCATGTGCGGCAATACAATGCCGGCTGGGATTTCTTCAAAGGCATGAGCCGCGAGGATGTGGAGCGCTATCAGCGCGCCGATCCGCTGGGCCACCGCCCCACCTGGCCGCTCGGCAGCAAGCCGGCCAGCGAGGATCCGCAGGTCTGGGTGCGCGACGATCTCGGCATCCTGGCCGATGTGGGCGTGGTGCTGGGCCAGCCGCGCCGGCGCGATCGCGCCGAGGCGGTGTTCCACCCGCAGGAACGCGAAGCCTTGGCGGAACTGGGCTTCGATCTTGCCGAGCTGAAGCCGCCGCTGCGCTGGGCGCAGATCAAGTCGCAATACAAGCAGATGGTGAAGAAATACCATCCCGACGCCAATGGCGGCGACCGCGAGGCCGAGGAAAGGCTGAAAAGCATCAACCAAGCCTATGCCTACCTGGAAAGCCGGGGTTATACTTAAAGCCAGCTTTCCGGTATCCACCTTCCCAGACAATTAGTGACATTCGCAAGAGATCAGAAATGACGGCCGTTCAGACCAAGCCTGCTGCCTCCCCTTTCGCCGCCGCAGGCATGCCCGATCAACCCGACACCGCCGTTTCGGTGCGCGAGGTGTTCCACATCGACAGCGACATGAAGGTGCCGGCATTCTCGCGCGGCTCCGAGCATGTGCCCGATCTCGACAGCAGCTATCGCTTCGACCGCGACACCACGCTCGCCATCCTGGCCGGCTTCGCCTATAACCGCCGCGTGATGGTGCAGGGCTACCACGGCACCGGCAAATCCACCCATATCGAGCAGGTGGCGGCGCGGCTGAACTGGCCTTGCGTGCGCATCAACCTCGACAGCCATATCAGCCGCATCGACCTCGTCGGCAAGGACGCCATCGTGCTGCGCGAAGGCAAGCAGGTGACGGAATTCCGCGAAGGCATTCTGCCCTGGGCGCTGCAATCGCCGGTCGCCCTGGTATTCGACGAATACGATGCCGGCCGCCCGGATGTGATGTTCGTGATCCAGCGCATTCTGGAAGTGGACGGCAAGCTCACCTTGCTGGACCAGAACCGCGTGATCCGTCCGCACAAGGCCTTCCGCCTGTTCTCCACCGCCAACACCATCGGCTTGGGCGATACGACGGGCCTGTATCACGGCACGCAGCAGATCAACCAGGGCCAGATGGACCGCTGGTCCATCGTCACCACGCTGAATTACCTGCCCGCCGCCGACGAAGCCGCCATCGTGCTGGCCAAGTCGCCGAGCTACAAGTCGGATGCGGATCGCAAGGTGATCGAGCGCATGGTCGCGGTGGCCGAGCTCACCCGATCCGGCTTCATCAATGGCGATATCTC
>JAYSEE010000081.1:0-2958 GCA_041914045.1 Ferrovibrio sp. | reverse complement strand
GAGCCCGCGCACGGTGATCACCTGGGCCGAGAATGCACGCATCTTCGGTAATGTCGGTTTCGCTTTCCGCGTCACGTTCCTCAACAAGTGCGACGAACTGGAACGCGCCTCCGTGGCCGAATATTACCAGCGCTGCTTCGGCGAGGAATTGCCCGAGACCGCCGCCAAGGTGGACCTCAAGTAAGAGCCGCAAGCCGCGATGGCCAATAAGCCGGAAAGCCCGACCGAACCGTTCAAGCGCGCGCTGACCAATGTCACGCGCGCCATGTCCGGCGAGCGCGAATTGCAGGTCAGCTTCGGGCCGGAAAGCCCCGGCCTGCGCGGCAAGCGCGCGCGTCTGCCGGTGCCTGGCCGCGATCTGCCGGCGGCCGAAGTGGCGCAATTGCGCGGCCTGGCCGATTCCATGGCGCTGCGGTTGCGCCATCATGATGACGCCCTGCATAGCCGGCTGCTGCCCCATGGCGGCACCGCGCGCGCGGTGTTCGATGCCGTGGAGCAGGCCCGCGTGGAAGCCATCGGCAGCAATCGCATGCCCGGCGTGGCGCAGAATCTTACCGCCGCTTTGGAAGAGCGCTGTAAGAGCCGCGGCTTCGCCAAGGTGAAGGATCGTTCCGAAGCGCCGCTGGCCGAAGCGGTCGGCCTGATGGCGCGCGAACGCCTCACCGGCCAGGCGGTGCCCGATACGGCACGCGCCATGGTGGATATGTGGCGCCAGGTGATCGAGCAGAAGGGCGGCACGGACCTCGATAATCTGTGCAACGCCGTTACCGATCAGCGCGCCTTCGCCAAGCTGGCGCGCAAGTTGATCAAGGACCTCGATCTCGCCGAGGATGAAGACGGCGATATGGACGACGAGTCCGAGAGCGAAGATCAGGAAAACCAGGGCCAGCAGCCGCAAAGCCAGTCGGAAGGCGAAAGCGGCCAGGAAGGCGAGGCTTCGGCCGGCGAGCAGAGCGCGGAAGCGTCCGACGCCGCCGGCGGCGATGCGGCCGAGATGGAAGCCGAGGCCGGCATGGAGCAGCAGGTGGCGGGTTCGGGCGAAGAGCCCGGCAAAGGCCGCCGTCCGCCGGGCCATGATGTCGGCGGCGACCGCAAGGAAGCCACGTACAAAGCCTATACCAAGCAGTATGATGAAGTGGTGGATGCCGACGATCTCTGCGATGCCGAGGAATTGGCGCGCCTGCGCAATCACCTGGATCAGCAGTTGAATCATCTGCAAAGCGTGGTCGGCCGGCTGGCCAACCGATTGCAGCGCCGCTTGCTGGCCAAGCAGACCCGTACCTGGGATTTCGATCTCGAGGAAGGCATTCTCGATGCCGCGCGGCTGGCGCGCATCGTGGCCAATCCGCTGCTGCCGCTCAGCTACAAGGAAGAGAAGGAAACCGATTTCCGCGATACGGTCGTGTCGCTGCTGATCGACAATTCCGGCTCCATGCGCGGCCGTCCGATCACCGTTGCCGCGATGTGCGCCGATATCCTGGCGCGCACGCTGGAGCGCTGCTCGGTGAAGGTGGAAATCCTCGGGTTCACCACGCGCGCCTGGAAGGGCGGCCAGAGCCGCGAGAAATGGCTTACCGACAACAAGCCGGCCCAGCCCGGCCGTCTGAACGATCTGCGCCATATCGTTTACAAGGGCGCCGATGCGCCCTGGCGCCGCGCGCGCCGCAATCTCGGCCTGATGCTGCGCGAAGGTTTGCTGAAAGAGAATATCGACGGCGAAGCGCTGATGTGGGCGCATGACCGGCTGATCGGCCGGCCGGAACAGCGCCGCATCCTGATGGTGATTTCCGATGGCGCGCCGGTGGACGACAGCACGCTCTCGGTGAATCCGGGCAATTACCTCGACCGCCATTTGCGCGAGACGATCGACTGGATCGAGCGCCGCTCGCCGGTGGAGATCACCGCCATCGGCATCGGCCATGACGTGACCCGCTATTACAAGCGCGCCGTCACCATCGTGGATGCCGAGCAGCTGGGCGGCGTGATGATGGAGCGCCTGGCCGAGCTGTTCGAGGACGATCCGGGCGCCCAGGCCATGCCGGGGCGTCCCGTCCGCCGCCGTGCGGCATAAAACTGGCGCCGCCGTGCGGCCTGAACAGCCGCGCGATTTCGCCGCTTGACGGGCGGCGCAAACGGAGTCACAACAGCTTCGCATTCGTGGTGATTTGAGCCGACCGGCTTGCGGACCACGTTAAACAATCCGCTAAAAGGTCGGGTGGCTTATCGAAGCCCCGGGCCTTTTTGGCGCGGGGTTTTTTCGTTTTTGGCTCGGCTTTGCCGGGCGGGAGATCGAGTGATGAGCGAGGACAAGGGCAATCCCGGGGCGAAGTCTTGGCGCTTGGCCACCACCTTGGTGCGCGGCGGCACCAATCGCAGCCAGTTCGGCGAAACCTCGGAAGCCATCTTCATGACTTCGGGCTTCCGCTATGACAGCGCCGAGGCCGCCGAGGCGCGCTTCAAGAATGAACAGCCCGGCTTCGTCTATAGCCGTTTCAGCAATCCCACCGTGGAGATGTTCGAACAGCGCATGGCGCTGCTGGAGGGCGCCGAGGCGGCGCGCGCCGTGGCATCCGGCATGGCGGCGGTGAATGCCGCGCTGATGTGTCAGCTCAAGGCCGGCGACGAAGTCGTGTCGGCGCGGGCGGTGTTCGGCTCCTGCCGTTATATCGTCGAGGAATTGCTGCCGCGTTTCGGCATCAAGACGCAGTTGATCGACGGCACCGATCTTGCCGCCTGGAAGGCCGCCATCACGCCGCGCACGCGTGCGGTGTTTTTGGAATCGCCGGCCAATCCCACCTTGGAATTGATCGACATTTCCGCCGTTGCCGAACTGGCCCATAAGGTCGGCGCGCGGGTGGTGGTGGACAACGTGTTCGCCACGCCGGTGCTGCAAAAGCCCTTCGAACTGGGGGCGGATGTGGTGGTGTATTCCGCCACCAAGCATATCGACGGCCAGGG
>JAYSEE010000080.1:9645-13132 GCA_041914045.1 Ferrovibrio sp. | reverse complement strand
GTTTGCCGCGCTGTCCAATGCCCCATCTCAGCTTTCGCAAGCCGCCGGTTCCCGGGATCACATCCCCAGCATCGGGATGCAGAGCCAGAAAACTCTTCAACGAAACAAGCTCGGTTTCGTCTATCAGCTTTTTGGCGTCGGTCAGAAACTGCGCGGTTTCGACAAGGCCGATATAGGTTCTGGCGATCATTCTATATGTCAACGGCGCAGTACGTCAATGAAATAGTCACGCCGCGAACGCCGCCTTCAACGCCGCGCCGCATTCGGCCAAGGCTTGGCCGGCTTGCGGCAGCACCTTGCCCATGGTGACGAAGCCGTGGATCGAGCCGGGGAATTCGCGGAACGACGCTGCATTGCCGGCCGCCTGCAATGCCTTGGCATAGGCCTCGCCTTCATCGCGCAGCGGGTCGTTGCCGGCCACGATCACATGGGCCGGCGGCAGATCGGCCAATGACTTCGCCTTCAGCGGCGAGGCGCGCCAATCGGCGATATCGGCCGGGCCGTTCAGATACATCATCTGAAACCAGGTCATGCTGGCGCGGGTGAGCAGATGGCCCTCGGCGAAGGCTTTATGCGATGCGGTATCCATCGCCATATCGGTAGCCGGATAGATCAGCAATTGCAGGCGCAGGCCCGGGCCGCCGGCATCACGCGCCATCAAGGCCATCACGGCGGCCAGATTGCCGCCGGCGGAATCGCCGCCGATTGCGATGCGCGCCGCATCCACATGCAGATGCGCGGCATCGGCATGCACCCATTTCAACGCCGCATAGGCATCCTCCACGGCGACGGGAAACTTGAATTCCGGGCCCATGCGGTAATCCACGCTCACCACGGCGCATTGGCCTTCATTGGCCAATGTGCGGCAGACCACGTCATGGGTATCGAGATCGCCGATCACCCAGCCGCCGCCATGATAGAAAACCAGCACCGGCAAATTGGCGCGCGGCGCGGCGCCCAAGGGCCGGTAATAGCGCAGCGGGATCGGGCCATGCGGCCCCGGCGCGGCCATGTTGGCGGCCAGCGAAACCTCGGGCGGCGGCGGCGATACGGCGGCGCGGGTTTCCTTGTAGAACTTGCGGGCGGCCTCGGCGCCGATGGCTTCATAGGCCGGCCGGTCGGCCTTGGCCACGGCTTCCAACAAGGCCTTGGCTTCTTGATCCAGCATGGCTTGCCTCTGATTTTTAATTCAATCCCGGAAACAGCCCGCGCAGGCCGCTTGCGAAAATCTGCACCGCCACGGCGGCCAGCAGCAAGCCAAAAATTCTATTGAGTATGTTCAATCCTGTTCTACCCAGGCGCTGGCCGATCGGCACGGCAAGGCGCAGCACGATCCACACGCCCACGCAGATCACCGCGATCACGCCGATCACCACGGCGTTATGCAGCCAGCCCTCGCCGCGCTGCATGGTGATGATGGTGGCCGAGATCGAGCCGGGGCCGACCAGCAATGGCATGGCGATGGGCACCACGCCCACGGCATTGCGGTTGCCGGCTTCCTCGGCCTCTTCCGGCGTCTGGTTCTGCGGGCTCATCTGCGCATTCACCATGCTGAGCGCCATCAGGAACAGCACGATGCCGCCGCCGACCTGGAAGGCCGCCAGCGAGGTGCCGAGCAGCCGCAGGATCAGATCGCCCGACAGCGCCGACACCACCAGCACGGCGAACACCGCCAGGCCGGCGGTACGCGCGGTGCGGGCCTTCTCGGCCGGCGAGCGCCCTTCCATCAGCATCAGGAAAAGCGGGATCGCGGCGAAAGGATCGAGAATGGAAAACAGCGTGATGGCGAAACGGGTGTAATCGAACGCTTCGAGCATGATTTCCCCCGCTGGCCTCCAATCCGCCGCGCTTGCGCGCGGCGGATAACCGGTAGGCTATTTCTTGTCGTCGGCAATCACGCGGATCGAAAGCTCGCGCAATTGCTTAGGCGTCACCTCGCTGGGCGCCTGCATCATCAAATCCTGCGCCTGCTGGTTCATCGGGAATAGGATCACTTCGCGGATATTCGGCTCGTCGGCGATCAGCATCACGATGCGGTCGATGCCCGGCGCGATGCCGCCATGCGGCGGGGCGCCGAATTTGAACGCATTCAGCATGCCGCCGAACTTGCCTTCCACCACTTCGGGGCCATAACCGGCGATTTCGAAGGCGCGATACATGATTTCCGGCTTGTGATTACGGATGGCGCCCGAGGAAAGCTCCACGCCGTTGCACACGATGTCGTACTGGTAGGCCTTGATCTCCAGCGGGTCCATCGTGTTCAACGCCTCCAGGCCGCCCTGCGGCATGGAGAACGGGTTATGCGAGAAGTCGATCTTCTTGTCGTCCTCGTTGTATTCGAACATCGGGAAATCCACGATCCAGCAGAACTTGAATACGTTCTTCTCGCAGATATCCAACTCGTCGCCGATCTTGATGCGCGCCTGGCCGGCCAGCTTGGCGGCCGCCGCTTCCTTGTCGCAGGCGAAGAACACCGCATCGCCATCCTTGGCGCCGGTGGCCTGCTTGATGATGGCCAGCCGCTCGGGGCTCAGGAACTTGGCGATCGGGCCCTTGGCCTCGCCCTTGTCGAGGATCACATAGCCCAGGCCGCCGGCGCCTTCGCCGCGCGCCCAGTCGTTCAGCTTGTCGAAGAAGCTGCGCGGCTTGGCGGCAGCGCCCGGGCCCGGAATCGCGCGCACCACGGCGCCGTTGTCGATGGCGCGGGCGAATACGCCGAAATCCGAGCCCCGGAAGGCTTCGGTCACATCGGCCAGCACGATGGGATTGCGCAGATCCGGCTTGTCGACGCCGTATTTCAGCATCGCCTCGCGATAGGGAATGCGGGGGAATTGCTGCGGCCCGCAATCGCGGCCGTTGGCGAATTCCTGGAACACGCCATGGATCACCGGCTCCACGGCGGCGAAAACGTCATCCTGCTCAACGAAGCTCATTTCGAGATCGAGCTGATAGAATTCGCCGGGGCTGCGGTCCTTGCGGGCGTCTTCATCGCGGAAGCAGGGCGCGATCTGGAAGTAACGGTCGAAGCCCGACACCATGATCAGCTGCTTGAACTGCTGCGGCGCCTGCGGCAGCGCGTAGAACTTGCCGGGATGGATGCGGCTGGGCACCAGGAAGTCGCGCGCGCCTTCCGGCGAGGACGCGGTCAGGATCGGGGTCTGGAATTCCATGAAGCCCTGGTCGATCATGCGGCGGCGGATCGAGGAGATCACCTTGCTGCGCAGCACGATGTTGTTGTGCAGGCGCTCGCGGCGCAGATCGAGGAAGCGGTATTTCAGGCGGATGTCTTCCGGATATTCCTGCTCGCCGAAAACCGGCATCGGCAGGTCCTGCGCCTCGCCCAGCACTTCGATGCTTTCCACGCGCACTTCGACGCCGCCGGTGGGCAGGTTGGCATTCGCCGTCTCGGCCGTGCGGGCCACCACCTTGCCGGTCACCGACACCACGAATTCGGAGCGCAGGCCTTCCATCTGCTTGAAGGCTTCCG
>JAYSEE010000080.1:6473-9635 GCA_041914045.1 Ferrovibrio sp. | reverse complement strand
CGTAATGGTCGCGCAGGTCGATGAACAGCAGGTTGCCGTGATCGCGCTTGCGGTTCACCCAGCCGGCCAGCTTCACGCTGGCGCCGACTTGCTCGGGGCGCAATTGACCGCAGGTATGGGAGCGATAACGGGACATGGGAACTACCTTGACTATGAAGCCCGCGAGGGGCGCGATTTGGCGGAAATCCAGCGGGAACAATCGCGAAACGCGGGGGAAAGTCAAGCCCGAGCGCGGCGTTTTTCCCAGCCGTCCGGGTTGGGTGAACTATCCCACCATGCTAAGACAACGGGAACATGGATACAAACCTCGCCCCCATCACCGCTTCCGACGAACTCGCCGATTTCTGCGCCAGCCTGGCCGGCAGCGCCTTCGTCACCGTCGATACCGAATTTCTGCGCGAAACCACCTTCTGGCCGAAGCTCTGCCTGGTGCAGCTTGGCGGCCCCGAGAAGGCCCGGGTGATCGACCCGCTGGCCGAGGGACTCGACCTGGAGCCCCTCTTCGCGCTGATGCGGAACCGCGCCGTGCTCAAGGTGTTCCATGCCGCCCGGCAGGACCTGGAAATCTTCGTCAAGCTGATGGGCGAAGTGCCCGCCCCGCTGTTCGATACCCAGGTGGCCGCCATGGTCTGCGGCTTCGGCGATCAGGTGTCGTATGAAACGCTGGCCACCAAGCTGGCCAACGGGCAGATCGACAAGAGCTCGCGCTTCACCGATTGGTCGCGCCGGCCGCTGACCGAGAAGCAGACCCGCTATGCGCTGTCGGACGTGACCTACCTGCGCAAGGTGTACGAAAAGCTGGAAGCCCGCCTGCGCAAGAGCGGCCGGGCCGAATGGCTGGAGGCCGAAATGGCCACCCTTACCGATCCTGCCACCTACGACCTGCCGCCGCAGGATGCTTGGCGCCGCCTGCGCCCGCGCACCACGCGGCCGGAATATCTCGCCGCCTTGCAGGCCGTGGCGGCCTGGCGCGAGCTTGAGGCGCGCAACCGCGACATCCCGCGCCAGCGCATCCTGCGCGACGAAGCCGCCATGGAAATCGCCGCGCATCCGCCGAAAAGCACGGAAGACCTCGGCCATATCCGCGGCCTGTCGAAAGGCTTCGCGGAAGGCAAGATGGGTCAGGGCCTGCTGGCCGCCATCCAGGCCCGTCTGGCCGAGCCGCGCGAGAGCTTTCCCGTGGTGGAACGCGAGCCGGAATTGCCGCGCGGCATCGGCCCGCTGGTGGAATTGCTGAAAGTGCTGCTGAAGCTGAAATGCGACGAGCATGACGTGGCGCAGAAGCTGGTCGCCTCCTCCGCCGATCTCGACAAGATCGCCGCCGACGACGCTGCCGATGTGCCGGCCCTGCAGGGCTGGCGCCGCGAAGTATTCGGCAACGACGCCCTGCGGCTGAAGCATGGCGAACTGGCGCTCGCCGCCCAGGCCTCGGGCCAGGGCAACACCCGCATCAAGCTGGTGGAATTGAAGTAGACGCGCGCCGCAGCGTCATTCCCGCGCAAGCGGGAATCCATGCCCGACATAATAAAGCTGCTGAAAGATGGATGCCCGCCTACGCGGGCATGACATCGCTTATCAGGACGCCTTCGCCACCCGCAGTTCCCAGCCGCGATTGAGCGCCTTGGCCAAGGCTTCGGTGCGGCGCTGCACGGCTTCGCCGTTCAGGGCATCCAGCCGCTGCGGCAATTCCAGCACCAGATTGCCGTTCAGGAAACGCAGCCGGCTATCGCCCAGCACGCCGGGCACGCCGCCGGAAAGCGTCTGGCCCAGCCGCAGGCCGAGGCCGATCACCAGGGCGTAATCCACCTGCGCGGTATCCAGCATCTGCCAGGCCGGCGCCGCCACCGGGTCGCTGGCGGTGCCGGCATAGCGGGCGAAAATCGCCAGGGCCAGCAACGCGCGCTCGTTCTGCGTGATGCCGCCGAACGGCGCATGCAGGATCAGGCCCAGCGCCTGCTCGCCGCGATAATCGGGATGCACGCGCCAGCCGATATCGGCCAGCAGGGCCGCCGCCAGACGCAGCCGCTTCATCGCCGCCGTCTCGCGCTCGAAAAGCGGCGCGATGAAGCGGTCGAGTTCCTCGCCATGCACGGAATATCGGCTTTCGCGCTGCGCCATATGAGTGCAGAAGGCCAACAACGGATCCTGCGCCTTCATGGCGTCGTCCAGCATCGCATAGGCCAGGCCTTCGCGCAGACCCTGGGCGGAGAACACCACTTCCGACGGCATCAAAACCTTCAACAGCCGGCGCATCACCAGGGCCGCCAGCGGCAGCGCATCCTGCCGGCGGCGCGGCACGCCTTCCATGCGCTGCACGCTCTCGCGCCCCTGCTTGGCGAGCAGGCGGGTGAATTCCAGCGCCATGTCGCGCGGCAGGGTATATTGATGGATGATGTGCAAAGGGCTTTTGCTTTGCGCCATATGCACGCGGGCGATGGCGCGCCAGCCGCCGCCGACGGCATAGAGCGGCTTGCCCTGCTGGCGCTTCAGCCAGGGCACATCGGCCAGCCGCGCGTCGATGAAAGCCTTGATCTGATTGTAGCCGCCGATGCCGCCGATGCGCAGCGGGCCCAAAGGCAATGTCACGCTGTCGGCCACCTTGCGCTTTTCGATGGCGACGAGTTCCAGGCTGCCGCCGCCCAGATCGCCCATCACGCCTTCCGCTTCCGGAATGCCCGACAGCACGCCATAGGCGGAATACATCGCCTCTTCCGTGCCGCTGAGAATGCGGATGGAAACTTCGTTCTCGGCCTCCACGGCATGGATGAATTCCGCGCCGTTGCCGGCATCGCGAGCGGCGGCGGTGGCCACCACTTCCAGCTTCGCCACCTGCATCAGCCGCGCCAGGGCGACGAAACGGCGGATGGCGACGCGCGCCTGGCGCATGCCCTCGCCATCCAGCATGCCGGTTTCGCCCAGGCCCCGGCCCAATCCGCACAGCACTTTTTCGTTGAAGCGCGGCGTGGGCAACCGCGCCGGCTCATCGAAAACCACTAGGCGTACCGAATTGGAACCGATGTCGATGACACCGAGCGGCAGGAAATCTTGCATGCTAACCGGATTTAAGTTTCAAACGAGGGATGGATTTGGGCGATTTCAGCGCCTTGCCGCGCCCCGAAAGCGACGGATTGGTCATGAAATAGGTATGCGCATTGAAGGCAT
>JAYSEE010000080.1:0-6463 GCA_041914045.1 Ferrovibrio sp. | reverse complement strand
TTCGCCACCAGAATCTGATCCAGCACCTGCTCATGCACGGTGGGATTGGCGATCGGGATCAGCACTTCCACGCGGCGGTCGAAATTGCGCGGCATCCAATCGGCAGAGGAGATGAATACCTTGGCTTCCGGCGAGGGCAGACCATGGCCGGCGCCGAAGCAGACGATGCGCGAATGCTCCAGGAAACGCCCGATCAGGCTTTTCACGCGGATATTCTCGCTCAGCCCCGGCACGCCCGGCCGCAGGCAGCAGATGCCGCGCACCACCAAGTCGATCTGCACGCCGGCCTGGCTGGCCTCGTAGAGCGCGTCGATGGCGGCGGGATCGACCAGGCTGTTCATCTTCGCCCAGATCGCCGCCGGACGGCCGGCCTTGGCATGGGCGATTTCATCATGGATCAATTCGATCAGCCGCGGGCGCAGCGTATAGGGCGAGATGGCGATCTGCTTCAAGGTTTCCGGCGCGGCATAGCCGGTGAGGAAGTTGAACAGGCAGGTGGCGTCATGCCCCAGATCGTTGTCGTCGGTGAAGAAGCTGAGATCGGTGTAAACCTTGGCGGTGATCGGATGGTAATTGCCGGTGCCGAAATGCACGAAGGTGTTGAGCACGCCGCCCTCGCGGCGAACCACCAGCGAAATCTTCGCATGCGTCTTCAGTTCGATGAAGCCGAATACCACCTGCACGCCGGCGCGTTCCAGATCGCGCGCCCATTTGATATTCGCCGCCTCGTCGAAACGCGCCTTCAACTCCACCAGCGCCGTCACCGACTTGCCGGCCTCAGCGGCTTCGATCAGCGCCTTCACGATCGGGCTGTCGTCGGAAGTGCGATACAGCGTCTGCTTGATCGCCACCACCTGCGGATCGGCTGCCGCCTGGCGCAGGAACTGCACCACAACGTCGAAGCTCTCATAGGGGTGATGCACCACAAGATCCTTGTGGCGGATGGCGGCGAAGGCATCGCCGCCGAAATCGCGGATGCGTTCCGGGAAGCGCGGATTGAAGGGCGGGAATTTCAGATGCGGCAGATCGTCGACGATCAGCTTCTTGGTATCGGCCAGGCCCAGGATGCCATCCACCGGCACCACCGCCTGCGGCGACACTTCCAACTCGTCGCAGACGAAACGGCGCAGGTCGTCCGGCATGTCGTGATTGATCTTGAGGCGGATCACGGTGCCGCGCCGGCGGCGCTTCAGCGCCGTCTCGAACAGGCGCACAAGGTCTTCCGCCTCTTCCTCGATTTCGATATCGCTGTCGCGCGTCACGCGGAACAGGCCGCGTCCCACGGTCTCATAACCGGGGAACAGCTTGTCCATGAACAGGCCGACCAGGTTTTCCAGCGAGAGAAAACGGATCGCCGCGCCCGGCAGGCGGATGAAGCGGTCCACCTGGCTGGGCAACGGCAGCAGGGCGTTCAGGCTGCGGCCGTCACGAATCCGTCGCAATTGCATAACAATGGCGAAACCCAGATTGGGTATGAACGGAAACGGATGCGCCGGATCAATCGCCAGCGGCGTCAGCACGGGAAACACATGCCCGAGGAAATAATCCTCCAGCCAATGCCGCTCGGTTTCGGTCAGTTGCGCCGGTTCCAGCACCGAAATGCCGGCTTCCGTCAGTTCCACGCAAAGCGAGCGCCAGCAGGCCTGCTGCTTGGCCATCAATTCCGCCGCCGCCTCGTTGATGCGGGCCAGCTGCTGCGCCGGCGAAAGCCCGTCCTGGCTCACATCCTCGATGCCCGCCTTCACCTGGCCATGCAGGCCAGCCACGCGCACCATGAAGAATTCATCCAAGTTATTGGCCGAGATCGACAGGAAGCGCAGCCGCTCCAACAGCGGATAGCGGGTGTTGTTGGCCTCCTCCATGACCCGGAGATTGAAGGCCAGCCAGGACAATTCGCGGTTGATATAGCGCTCGCGCGGACTGATCTGCGCGACCGAGGGGCTCGGCTGGTAAGGTACGGCGGCTACATGGTTCGGCATGTCGGAGAATCCTGTTTTTCCCGACCGGGCGGACGCGGCTGCGTCGGCTCCCGGCCTCGGGTATAGGTGTATCGAGGAAATATGTCAAAGCGGTGAACCTGCCCCATCCAAGTCACTGAAATCCGCTTGTTAAGGAGTTGCGTGATGTTACGTCTATGGCTGCTGCGCCATGCCAAATCCGCCTGGGACGACCCGGACCTGGACGATTTCTCCCGTCCGCTGGCCCCGCGCGGCAAGAAAGCCTGCCGCCGCCTGGGCCGGCATATGGCCGAACGCGGCATCCGGCCCGATCTGGCGCTCTGCTCGCCGGCCGCCCGCACCCGCCAGACCTGGGAAAGAGTGGCGAAGCGCCTGCCGCCCGATATCACCTGCCGCTTCGATCCCGGCCTCTATCTGGCCGAACGCAAGGCCCTGCAGGCGCTGGTGCGCTCCGCCCCCGCCGAATGCCGCGAGTTGATGCTAATCGGCCATAATCCCGGCCTGGAAGACCTGGCCGCGCAGCTTTGCGGCGGCGGCGCCGGCGATGCGCTGGAACGCCTGATCGCCAAATATCCCACCGGGGCGCTGGCGGAAATCGGCTTCGCCGCAAAACGCTGGGCCGAGGTGACACCGAAAAGCGGCTATCTCGCCAGCTTCGTCACCCCGTCGATGCTGGAAGCGGGAGAGGATTAATCAGGCGCATTCAGCCATGCGGTTATGTCACGCTGGCCATTCAACACGCGACAAACATCAATATAGCCGGCATGCTCGATATAAAAAATCAGATAAGGAAAACCGCTCAACGGCCAACAGCGCAGGCCCGGCAGATCGAGTTCATGGGCATATCGCGGCGAACCTGCGGCTGGATGCCGGCCGATATGCGCATAAGCGGCTTGAAGGGCATCCACGAAAGCAAGCGATGCAGTGAATGATCCTTCACCCAGATAATAGGCTATAGCCTCCTCAACATCCTGATTTGCGCGCTGCCGGGGAATAATCGGCCACGGAACAACTGACTTCGGCATCAGCCTTTGGAGGTCTTGCCACCGGCGCGGATACGTTGGCGCAGGCCATCGAAATAAGCCTGATCGGCATGCGCCGCCGGCACCGAATTGGCACCCTCCATCAACAGAGCCTGGAGCTTAACCCGATCCTGCTCCTTGCGAAGCAGGGCCCGCACATATTCGCTGCTGGTGCCATAGCCCCGTTCATTGACCTGTTGATCGACAAAGGTCTTCAAACTTTCAGGCAGGGAGATATTCATCGTGGTCATGGATGGCATCTTTACGCTTTTGGCAAAATTTGGCAAGATCAATCCATGGCCGACATCCTCAATCTGAACAAAGCGCGCAAGGCGAAGGCACGGCGGGACAAAACCGTTCAGGCCAATGCCAACCGCGCCCTGCATGGCCGCAGCAAGGCCGAGCGCGATGCCGAACGCCAGCAGGCCGAACGCGCCCGCCGCGAGATCGACGGCAAGAAGATCGAGAGCACCGAATAGCCGCCGCTATTCCTCGAGCAGCCGCCGCACCAGGGCGATGGTCACCGCGCGCTGCTCGGCCAGGGCTGCGCTGTCCAGCCGCGCTACCCAGAGCCGCGCGGCATGGAACGAACGCTCCATGCGCGGCAGCAGATAGGCGATCACGCCCTCGCCCACAGCCAACTGCCGGTCGGCGAACAGCTTCACCAGCACGGCGGCCAGCAGGCCATCGTCGGGCTCGAGGATTTCCGCCGCCGGCAACGCCTTGAGCCGCGAGGCCAGATCGGCCAGCCGGATATCCCAGGCGGCCGGCGGCTTGGCGGCGGTCAGCAGCAGGCCATGACCGCGTTCGCGCATCAGGTTGATCAGATGGAACAGCGCCACCGGGTCGGCGGCCTCGGCATCGTCCAACGCCAAGGCGGTATGCGCCAGGGCATCCACGGCAGCCGGGGTCAGCGCCCTGCCCTCGGCCAGCCTGCCGCCCGCGCGCTCGCACCAAATATGCGCCAGATGCGTCTTGCCGCTGCCCGGCGGGCCATGCAGCAGCAGCACGCCGCCCGGCCAATCCGGCCAGCGCGCCAGCCAATCCAGCGCCGCCCGATTGCCCTCGGCGGGCAGAAAATCCTCCGCCGCCCAGGATTCCGGCAAAGCCAGAGCCAGGGGTATCTGCCGTGCCGGCTTATGCGGATGATCGCTCAAAACACGCCTCGACTGCACATAACGTCAGGGCGGTTTATCACCGATAGAGGCGCAACGAAAAGCCGCGCAGAAAACGAAATAGCCACTCTGCAACGAATAAGGCGGCATCCGGGCGTTTCGCCCGAATGCCGCCCCGCACTCGTGGGAAAACCGATCAGTCGTTGCGATAGGCCTTGTGGCAAGCGCCGCAGGCCGCGCCCAGGGCGCCGAAACCGGATTTCACGCCATCCATGTTGCCGGCGCCGCCGGCCATGGCGATCGCCTTGGCGGCATCTTCGGCAGCCTTCATCTTGGCGGTGAAGTCAGCCATGTTGGCCCAGATTTCCGGTTTGGCCTTGGTCTCGCCCTTGTCGGACCCGGCGGGAAAAAGGGCAACCTGCTTGGCGGCCTGGGCGGCAATCGCATTGGCCGGGGCCACCACATCGGCGGCGGAGCCAGTGCCATCCACCACGCGCTTGATGGCGCCGGTGGAGGTGCGGAAAACCTGGAACCCGTCCTTGCGGGCCTTGATCGCATCGGCCTGCGCGAAAGCGACGCCGCCTGCGACCGCAACGGCCAGGGCCGCGCCAAGCCCGAGGATGGATTTACGCAAAATCGCCATGGTGTTAGTCCTTGATTGGGGCCGCCGGCTGCTGGTCCGGATCGCCAACCTGTATAGCCTGTCGCGGCGGGATTCGGCGAATGGACATTTTCGACTTCACGGAAATTTTTATTGGGAATAAAGCCCGCATTGACGTGTCTGACGCATTCCCTGGCCCCAGCCTGCAACCAGACCTGGAACCGACGCATGGCCAGCGCCGCCCAATCCGGCTTGATGCTGGCGGCTGCCGCTAAAATCGGGTAGGCAACGGGCAACAAATCCCCGAATTTTGCGAATGGTTCGCGGCATGCATATCAAATCGGTCTGTGTTTATTGCGGTTCCGCCCTGGGCGAGAGCCAGGCCTATACCGCCCAGGCGCAGATCCTGGGCCGGCTGCTGGGCGAGAACGGCATCAAGCTGGTTTATGGCGGCGGCCGGATCGGCCTGATGGGCGTGGTGGCGGAAGCCGCGCTCGCTGCCGGCGGCCAAGTGGTCGGCATCATTCCCAACCATCTGCATGATTGGGAAGTGGGCCATACCGGCCTCACCGAACTGCATGTGGTGGATTCCATGCATACCCGCAAGCGGATGATGGTGGAGATGTCGGATGCCTTCATCGCCATGCCGGGCGGCATGGGCACGCTGGACGAATTGTTCGAGGTGATCACCTGGAAACAGCTCAAGCTGCATGACAAGCCGATCCTGGTGATGAATGTGGAGGATTACTGGCATCCGCTGCTGGGATTGATCGACAGCGTGGTGGAGCGCGGTTTCGCCCGGCGCGGCGCCAAGGCGTTTTTCGATGTGGTGCCGGATGCCGATGCCGTGCTGGCCGCCCTGCGCGCGGCCCCGCCGCCGCGGATTCCCGCCAAGCCGGATAAACTGTAATTTCCTGATCTTCCGGCCCCTGCCGGGGCTTTTCGGCAATGGGGCGGAAATGTTAGTTTCCCGCCACTCCCAACCTACGCTCCAAGACAGAGGACAGCATGGCCAAGATCAAGGTGAAAAACCCGGTCGTCGAACTCGACGGCGACGAGATGACCCGCATCATCTGGAAATTCATCAAGGAAAAGCTGATCCTGCCCTATCTGGACGTGGATCTGCTCTACTACGATCTCGGCGTCGAATACCGCGACCAGACCAACGATCAGGTCACCATTGATTGCGCCCACGCCATCCTCAAGCATGGCGTCGGCGTGAAATGCGCCACCATCACGCCGGACGAAGCCCGCGTGAAGGAATTCAATCTGAAGGAAATGTGGAAGTCGCCCAACGGCACCATCCGCAACATCCTGGGCGGCACCATCTTCCGCGAGCCGATCATCTGCAAGAACGTGCCGCGCCTGGTGCCGCATTGGAACGACCCCATCGTGGTCGGCCGCCATGCCTTCGGCGACCAGTATCGCGCCACCGATTTCCGCTTCCCCGGCAAGGGCGTGCTGACCATCAAGTTCGTCGGCGAAGACGGCAAGGTGATCGAGAAGGAAGTGTTCAAGGCGCCCGGCAGCGGCGTGGCCATGGCGATGTACAATCTGGATGATTCCATCCGCGATTTCGCCCGCGCCTCGATGAATTATTCACTGGTGCGCGGCTGGCCGCTCTATCTCTCCACCAAGAACACCATCCTCAAGGCCTATGACGGCCGCTTCAAGGATCTGTTCGAGGAAGTCTACGAGCAGGAATTCGCCAGCAAGTTCAAGGCCGCCGGCATCACCTACGAACACCGCCTGATCGACGACATGGTG
>JAYSEE010000079.1:1656-13219 GCA_041914045.1 Ferrovibrio sp. | reverse complement strand
TGATGCGCGGCATCGAGGCGGTGAAGCCCGGCGCCACCACCGGCGATATCGGCCATGCGATCCAGAAATTCGTCGAGAGCCAGCGTTTCTCCGTGGTGCGCGATTTCTGCGGCCATGGCCTGGGCCGCATCTTCCACGAGCCGCCGAATATCCTGCATTACGGCCGCCCCGGCACCGGCGTGCCGCTGCGGGCCGGCATGTTCTTCACCATCGAACCGATGGTGAATGCCGGCAAATTCGATGTGAAGCTGCTGTCGGACGGCTGGACCGCCGTGACCAAGGACCGCTCGCTCTCGGCGCAGTTCGAGCATTCCATCGGCGTGACCGAAACCGGCTACGAAATCTTCACCCTGTCGCCGCAAGGGCTGCACAAGCCGCCCTATGCCTGACAAAGCCGGCGCAAAACCGCATCATCACGGCCATCGCGAAAGGCTGCGCGAGCGTTTCGTGCAGACCGGCGGCGCCGGCATGCCGGATTACGAAATCCTGGAATTGCTGCTGTTCGGCGCCATCCCGCGCCGCGATGTGAAGCCCATCGCCAAGGATTTGCTGCGCCAGTTCGGCGGCATCGGCCCGCTGCTCAGCGCCGAGCCCGAGCAATTGCGCAAGGCCGGCTGTTCGGAAGCCACCATCGCCATGCTGAAAGCCACCCGCGAGGCCGGTCTGCGGCTGCTGAAGGGCGAGGTGATGCAGCGCAACGCCATCTCGTCGTGGCAGGCTTTGCTGGATTACTGCCACGCCGCCATGCAGCATAATCCCACCGAACAATTCCGCATCCTGTTCCTGGATCGCAAAAACGTCGTGATCGCCGACGAGGAGCAGCAGCGCGGCACGGTGGACCATACGCCGGTCTATCCGCGCGAAGTGGTGCGCCGCGCCCTGGAATTGCAGGCCAGCGCGGTGATCCTGGTGCATAACCATCCTTCCGGCGACCCTACGCCCTCCAAGGCCGATATCGACATGACCCGCCAGGTGCGCGACGCCGCCCGCGCCGTGGGCCTCACGCTGCATGACCATGTGATCGTCGGGCGGAATGGCCATGTCAGCTTCAAGGGGCAGGGCTTGTTTTGAGAGCCCGGCTTGCCATCGCATTGCTGCTGCTCTGCGGGCCGGCCTGGGCGCAGGATAAACCGCCGCAGGCCAATCCTAATCCTCCGCAAGCCGAGCAGGTTTTCGCCCCCACGCCGCCGGGCTTCGCGCTGACCGACAGCAAGGTCGACGACAAGCAGCGGGTATTCGAATTCCTGCCGCAAGGTCAGACCGCGCAAAGCTGGACCGAACGCATCGGCATCGTGGTGTTCTTCGGCATGAAGGGGCGCAATCCGAAGCAGGCAGCCGAAGCGTTGCAGAGCGAATGGCGCGCCAGCTGCCCGGCCTTTTCCAGCAATGCGCCGGAACAGCGGCTGGAAAAGAATTATCCCGCCAGCATCCTCACCATGGCCTGCTCCTATCCCGAACCGCCGCAAGGCCGCATGCACCGCGAATTCGTGATGGCGAAAATCATGCAGGGCGCCGACAGTCTGTATCTGGTGCAGCGCGCCTGGCGCGGCGGCCCGGAATACGCCCCGCTGCCGCTGACCGACAAAGCCACCGGCGATGCCTGGGCGAAATTCTTCAATCAGGTGGAAGTCTGCGACACCCGGCTGCGCGGCCAACCCTGCGCGGCGCTCGGCAAGCCCTAATCTTTCAAGCCCCAAATGCGGCCTTCGCGGCGGCCGTGGCGCGCAAAATGCTCTCGCGCACCCTGAAGGCCCAGCTTGCCGTTGCGACCGAAATAACCATCGGCGGCCACATCGGGATAGCGGGTCCAATAATCCTCGGCCAGGGCGCGTTCGGCGGCATCGTCGCGCTTGCTATCCTCGATCATCTGGCGGGCCAATTGTACTTGCGCCGGCCGCTCGCGATCCATCCAGGGAGCATGCAGCCCGCCCCAGGCATAGGAACCGAACCCGGCAAACAGCAGCGCCGCGATCAACAAGCGCGCATATTTCATGGCAGCGCCCTCACCTCGATCCATTCGCTCCAGCTATCGTCACGGCCCTGTACGCCCACTCGCAAACGCAGCCGGCCATAGGGCAGCACATAATCGCGCCAATAGGCCGCGTCGATGCGGCCGAAATCCTTTTCCGGCCCATCGGCTTCCAAGCGGCCCTTCAGCCGCATGGCGCCGCCATCGCCGGCCTCGTATTCGATGGCGTAGCGGGTATCCGCATTGCCCGTCCAGCGCAGCTTGATGCCGTCGCTGATATCGGCGAACCGCACGGCGCGATTGCCGGCGGGGAAAATCCAGCGCGGCGCGGCGGCATTGCCGTTGGCCACCGTCATATCGCGCTGCGCCTGCCGGCGCGCGGCGAAGGCCGCATCCAGCGGCTTGGCGAGTTTCTCCACCAGATCGGGGCGTTCGCTTGCGCGGTCGATGCTTTCGCCGGGATCGGTGGCAAGATGATAGAGCTTTGCTTCCACCGGCTTTTCATCGCGATAGCGGCGATGCAGCTTCCAGCCGGCTTCCAGCCGGGCGGCGACGAATTCGCGCACATGCAGCGGATCGGGTTCGGCGAACCCCGCCAGGCTGGACATCGCCTGCCAAGGTTTTTCCGCCAGCCAGGTGAGCGGAGCGGAGCGACGGCCTTGCAGCCAGGCCATAAGGCTGGGCATTACGTCGCTATGCTGTGTCGGAGCCTGAATGCTGCGCAAACCGCGCTCCAGCCGTTGCGCCTTGGGCGGCAGCCAAACGAAAAGCGGCAGTTGCACGATCTCTTCATAAAGATGGCCGCGATGTGTGGTGGAGGCATGCCCCACCTCGCCGCGCTCAAGCTGTTCCTCGCCATGATCGGCGGTCACCACCAGGATGGTGGTGTCGCGCAGGCCGCTGGCCTCGAAGAAATCCCAGAAGCGGCCGAACCAGGCATCGAATTGCCGGAGCGTGGCTTCATGCAGGGCGACGATGGCGGCGCGGTCGGTCGGCTTGAAGGTCACGCTGCCGGCGGGGATCGAGGGCTGGCGCATCACGGCTTCCACCCGCTTTTGCGCTGCCGCGTCATTGGCCGGCAGCAGGCTGCGCCAATCCGGCATGAAATCCGACGACGGCGCATAAGGCAGATGAGTTTCGAGATAATGGTGCCAGACGAAGAAGGGTTTGCGATCCACCACCCGGCCGGCCAGCCAGGGCAGAAATTGCTCGCCGGATTCCACCGTGAGGCCGGTATTGTTGAATTGATCAATCAGCATGAAAGCCTGCAAACCCGCCACGCGCCAACCGCGCTCGGCCAGCTTGCGCAACGGCGGATCTTCCGCCGGCTTGCCATCGACCGGCGGCAAGGCGATGCGCGGCAAGCTATCGCCGGCGGCATGGATGCCGAGCGCGAAAGCGTCCAGCCCGGTGAGCAGCGAAACCGCGTTGGGCGCTGTCCAGGCCGATACGGCGCGATGATTACGGAATTGCAGGCCGCTTTCAGCGGCATGCAGCAGATTGGGCGCGGTGTCGGGCCGCACCATGTCGGCGCGCGTGCTTTCCACGGTGAGCAGGATCACGTTCAGCCGCGCGCCGTCATTGCCCGGCCACCATGCGGTGGCTCCAGCAACCAACGCGCAAAGGCCGAGCAGGCTAGCGAAAAACCAGCGGCGGTACATGGCTCAACACCGGATAGAGCGCCAGCGGCGCCAGAATCAACAACAGCGCAAGCGTGAAGCCGCGCCAGCCGCCTTGCGGCAATGGGGCGATCAAGCAGGCCGCGCAGCCGGCCAGCAAAGGCGCGGCGGTCCAGGGCGGGATCGGGTTGCCTTCGAAGCCCGGCAGCGCCAGCGCCAGCAGCACTGCGCCGGCCAGCGGCGCCAGCAGCAGCTTAGGCATATGCCGCCAGCGCGCCGGCTGTTCCGCCGCATCGCGGAAGCCCAAGCCCTGGGCCAAACAAGCGCCGGCAATGGCGCCCAGGCCATCCACCAGGATATCGCGCAGGCCATAAGTACGCGACGGCATCAGGCCCTGGATGGCTTCGTCATGCAGCCCGGCCAGCAGGCCCAGCAAAGCCACGGCCAGCACCAGATCGGCGCCGGCGAACCAGGGGCGCAAGGCGCGGCGCAGCACCAAAGCCAGCACGGCATATTCTGCCACATGCACCCGCTTGGCCGGAAAATCCGGATCGGCCAGTGCAAGACCCAGCAAAGCCGCGAAAATCCCGGCCGCCAGCCAGCGGATATCGCGCCGGCCGCCACGCCCAGCAAGCAGCATTGCGGCAACCAGCAAGCCCGCCAGCGCAAACGGCAGAACCTTGGCGGCCGCGCCAAGCTGTTCGCCCAGCCAGATCCAGAGCGGAAAGGTATTGGCGAAAGCCGCCACCAGCAGCGCCGCCAGCGCCCAGAACAGGCCGGCTATCGCATCTCGCGATCTAGCGGATGGCGCGGCCGTCATCGCATGATCCGATAGAGCCGCACGCCGTAAGGCGGGAAATTGTCGGTGAAGCTTTTGCCATCCTGCCGCATCGGCGCTATTTGACCCGGCGAATGCGGCGATACCGTGACAAAACCCTCCGCGCAGGCGAAGCGCACGTCATGCGTCCGATCTTCCAGATTGACCGCCAGCAGCAGAATGCCATCGCCTGCCGGGGCAGGTTTGGCGAGCAGACGGATCGGCTGCGGCAAACGCTCCGCCCGCATCACATTCGCCGAGCAGGCATAGGGCAAGGTCGGCTGCAACAGCGCGGGCGCCAACGCCGCCAAATCCCGGTTGAGAATTTCGACCTCGCGCCACAGCGCCTTGCTGCGCTCCAGCCCAGCTTCATCGGCGCGCAGCGGCGGTTGGTCGTTCTCATTGAAATCCGGCAAGTCGCCATAATAGGCCAGCGGATCGGGCGCGATGCCCAGCACATTGTCGTCGCGCGTGGCATAGCTGTCATAACCGAAATAGACGATGCCGCTCGCGCCATGAATAATGGCGGCGAACACCATGGCGCGCAGCTGATCGCCGCTGGGCATGTACCATTCGCGCACCGGATCCTCGAAAGCCTGCGCGATGAACCAGATCGGTTTGCGCTGATCGGTGAAACGCACCGCGCGCGAAACCGAGAGCGCCACGCGTTCGATATCGCGCACCGGGCCGAGCGGCCGCATGAAGGGATAATTGAAATGCATATGGATATCCGGCTGCGTCAGCCATCGGTGCCAACGCCAATATTGCCGTTTGGGAATGCCCGCCGCATCCAGCAGAATCACGCCGCGCTCCGGATCGAGCGCCCTGAAGTTTGCGGCGCGGCGGCCGAAGGCCGCCAGATGCGCCGGCGTATCCGCCTCTGAAACCAGGAGGCTCGGCTCTTCCTCGATCACCCAGCCCAGCACCGCGGGATTGCCGCGTTCGGCGCGCACGAAATCCTCGCTCGGGCCCTGCACGATGGTTTGCAGGCCAAGCCGCCGCGCTTCGGCTAAAGCGGCCGGGATGTCTTGCACCGGCCACAGATGCACAGTGTTGAAGCCGGCTTGCTTGAACAGCGCCAGATCGTAGCTGCGGCCAAACGCCTCACCATGCAAGGCGTGATAGAGTCCGATCGGGAAGAAAGACACGGCTGGATCGTATTCGAACCGCATGCGACCTTGCCGGTCGGTATGGGGAACCCCTTGTAAATACTGGGTTTGCTGCGCCTGCAAAGGGAGGTCTGGCGGGATGCGCGACAGGCCGCAGGCCGCAAGTGCGAAAGACGCCGCGATTAGTGTGACAGCCGACAATTTCCGCAGAATATTCCCGCCGTTCATCATCCAACGCTCTTGCAGAATATCGGGCGCAAGCCCATTTTTATGCTACACCAATCAGGTGCAAACAAGCTTTCGGAGGTTTCCGATGAAATATCTTACCCTCGCTTCCCTAGCCGCTTTCGGTTTGGCTCTTGCCGTGCAGACCCCGGCTTTCGCACAGAACGCCGGTCAGATCGTGACGCCGAAAACCGCGCCCACTTCCGTGGAAAACACCACCAAGGGCGCTTCTGAGGCCGCGAAAGAGGCCGTGCAGAAGAAGAAGACCGAAAAGAAGACCGAACAAGACGCCAAGAAAAAGGCCAAGCAGTAATTCCGGCTTGGTTGCGAATGCCGGTCCGATTGGCTTATCGCCAGCAGGGCCGGCGACTTGGCGTTTAGCATTGCGCCAATAGCATTGCGCCAAGCGGAATTCCGGCTCAATCGCGGCGCAGCAAACGCCGTATGATCCCAGGCGTATCGCCCGGCAGCCGCACGAAAAACAGCAGCCAGAAACGCAGCCAGATCAGACTGGATGTGATCGACAGGAACCAGCGCGGATACGCGCCGTGGAAATGCTTGACGAAATAATAGCTGCTGCTGCGCGCCTTGTGCCATTCGATGAAAATCCGCGACACGTCGGACGTGGAGAGATGATGCGGCACTGGCACATGACCGGCATAGAGCACCTTGCCGCCCTGCTCGGCGATGCGGAGGCACAGGTCCAGATCGTCGAAATGCAGGAACATATGATCGTCCATGCCGCCCAGCCGCTGGTAATGGCTGCGGCGGATCATCATGAAAGCGCCGGATACGGCAGGCACTTCCATCACTTCGCGCGGCGCTTCGGCATCCATGGCATTGAGCCGGCGGAAATAGGGATGGTCGCGGAACATGCGATCCAGCCGCAAGACTTCCACGAAGGCGCGCCAGGGCGTCAACAATTCGCGCCGGCCGCCGCGCTGTTCGCTGCCGTTGGGATGCTGCAAACGGCCGCCGCATAGCCAGGCCTCGGGCCAACCGGCGAACACATCCAGCAAAGCCGTAAAGCTGCCGGGCAGCAGCGCGCAATCGGGATTGACGAAAGCCAGGAAATCGCTGGTGGCCGCGGCCGCGCCGAAATTGCAGCCAGCGGCGAAGCCCAGATTACGCCTGGGCTGCATCAATCGCAGCCGCGGCTCGCGCGCCGCCCATTCTTTCAGCCGCGCACGGGTGGCCCGGTCGTTGCCGTTATCCACCAGGACCAACTCGCGCACTTCCGGCTGCGCCAGACTGGCGGCGATATTCTCCCACAGCACCGGACCGGTATGGTAGGTCACGGTAATGATGGAAACCTGCCGGGCGGCGGGCTGCCGGGCGGCGAGGCTGGAAAGGGTATCTTCGGTTTGCGACACGGACGATCCGGCTAAAATAGCTTGCGCATCACTAGCCGAATTCCCCTGGCTTGTCGAACCCCGACGGATGCTCACAAGGCGCCGATGCTGCGTTTGAAAGCATCGTCCACGGGGAAGAATTGCTGCAGGCCGGCGCCGATGGCACGGCGCAGCAGGGCAATGCCTTGCTGCTTGCCGGCCGCATTGTCTTCGCTCGCCAGCACCGCGCCTTCGTAAAACAACGCCACGGGGTTTTCCGGATCGCGGCGGCGCATCTCGCGCGCCAGGTCGAGCGTCAGGTCGCGGCGGCCGTTCTTGAAGGTCCAATCCAGATATCCCATGGCGAAATCCGCGCGTCCCGGCGCCAGCGCCAAGCCGCGCTGCACCGCGCGGCGCCAGAGCGGCAATTCCGCGATCAGCAGCGGCTGCAGGCTGGCCAGTTCGTTGCGCTGCATCACATCGGATATCAGCCGCACGGCATGCGCCGCGAAACGCGGGGTCGGCGCTTGGTCGATATGCTCGCGGATGATCTGGATCAGCCAGCGCATGCGCTGCGCATCCCGCTCCGGGTCCACTGGTCCGGGACGCGAACCATCATGCCGCCGCACGGCCCATTTGCCGGCATCCAGCAGCATTTCGGCGCTCTGCAATTCATGCCGGCGCGGATCGTCGGGATAGGGCGGCGGCGGCGGCAGGGGGCCGCTGCGGTAGTCTTCCGGCACCGGCAGATTGGTTTCGCTGGCATCGAACAGCCAGGCCACCTGCTGATCGAATTGCCGCGCGAAAATCTCCAGCCGATAGCTGCTCCATAAACTCAGGCAGCCCAGCGCCGCCAAGGCCGCGGCGGCGACCAATGGCGCAGGTTTGATCGGCTTATCCGTCTGCTTCTCGGCCGGCGGCAGCAGGGCAATCCAGGCCAGCGCCAGATAGGCCATGACCGGCAGGAATTCCATCCAGAGGCCGAGCGCCAGCAAATAGGCCATGGTCAAGCCCAAAGCCGCGCCGCGCCGCGCGGGCTGGGCCAGCCAGACCGGCCGCATGATCATCCAGGCGATCAGCAATACGGCAGGCAGGCCGCCATCATGCAGCGCCTGCATGATCCAATTATGGGTATGGTTATGGTCTGCCCGCAGCGCATCCCAGCCATCGAAATTCCAAAGCGGGAAGCCTGCGGCGGCAAGCTGCGTCACCGCTGTATCCGCCGATGTGCCGACGCCATTGCCGATCAACCAGATCAGCGGCTTCTGCTCCAGCAGAGCCCATACCATCGACCACAACAGGCGGCGGGATTCCAGCGAAGGCGCCAGTTCGGCAATCTGCGGCACGCTCAGCGCCGCCAGCGGCGCCAAGGCAGCAGCCGCCAGCAGCAGACCGACCGCCGGTCGGCGGCGCAGCCGGCCGAACGCGCCTTCGCGCGGCAGCCAATGCCACAGCCATGCGATGCACAAGCCGCCCAAGCCGGCGGCCAGCAGCGTGATCGCGCGGCTCAATGCCAGCAGCAACAACCCCAAAGCCAGAGCCAGCAGCAATTCCGCATGCCGGGCCAGGAAACCCAAGGCGGGTTTTTTTGCCCGTTTGGTCTGCCCTGGCGATGGCGGCAGCGACAGGGCGATAACCGGCAGCATCAAACCCGCCCAGCCGTAAAACGCCTGCACCCGGAAGCCGTAGAATGTGCCGGCGAGCAGATTGTAGATCAGGAGCGCGGCCATGCCGGCGGAGCACAGCATGGCGCCCCAGAAAATCAGCCGCCAAGCCGCCGCATCGCGCCGCAGCGCGTCGGCCAGCAACAGCCAGATGGCAAGCACGGCAAACCATAATGCGCCATAGCCGGTATCGGGCATGCCCATAAGCCGCAGCCGCCAATCCTGCAGCGTAAAGCCGCCCGGTCCGCTCAGCAGTAGCCACGCCGCCACCGCCAGGGCCGCCAGAGCCTGCTGCATGGCCGGCCGGCTTGGCGAATGCCCCAATGCCAGCCGGAAGGCCAGCCAAAGCGCGGCAAGCCCCGCCAGCCCGAAACCGGCAATCACCACCGGCTCGGCGCCGAACCAGAAGCCGCGGCCGAATGCCGGCAATGAGAAAAACGGGCCGGCCAAGGCAAGCAGCAAAACCGGCAGGCCGGCCCATAGCAGCTTTTGCCTGCCGCCTGCCTTGCCGTCCTCGATTTGCTGCCTTTGCAGCGGCGATCCACGCCGCGCGCTGCCGCTTGCCTTAGCCTTCGATTTCATTGCCGCTCCGGCCCTCGTCTCCGATGAGTTTAGGCGCGACCGTCAGCGCCATGAAAGGCTTTTGCATGCAGGCTGCATCGCCGGTTCAAGGGTTTTGCGGCGCAAGCTGCATCAACCGCGGCCATAGATCGGCCCAGCAGCAATCATGATTGGCATTCGGCAACTCGGTGATGAAACGCTGCGGCTCCAAGCCAAGACGCCGCATGAACGCGACGGTGAGCGCCGGCGGCACATATTCATCGCGCGCGCCGACGAAATGCCGCTGCGGCATGCGGCGCAGCTTATCGGCATATTCCAGACTGTTGCGCGAGCCATAAAGCGGCGTATCGCCGAAATGGCTGGTCCAGCCCTGATGATCCAGCAGGCCGGCAATCGTGACGACGCTTTCCACATCCTGACGCTGCCCAGCCAGCAGCATCGCCATCAAGCCGCCGCCGGAGAAGCCGTGCAAGGCGAGGCGTCTGCTGCCGGAGCGGCGCGCATATTGCTCCAATGCCTCATTCAGCGCCGCCACCGCCTCGGGCGCATAGCGATGCGAAGTCCAGTAAGCCGAATTGCAATTGCGGCCATTCTCGCCGCCGACATATTGGCATGGCCGGGCCAGATAAAGCAGGTTGGGCGCGGCATCGCGGGCGGCGAGATCCAGCGCCACCGGCTTTTCCGGCGTCGGATCCATGGCGCGCTGATGCCGCGTGACATAAGCCACGCCATCGCCTTCGATGAAAACCGCCAAACGCGGATCGTTGGGCGCCGACTGGCGATAATAGCCGACGATATCGAAATGCGTTGTTTGAAAGCGGGTGCGGGTCAGCGGCGGCTTGGCGGATTGCGCCGCCGCATCCGCCCGCGCCGCATTGGATTGGAACAATCCCCCGCCGCCATCGGCGCATGCGGCAAGCAGCAACAGCACCGGGCCCAACACTCCGATCCGTTTGCAATATCTAGTCATCCGTCGCCTACATCTCGCTCAATCGGCCACGATGATCGCATGGCTTGAGCAGTCTATAAAATCCGCTGGCGTGGCTCAAATCGCTGCACGGCGCGCATAGCAAAAGGGCCAGACCTTTCGGTCTGGCCCTCGATGCTTTGAGCTTTGCTAAGCCCGGTTCTTTCTAAACCAAGCCGGCGGAGCGCTGCCGGCCCGGTTCAGGATATTAGAACCGCAGGCTCAGGCGCGCGCTGGTCGACCAGACATCCATGTCTTCGCGGCCCAGCGAGTTGTACGAGGTTTCGATATTGCCCGACACCGAGTTCGAGGCGAAGAACTGCAAACCCGCGCCGACCTTGCCGCCGAAATCCTCGACATGCGAGAAGCTGCCATTGCCAAGATCGGTGGCCGGGTTCTTCTCGAAGTCGTATTCGCCGATCAGCTTCACATAGGGCATCACCTTCGCGAAGGCATAACCCACAGTGGCGCCCGCCGTGATGCGGCCCAGCTTGCTCTTCGATTCGAGAGACTGAGAACCCGACGAGTCGCGGAACGCATCGCCCTTCTCTTCCAGGTACAGCACGCCGACCGTCGGCCGCACGGACACGCGGCCGAAGCCGTAATTGCCATCCAGGCTGGCCGCAGTGAACCAACGCTCGGCATCGTAGGAGGCGGTCACGTTGGTGTTGCGGGTCACGTCGTAAGTCAGCCAGCTATAGCCGCCCAACAGACTGACGCTCCAGGTATTGTTCAGCGCGAAGCCGACATAAGGCGAAACCGTGAAGCCATTGGATTCGATCTTGCCGCGGTTGAAGCTGGTGTCGATATCCGCCATTTCATAACCCAGCGCCAGACCGACCACCGCACGGTCGCTAACGCTGTAATCGAGGCCGATCAAACCGTTATAGACCGAGCCATCGAATTGCGCGCCGATCTGCGAATTTTCGACCGACGAATAGGCACCCTGCACCCAGGCGCCGAACTTCTTGTCGCCCGCACCGGCGGCGCGACCGGCTTCGCGCGTATTATACTGGCGATCCGTGTTCATGCTGGTCGTGTTGGCGCCCGGAGCAACGATGGTGCCGCCGCCGCCGCCGCCAGCCGGCGAAAAAGTGGGGGTAACGCCGCCGCCGATACTGCCGCCCAGCGCGCCCGAAATATTGCCGGCCAGGATCGACGTGGTCTGCGTGCTGGCGATCGGCGAAACCGAGCTGGAAACCAGGACCGAGGAAGTGCCAAGATCGTTCGTGACGGTATACGCAGCCTGAGCCGCATTCGAGGCCAGCAGGCCGAGGCTGGCAAGGCCCGCTACCGCGAGG
>JAYSEE010000079.1:0-1646 GCA_041914045.1 Ferrovibrio sp. | reverse complement strand
CTGGCGATCGGCGAAACCGAGCTGGAAACCAGGGTCGTGGCAGTGCCGAGATCGTTACTGACGGTGTAAGTGACGGCCTGAGCCGCGTTCGTGGCCAGCAGGCCGAGGCCGGCAAGGCCCGCTACCGCGAGGCCGAACATGTATTTGCGGATCATGGACAATGCATCTCCGTCATAAAGATAAACGACCCCGAGAACGGCTTATAACCAGCCGGAGAAGCCCGTAGGCAGAATACGCCGCCTGCTTCCTATCGGGCAATAGAAAACAAGCGAATACAACCCGCTATCTTGCAGAAACCCCACCCCTTGTGGCGAAAAGGGCACAGATGCGGCAGGCCGGAGGCAACCGAAAAGCCGCCCGCGAGGAAATGCCCCGGACCTAGAACCTAATGACTCGATCCCCCCTGGTTCGATCCAACATAGGTCGGCCACGAATCAAACGACAAAACAAAAAGGGCCAGACTTTTCGGTCTGGCCCTCGATGCTTTGGGTTTTGCTAAGCCCGGTTCTTTCTAAACCAAGCCGGTGGAGTGCTGCCGGCCCGGTTCAGGATATTAGAACCGCAGGCTCAGGCGCGCGCTGGTCGACCAGACATCCATGTCTTCGCGGCCCAGCGAGTTGTACGAGGTTTCGATATTGCCCGACACCGAGTTCGAGGCGAAGAACTGCAAACCCGCGCCGACCTTGCCGCCGAAATCCTCGACATGCGAGAAGCTGCCATTGCCAAGATCGGTGGCCGGGTTCTTCTCGAAGTCGTATTCGCCGATCAGCTTCACATAGGGCATCACCTTCGCGAAGGCATAACCCACAGTGGCGCCCGCCGTGATGCGGCCCAGCTTGCTCTTCGATTCGAGAGACTGAGAACCCGACGAGTCGCGGAACGCATCGCCCTTCTCTTCCAGGTACAGCACGCCGACCGTCGGCCGCACGGACACGCGGCCGAAGCCGTAATTGCCATCCAGGCTGGCCGCAGTGAACCAACGCTCGGCATCGTAGGAGGCGGTCACGTTGGTGTTGCGGGTCACGTCGTAAGTCAGCCAGCTATAGCCGCCCAACAGACTGACGCTCCAGGTATTGTTCAGCGCGAAGCCGACATAAGGCGAAACCGTGAAGCCATTGGATTCGATCTTGCCGCGGTTGAAGCTGGTGTCGATATCCGCCATTTCATAACCCAGCGCCAGACCGACCACCGCACGGTCGCTAACGCTGTAATCGAGGCCGATCAAACCGTTATAGACCGAGCCATCGAATTGCGCGCCGATCTGCGAATTTTCGACCGACGAATAGGCACCCTGCACCCAGGCGCCGAACTTCTTGTCGCCCGCACCGGCGGCGCGACCGGCTTCGCGCGTATTATACTGGCGATCCGTGTTCATGCTGGTCGTGTTGGCGCCCGGAGCAACGATGGTGCCGCCGCCGCCGCCGCCAGCCGGCGAAAAAGTGGGGGTAACGCCGCCGCCGATACTGCCGCCCAGCGCGCCCGAAATATTGCCGGCCAGGATCGACGTGGTCTGCGTGCTGGCGATCGGCGAAACCGAGCTGGAAACCAGGACCGAGGAAGTGCCAAGATCGTTCGTGACGGTATACGCAGCCTGAGCCGCATTCGAGGCCAGCAGGCCGAGGCTGGCAAGGCCCGCTACCGCGAGG
>JAYSEE010000078.1:0-13335 GCA_041914045.1 Ferrovibrio sp. | reverse complement strand
CGTCTCGGGCTTCAGGCCCAGCGCGCGGCGCCATTGGAATTGCGCCTCGGCGCGGCGGCCGACTTTCCAATAGGCATCGCCCAGATGATCGGTGATCACCGGGTCGCCGCCCTTCAATTCCACCGCGCGTTCGAGCTGCACCACGGCTTCGTCGTAGCGGCCGCGCCGGTAATAGGCCCAGCCCAGGCTGTCGACGATGGCGCCGTCGTTGGGGCGCAACGCCACGGCGCGCTTGATCATGTCGGTGCCGGCGTCGATGTTGAGGCCGAGATCCACCCAGGTATAGCCCAGATAGTTCAGCACCATCGGCTGGTCGGGCTGCAATTCCAGCGCCTTGATCATGTCCGGCTCGGCCTTCGGCCATTGCTTGGAGCGCTCATAGGCGACGCCGCGGCCGAACAGGATGAACCAGTGGCGCGGTTCGATATCCGCGATGCGGTCCAGCGCGGCGGTATATTCGCGCGCCGCGTCATGCCATTTTTCCGACTGGCGATACAGATCGGCCAAGGTCAGCAGCGGGCGGTAATCGTCGCGGTTGGCGGCGGCGGTCCGGCGCAGCATGCGTATGGCGGCGGCCTGATCGCCCATCTCATAGGTGCTCACCGCGATGCGGGTCTGCGCCATTTCGCCATAGATGCTCTGCTGGTTCACCTTGGCATAGGTCGCGATGGCGCGGTCCCATTGCTTGCGGTTTTCATAGATGTCGGCCAGCAGAATGCGTGCATCGTCCAGGTCCGGGCGCAGAGCCAGGGCCAGTTGCAGATGCAGTTCGGTCAATTCGCCGCCATCGTTGCGGCCGAAGACATTGGCGGCCACGAACAGGCTTTCGGCGAAGCCGTCCTGCGCATTGCCCACCAGTTGCGGCGCCAGCATGGCGGCATTGTTCGCGGCGTTTGGGCGCGCGGCATTGGGCTGCTGCAGGCGCTTCATCGCCGTTTGCAGGGTGGAGTTTTCCGGATTGAGATCGAGGCTGCGCTGCAGCACGGCACGGGCTTCGTCCACCCGGCCGAGCCGCAGCAAAAGCCGCGAATAGCTGTCGGTCTGCCGCGTGCCGACGCGTTCCGGCCGCTCGGCATAGCCGGCATAAGCTTCCAGCGCCTCGTCGGTCAGGCCCAGCGCCTCCAGCAGCAGCGGCTTCAGATGATCGTGCACGCCGCCGAACAGCGGATTGCGGTCCAGCTTCGCCAGCGCCGCCTTGGCGGCCGGCGCATTGCCCTTGCCCATTTCGGCCCAGGCGGCGATCAGCGGATTGAAAGCGCCGTGGATGCCGCTCTGCGGGCCATTGGCCACCATCGCCAGCGCGGCATCGTAGTCGCGCCGCAGCAGCATGTTGGCGGCGATCGTTATGCGCGCCAGATGGTCGTTGGGATTCATGGCCTGCAGGGCAGGGGCCAGTTCCATCGCCTTGGCGGTGTGGCCCGCGCCCAGCAGAGCCAGGAAAGCGCCTTGCGCCACCTGGGCATTGTCGGGGTCCAGCGCCATGGCGCGCAGGTAATAATCGGCGGCGCTTTTATAGTCGCGATTCAGCCGGGCATGGCGCGCGGCCAGAAAATGGCCGTAGGCGGAATCGACTTCCTGCTGCGGCAATTGATAGGGCGCGCTGTCGGTCGCCGCCTGCTTCTGCATGGCGGAGGGCGGCCGCACGCAGCCGGCCAAGGCCAGAAGCTGGGCCAGGGACAAAACGGCCAACGCCAGAAATTTGGGCGCGCGCCGCGGTATCGCACCTGACTTCCCTTGCGGGATCAACGCTGTCTTGGCCATCAACATCCTCTTGCCCAGAACCTGCCGGCTGATGCAGCGCCGCTTTGCGCGGCGATCCGCCGGCAGGCCGTTACGATATCACATATTGGGATAGTTAGGGCCGCCGCCGCCTTCCGGCACGGTCCAATTGATATTTTGGGCTGGATCCTTGATGTCGCAAGTCTTGCAGTGAACACAATTTTGCGCGTTGATCTGGAAGCGCGGGTTGCTGCCATCGGCCTCGCGCAGCACTTCATACACGCCAGCCGGGCAATAGCGTTGCGCCGGCTCGTCGTACATCGGCAGATTCTTGCCGATCGGGATGCTCGGGTCCTTCAGCCGGAGGTGGATCGGCTGATCCTCCTCATGGTTGGTGGAGGACAGGAAAACCGAGGACAGCTTGTCGAAGCTCACCTTGCCGTCCGGCTTCGGATAGGCGATGGGCTTGCATTGCGAAGCCGGCTTCAGGCTTTCATGGTCGGCCTTGCCGTGCTTGGAGGTCCAGGGCGCCAGGAAGCCCAGGCCCAGGTCGTTCAGCCACATATGCGCGCCGCCCACCATGGTGCCCAGCCACATGCCGTATTTCAGCGCCGGCTTCACGTTGCGGACCTTCCACAAATCCTTCCAGGTCCAGCTGGCGCGCACGGCCTCCGGATAGGCGCTCAGTTCGTCGCCGCCCTGCGAGCCGCTCTTCAGCGCGTCGAACGCCGCCTCGGCGGCCAGCATGCCGGTCTTCACGGCATTATGGCTGCCCTTGATGCGCGGCACGTTCACGAAGCCGGCCGAGCAGCCGATCAGCGCGCCGCCCGGGAAGGTCAGCTTCGGAACCGATTGCAGGCCGCCTTCGTTGATGGCGCGGGCGCCATAGGCGACGCGCTTGCCGCCCTCGAAATACTCGCGCACGCTGGGATGCGTCTTGAAGCGCTGGAATTCGTCGAAGGGCGACAGATAGGGATTCTGGTAATTCAGATTCACCACGAAGCCCACGGCCACCTGATTGTCTTCCAGGTGATACATGAAGCTGCCGCCGGCGGTGCTGCTGTCCAGCGGCCAGCCCTGCGTATGCACCACCAGGCCCGGCTTATGCTTGGCCGGGTCGATCTGCCACAGCTCCTTGATGCCGATGCCGAATTTCTGCGGTTCCACGCCGTCGCGCAGCTTGTATTTGGCCTGGATTTCCTTGGCCAGCGAACCGCGCACGCCTTCCGCGATCAGCGTATATTTGGCGCGCAGTTCCACGCCCGGCGTGTAGCTGCTCTTGTGTTCGCCTTCGCGGCTGATGCCCATGTCGCCGGTGGCCACGCCCACCACTTCGCCCTTGTCGCCATACAGCACTTCGGCGGCGGCGAAGCCGGGGAAGATTTCCACGCCCAGCTCTTCCGCCTGGCTGGCCAGCCAGCGGCAGACATTGCCCAGCGAGACGATGTAGTTGCCGTGATTGTTCATCAGCGGCGGCAGCATGAAATTCGGGATCGGAATATGGTTCGCTTCGGTCAGGATCATGAAGCGGTCGTCGGTGACCGGGGTATTGAGCGGCGCGCCCTTTTCCTTCCAGTCGGGGATCAGCTCGTTCAGGCCGATCGGGTCCACCACCGCGCCGGAAAGAATATGCGCGCCGACTTCCGAGCCTTTTTCGATCACGCAGACCGAAATCTCATGCTCATGTTCGGCGGCGAGCTGCTTCAGCCTGATGGCGGCGGACAGGCCGGCCGGACCGGCGCCAACCACCACCACATCATATTCCATCGTTTCGCGTTCCATGGGGCTCCACCCGGGGCTATATGGGCCAGGCGCGGCTGGCCGGTGCTGCTGGCTAGGCCTGCCAGCTTGACTATCGGCCTCTGCTTACCAGACAATATCCGCCAAGCCAACGGCGCGGGCGCCTGGGAATCCTGATGCATACCGATGATTTTAGCCCGGAAAACCGGCCCGGCGCTCTTGCGCCGTCCGCCCTGCCTGTAGGGCAGGAGGGGGGGATGCCGCCTTGGGCCTCGGAAAGCCTGAGCGCCGGGGCCCTGCTGCGCTTCTATATGGATGCCGGGGCCGATGAATGCATCGGCGATACGGCGCTCGACCGTACGCAGCTCGAACGCCAGGCCCCGCAGCAGCGCGCCGCTCAGCCAGCCAGCCAGCCGGCCGGCCAGCCGCCCAATCGCAATCCAGCCTCGGCTGCGCAGCAGATGCGCGCGCCAGCCGATAGGGGGGCAGCCGAGAGGATTCCGGCCGAACGGCCGGCCGCCGGCCCCACGCCGGCGATGCTCTCGGCGCAAGCTATGCTCACGGCGGCGCGCCAATCCGCCTTGGCCTGCCGCGGCATTGCCGAACTGGCCAAGGCGGTGGCGGCTTTCGATGGCTGCGCCCTGAAGGCGACCGCCACGAATACGGTTTTCGCGCGCGGCAACAGCGAAGCGCCGCTGATGCTGATCGGCGAAGCGCCGGGCCGCGAGGAAGATGCGCAGGGCAAGCCTTTCGTGGGCGAAAGCGGCCGGCTGCTCGACCGCATGCTGGCCGCCATCGGCCGCAGCGAAGACAACGCCTATATCAGCAACGTGATCTTCTGGCGTCCGCCGGGCAACCGCGATCCCTCGCCGGAGGAAATCCTCGCCTGCAAGCCGTTCGTCGAGCGCCATATCGCGCTGGTGAAGCCGAAGGCGCTGGCCTTCGTCGGCCGCCATGCCGCCGCCACCTTGCTAGGCACTACGACGGGCATCACCCGGCTGCGCGGCAATTGGCAGACCTACCGTTTGTCCGATCCGGATTTCGGCGAACTGGAAATCCCGGCCTTGCCGATGCTGCATCCGGCCTATCTGCTGCGCCAGCCGGGCATGAAGCGCGAAGCCTGGCGCGACATGCTGGCGCTGGCCGAAAAGCTCGAACAGCTGGGCGTTTGACGTGTCTTACGGCTGGCTATGCAGGAATTCCTTAGCTTGTGGCGATCAACCACTAAAGGTTGATAAATGCGAACTTGCTACACCTCCGGCAATCAGGTAACCAAGGCCGCCATGGGGACCGAGGCTGCATCGCTAGCACAGCAAAGCCGGGCCGGCCGCTTGAAGCGGGCGGCATGGGCCGTGCTGATTGCCGTCGGGTGCTGGCAGTTTGCCGCGTTGCCGGCTCAGGCCCAGGATACCGATCTGCCGCGCGTGCTCAGCAACGAAGATGCCGACCGTTATGGCCGGATATTCGAATTGCAGGCGGCCGGCGACATGGCTGCCGCCGAACGCGAATACAAGAAGGTGAAAGAGCCGATCCTGCGCGGCCATGTGCTGCAGCAGCGCTATCTGCATCCCAGCGCCTATAACCCCAGCTACGCCGAATTGCTCGGCTGGATGCAGCAATATCGCGATCATCCCGGCGCCGAGGAGGTTTATCGCCTGGCTTTGCGCCGCAAGGGCCGCAAGGACAAAGCGCCGCCATCTCCGGTGGGCGTCGATCTCGGCGAATTCGATGGCGACCCCGGCACGGTTGCCACGACCCGCGCCCGGCCGCAGCCGAAGGAGCGCGATCCGGCCAGCATCCGCATGATCGTTGCGGCGGAATCCGAATTCCTCGGCCTGCTGCGGCGCGACAAGCTGGCCCAGGCCGAGGCTTTGCTGAACAAGCCCGATATCCGCAGCCGGCTTTCGGCTTCGGAATACGATGATTGGCGTCGCCGGCTGGCCTGGATGCGGCTGCTGGATGGCGAGGACGAAAAGGCGCTGGAGCTTGCCGCCGCCTCGGCGCGGCGTTCGCGCCAGCGCGTGCCGGAAGCCGATTGGGTGGCCGGCTTGGCGGCTTGGCGGCTCGGCCGCTACGACAATGCCGCGCATCATTTCGAGCATCTGGCGTTTTCCGACACGGCCTCGAATTGGGACAAGGCAGCCGGCGGCTGGTGGGGCGGGCGCGTGATGCTGCGCCTGCGCCAGCCGAACGAAGCCATGCGTCTGTTGCAGGAATCCGCCAGCCAGGAACGCACATTCTACGGCCTGCTGTCGCTGGGTCAGTTGGGGCAGGAGCCGCAGCTTTCCTGGGCGCCGCCGCCGCTTTCCGCCGCCGACAGCGAAAAGCTGCTGAAAATGCCGGCGGTGCGCCGGGCGATTGCCTTGAGCGAGACCGGCGAGGCGGTGCGCGCCGATCGCGAGATCGCGCGGCTTTTCGCGCAATCCAGCGACCAGTTGGCCTCGGCCCTGCTCGGGCTGGCCGGGCGGCTGCAAGCGCCGGCTTCCGCCATGCGCATCGGTCTGGCCTGGCGCAGCGTGAAGGGCGAGGCTTTCGATACCGCGATGTATCCGCTGCCGCCTTGGGAGCCGGAAGGCGGCTTCGTGCTGGATCGCGCGCTGATCTTCGCCTTCATGCGCCAGGAAAGCGCCTTCAATCCGCGTGCGCAAAGCACGGCGGGCGCCACCGGCCTGATGCAGCTGATGCCGCGCACGGCAGGCTCGATGGCCGGCGATTCCTCGCTGCGCAGCAAGAATGGCCGGCACAGGCTTTATGCGCCGGAATACAATATCGAACTCGGCCAGCGCTATTTGCAGCATCTGCTGGAAATGCCGATGATCAAAGGCAATCTGTTCCATTTGGCGGCGGCCTATAATGGCGGCCCGGGCAATCTGCAGCGTTGGCTGCGCGAGAATAAGCCGGAAGACCCGCTGCTGTTCATCGAGACCATTCCGCTCTCGGAAACCCGCACTTTCGTGCAGCGCGTGCTGACCAATCATTGGATCTATCGCGACCGCATCGGCCAGCCGCGCGACAGTTTGCTGGCCACGGTGAGCGGCGATTGGCCGGTCTATCGCTCGCATGATCGCCCCCAGGATCGTATAGCATCTGACGGCAATCAGACCGCCGAAAAGAAACCCTAAGAGTCCGCCATGTCCGAACGCGCCTTCATTCCTGTCCGCATCGCGGTGCTCACGGTGTCGGATACACGCGGCCAGGCCGAGGACAAGTCGGGCCAGACCTTGGTGGACCGTATCATGGCGGCGGGCCATGAACTGGCCGGCCGCGCCATCGTTACCGACGACATCCCGGCCATCCAGGCGCAGGTTACGCAATGGATCGACGATGCCGCGGTGGATGTAGTGATTTCCACCGGCGGCACCGGCGTTACCGGCCGCGATGTCACGCCCGAGGCTTTCGAGGGGCTGTATGAAAAGCCGATCCCCGGTTTCGGCGAGCTGTTCCGCATGCTCAGCTTCCAGAAGATCGGCACCTCCACCATTCAATCCCGCGCCACGGCGGGGGTTTGCCGGGGCACCTACCTGTTCGCCTTGCCCGGCTCGCCGGGCGCTTGCCGCGATGGTTGGGATTTAATTCTTAAGGACCAGCTCGATTATCGCTTCAAGCCCTGCAATTTCGTCGAACTGCTGCCCCGGCTGCGCGAACATGAGCGCCGCAAGCCAAGCTGACGGGAAAAATCGACGCAACTTCGTAATTTCGATTTTTGTTCTTTAAGTCGATATAATAAGTTCTTTTAATGTTCTTTTTTTCCGTGGCATGATCCTGCCATGGCAAAGTTCATTCAGTGCGCCGTTTCCAGCGAAGCCGACCGGGCGCATCCCGATGCCCGGCGCGGGCGCGGCGCGGTTTCCAACGTGCGCAGCCGCTACGATTCCGAGGATCGCCAGCGCGAGGATGACGGCTGGGGCAGCCTGGAGGAGGCCGAACCGCGCAAGACCCGGCTGCATGACGACAGCACCCGCAAGATCATCGCCTGGAACGCTTCGCCCGATATTCCCTTCGACCGTTCGATCAATCCCTATCGCGGCTGCGAGCATGGCTGCGTCTATTGTTTCGCGCGGCCCAGCCATGCCTATCTCGGCTTCTCGCCGGGGCTGGATTTCGAAACCGAGATCATGGTGAAGCGCGACGCGGCGGTTTTGCTGCGCAAGGAACTGGCCGCGCGTTCCTATCGCTGCGCCGTGATGTCGATGGGCTCCAACACCGATCCCTATCAGCCGGTGGAGCGCGATTTGCGCATCACCCGCTCGATCCTGGAAGTGCTGCGCGAAACCAGGCATCCGCTCGGCATGGTGACGAAGAATTTCCTGGTCACGCGGGATATCGACATCCTGGCCGATATGGCGCGCCAGGGTTTGGTGAAGATTTTCGTATCCGTCACCACGCTGGACCGCATGCTGGCGCGCAACATGGAGCCGCGCGCCTCCACGCCGCCCAAGCGGCTGGAAGCCATTCGCCTGCTGGCCGAGGCCGGCATTCCGGTCGGCGTGATGGCGGCGCCGATGATCCCGGCGCTGAACGAGCATGAGATCGAGCGCATCCTGGAAGCCGCCTACGAAGCCGGCGCGCGCGAGGCCGGCTTCGTGATGCTGCGGCTGCCCTACGAATTGAAGGAACTCTGGCGCGAATGGCTGGCCGAGCATTATCCCGACCGCGCCGCGCGGGTGATGAAGCAGGTGCAGGCGGTGCGCGGCGGCCAGGATTACGAGGCCGATTTCGGCGGCCGCATGCGCGGCGAGGGGCCGATCGCCGAATTGATCGCCCAGCGTTTTCAGCTTGCCTGCCGCAAGCTCGGCTTCAACGAACGGCGCTGGACCTTGCGCACCGACCTGTTCACGCCGCCGGTCGCCGATGCGCGGCAGGGCAGTCTGTTCTGATTGCAGTTAATGCGTGAGCGCGCCCTGGATGATGTCGGGCAGCAGCGCGAGATGCCCGAGCGCGCGTTTCAGCCGCGTCACGTCGCGCCGGCCCAGGGCATGCACATCCACGCGGCTGGAAGGCGGCTCGCCCTTGGCGATATCCTCGATCTGCTGGCGCAGCACGCGGCCGAGCAGCAATTCATGGGCATCGAGCAGGCGCGCCAAATCCTCGTCGCCGATCAGGCCGCGCTGTCCGGCCTGCGCCAGGCGCTGGCGTGTGGAGGTGGCCGGCAGCGCCAGTTTCAGCGCCACCAGCCGCGCCGCGCTGACCAGCGGCAGCAGGCCGCCGAGCTTCAAATCCACCCGGCCGTCCTTTTCCACCAGCCGGCCGAACAGCCCGATGGCGGGATGCAGCTGCGCCGCCTGTTCGGCCAGCAGGCGCAGGAAAAGCGGCGAGCGGGACGCTGCCTGCAAGGCATCCTGCCGCAGGCGCTGGGCCAGCGCGGCATCGCCGTAAAGCGGCTTGAGATCGTAGAAGATATCCACGTTCAGCAGCATGGCGGCGGAATGCCGGCCGATCCATTCGCCCACGCGTTCGCGCCAGCTTTGCATGTCGCCGCGCCAGATGGCGTTTTTCGCCATCACGCCGCCCTTGCAATAGGGAATGCCGGCGTCGTTCAGCAGATCGGCGATCATTTCGCCGGCGCGGGCAAACCAGGCATCATGCTCGGGCTTGCCGTCATGCACGATGGCATTGTCCTGATCGGGCTTCAGCAGGCTTTCGCCGCGCCCGCCCGAGCCCAGCATCAGCAGGCACCAGGGCGCGGGCGCCGGGCCGCGTTCGGCGGTCAGGCGCGCTTCCGTCAGGGCGGCGGCGCGGGTGGTGATGTCGGAATAGATGCCGCTGATCACCGCCGCCGCTTCATGCGCGGCCAGTTTTTCCGCCAGCAGCATGCGGGCCAGATCGGGCAAGGCGGCGCGCGCCTGGCCGAGCTGTTCGGCGCTGCCGGCGATATCCAGGCCATCGACGATGCTTTGGGTTTCGGCGGCGCGCTGGCGCAGCAAGGCGCGGGCCGAGACCAGGCCGACATAGCCGCCCAGTTCGTCGGTCACCGGCAGGTAGCGCAGATTGAGCCGCCGCATGCGGCCGATGGCGCGGAACAGCAAGGCGTCGCCCGGCATGGCGGAAATGCCGCGCGTCATCAATTGCGCCACCGGCAAGGCGGCCGCGCCCGCGCCATGGGCGGCGAGCGCGCGGGTGAGGTCGCGTTCGGTGAGGATGCCGGCCACGCAATCGTTTTCGCTCACCAGCAGCGCGCCGATATTCTCGCGCGCCATCAACTGCGCGGCTTCGGCCAGCGTGGCTTCGGCATGCAGGCGGAAAGGCGGGCTGCGCATCACCTCGGCCAGGGTTTTGCGATAGGGCGAAAGATCGGCGCTCAAGCTCTGAGTCGCATTGGGGGCGGGCAGCGTATCGTCAGCCATGCGGCACCAGAAGATCGACCGCCCAGCCGGCGGATTGCTGATTATGCAGCAGGTCGCGGCGCTTGCCCATCAGGCTGCGCGCCTGGCCCAGCGTGCCGATGCCCTGGCTTTGCATCAGCCGCAGCATGGCGCACCAGATCGCGCCTTCGGCGGTGGCGTCGCCCAGCGCGTTATGCCGATGCAGGATCGCCACGCCGTATTCGTGGGCCATGCTTTCCAGCGTGAAGCTGTTGATGCGCGGCTTCAGCCCGGCATGCAGCAAGCCGATATCCAGCGCCGCGCCGGGCGGATGGAAGGGAATGCGCGCCCGTTCGGCTTCCTGCCGCAGCAGCGCGAGATCGAAGGCGATATTGTGGCCCACCAGCACGCGCCGGCGCCAGAAGCCGCGCAAGGATGGCCAGATCAGCCCAAACGACGGCGCCGCCGCCACATCGGCGTCGCGGATGCCGTGGATCTTCGTCGAGGCTGGCGGAATCTTGACGCCCGGATGCACCAGCAGATCCAGCGGCAGGCTGGTATCCAGGCAGGCGCCGTCGCCGAGCAGCCCGGCCACCGCCACCAGCCGGTCGCGCAGGGGATTGAGGCCGGTGGTTTCGGTATCCAGCACCGCCACCGGAATATCCTCCAGGCCGCGATCCGGCGGCAGCAGATCGGCTTGCAGCCGCCGCCGGGCGCTGTCGCCGCGCCGCGCCCGGCCCACCGCCAGGGTGAGGCGGCGGCGCAGGCCGGTAACGAAGCGGCCGCCAGCCATCGGCCTAACCGGACGCCGCCAGCGCGGCGCGCAGCGGCTCAAGCCGCAGGCGCTTCGCCATGCTGTCGTGCAGCGCCACCATGTGGAAGCCGAGATCGCCGGCGATCACTTCCAGATCGTTGCGGATCAGCCGCTTGTGCAGCGGCATCAATTCCATGATCGAGGCGGCGGTATCCTTGCAGATCACCGCGGGGTGCGGCGGCGCGCCGGCGCGGCTTTCCGCGAAGCGGGCGTTGAACTGGTCGATGCGGTCGCTCCAGCCGCGATCATGGCGATGGACGGGCACATGGCTTTTGAGGATTTCGGCATAGAGCCGTTGCAGGCCATCGGCCACCGCCTTGGCCTGGGCGGCATCGCCGGGGCGCAGCACGGTCTCGGCCATGATGGTGCAATCGGCCAGCGTCTGCGCGAAGGCTTCCCAGCGGCAGACCTCGATGCCGTCGCGGAAGGCGGCTTCGGTCATCAGCTTTTCATAGGCCAACAGGGTTTTCACCCGGGCGAATCCGGTGACGGTCTTCTGCGCCAGATAGGAGGCTTCGCCGGAAATGAAGTCGCGCAGAGCGGGTCCGTCGTTCACCACCGGGGGGAAGAAAAAGCTCCAGCCGCGGGATAGCCAGCCCTGTTTCGGCATCGACAGATCGGTCATCATCCCTCCCTTAACGCATTGATCTTATTGGCATTCGACCTTGGTCTAATGGGAGACCCGGTTATGCGGCGGTTATAGTCGCTGGAACTAGGGAAGGGAATCGACGGCAATCTGTCAATCCATGTCCCTGGTCCATGACAAGAAAAACACACGGCAGGCCGGCTTACGCAAGAGCCAGCCGGCCAAACAAGGGGCAGGAGCAAAATGTCGCAACTCACTCCGGAAAAGGCGCAGGCCTATTGGTCCCGTACATCGGGATTGATGTGGACCATGCTCGCCATCTGGTTCTTTTTCGGCTTCGTGGTGCATTTCTTTGCGCCGCAGCTGAACGGGATCCGCATCCTGGGCTTTCCGCTCGGCTTCTACATGGCCGCGCAGGGCTCGCTGATCGCTTTCGTCGTTTCGTTGTTCTGGTTCGCTCGCAAGCAGAACGACATCGACGAAGAGTTCGGCGTGGCTGAAGACGAATAAGGGGGGAAACAGCCATGGCGAACAACTCGCAATCCGGCGGCGGATTTATGAATAACCTCGGCAAGGTCTACGGTATCTATACCGGCGGCTTTGCTGCTTTCGTGATTTTCCTGGCCATCCTTGAACAGATGGGCGTCTCCAACAAGGTGATCGGCTATCTGTTCGTGTTCCTCACGGTCGGCGTTTACGCGTTGATCGGCATCATCTCGCGCACGGCCGAGATGGGCGAATATTATGTCGCCGGCCGCAGGGTGCCTGCCTTCTACAACGGCATGGCCACCGGCTCCGACTGGATGTCGGCGGCGTCCTTCATCGGCATGGCCGGTTCGCTCTACCTGCTCGGCTACGACGGCTTGGCCTTCGTGCTCGGCTGGACCGGCGGCTATCTGCTGGTGTCGATCCTGCTGGCGCCCTACCTGCGCAAGTTCGGCCAGTATACGGTGCCCGACTTCCTCGGCGCCCGTTACGGCGGCAACCTTGCACGCTTCTGCGGCGTGATCGTGCTGATCTCCGCGTCCTTCACCTATGTGACGGCGCAGATTTTCGGCGTGGGCATCATCGCATCCCGCTTCCTCGGCATCTCCTTCGAGCTGGCGGTGTTCGTGGGTCTGGCCGGCATTCTGGTCTGCTCGATGCTGGGCGGCATGCGTGCGGTTACCTGGACCCAGGTGGCGCAGTACATCATCCTGATCATCGCCTACCTGATCCCGGTGGTGATCCTTTCGGCCAAGACCACGGGCGTTCCGATCCCGCAGTTGATGTATGGTCAGGCGCTGGAGAAGATCGAAGTGCTGGAAAAAACTCTCGGCGTGGTGAAAGGCCATACCGCGATGTTTTCAAATGCCAAGGGTGAGGTGAACTTCACCGACGGCATGAACTTCTTCGCGCTGATCTTCTGCTTGATGGTTGGCACCGCCGCCCTGCCGCACATTCTGATGCGTTACTTCACCACGCCCAGCGTGCGTGAAGCCCGCCAGTCGGTGGCTTGGTCGCTGCTGTTCATCTTCCTGCTGTACTTCACGGCGCCCGCCTATGCCGCGTTCGCCAAGCTGGAAGTGTATCAAAACGTGATCGGTCAGCAGATCACCGCCCTACCGGGTTGGGTGCAAAGCTGGGGCTCCATCGGTCTGGTCGGAGCTTGCGATGCGGCCAATGCCGACACCATCTACGCGCTCTGCAAGGGCGTGAAGGGCAACGCCGACGGCATTCTGCAGCTCAGCGAGTTCAGAATCGCCGCCGATGCCATCGTGTTGGCCACGCCGGAAATCGCCGGTCTGCCCTATGTCATCGCCGGCCTGGTGGCCGCCGGTGGCTTGGCTGCCGCGCTTTCCACCGCCGATGGTCTGCTGCTGGCGATCGCCAATGCGCTCAGCCACGATGTCTACTATCGCATGGTGGACCCGCATGCGCCGACTGCTCGTCGCCTGATCATCAGCCGCGTGCTGCTGGTCGTGGTTGCGATCATCTCGGCCTATGTGGCCTCGACCAAGCCTTCCACCATCCTGGCCATGGTGGCCTGGGCCTTCTCGATCGCCGCTTCGGGCCTGTTCCCGGCACTGGTGATGGGGATTTGGTGGAAGCGCACCAGCAATGCCGGTGCGGTGGCGGGCATGATCGCCGGTTATGGCGTCTGCGTGTACTACCTGGTGACGACGCAGTTCTAT
>JAYSEE010000077.1:0-13402 GCA_041914045.1 Ferrovibrio sp. | reverse complement strand
TACCTCGATCCCGGTGATTTCCCGGCTGTTCATTGATCTCGGCATGATGGAAACCCGCTTCGCCCGCATCGTCGTGGCCTCGGCCTCGATCCAGGATCTGGTGCTTTGGGTGGCCTTGGCCATCGCCACCGGCATTCAGCAGGGCAAAGCCAGCGATCCGGCCAGCATGCTGCAGGTGGGCGGCATCACTATCGCTTTCGCCATCGCTTCGATTGCGCTGGGGCCGGCCTTGCTGCGCATGGCGGGGCGGCTTGCCGGCGGCAGCTTCACCGAAGCCTCGCTGACCGGCTATACCCTGCTGGTCTGCCTGATCTTCGTGGCCATGGCGAGCCTGCTGCATGTGAATGTGATTTTCGGCGCCTTGCTGGCTGGCCTGATCATCGGCCGCTTTCCGGCCAGCACGTTCGGCCCGGTGAAGCAGCGCATCGGCGATATTGCCATCTGGTTCTTCGTGCCGATCTATTTCGCCCTGGTGGGGCATCGCCTCGATCTCGCCAGCGAATTCGACTGGCGCCTGATTCTGCTGTTCCTGTTCGCCTCCAGCGCCGTGAAGGTGTTCAGCGTGATGGCGGCGGTGAAGCTGATCGGCCGGCCCTGGCTGGAAGTGGCGGATTACGGCATGGCGATGAATACGCGCGGCGGCCCCGGCATTGTGCTGGCCTCGGTGGCGCATGCCGCGGGCATCATTGATGGCCGCATGTTCATCGCCTTGGTGCTGGCTTCGATCTTCACCGCGCTCAGCGCCGGATTGTGGTTTCGCTGGCGGCTGCGCCAAGGGGTGGCTTATTGACCCCTCTAGGGCCCGCTGCTAAGCATCCCGTGGTTTCGGGCGCATTCACCCGGACTGCGGTAGCATGGCTGAAAACCGCCATAAAGTCATACGAATCGCTGCCATGAATAATCGCTTTTCACCGCAAGCCTATCGCGACCTGCTGGCTGCCCTGCTGGCCAGGGGCTATGCCGTGCGCGATTTCGAGACCGCCCGGTCGGATCGCGCCGATCTGATCCTGCGCCATGATATCGATGTGCGGCCGGGCTATGCCTTGCCGATGGCGGAAATCGAGGCGGTGCTTGGCGTTTCCGCCAGCTATTTCGTGTTGACCACCAGCCCGCTTTACAACGTGGCCGCCGCCGATAGCCGCGCCGCGCTGGGGCGTCTGCTGCAACTCGGCCACCGCGTGGAGCTGCATTTCGATCCGGCGGCCTATCCGGCCGACACGGATCGTGAAGCCGCCGCAGCCAGGGAATGCGATTGGCTGGCGGGGATTACCGGCCAACCCGTGCGGATGCTGAGTTTCCATCGTCCCAGCCCCGATCTGCTGAACAATCCGGCGCCGCTGGCGGGCCGGCCGCATGCCTATCAGCCGCGCTTCTTCAGCGCGATGGGCTATTGTTCGGATTCGCGCGGCGGCTGGCGTAACGGCGAGCCCTTGCGGCATGCGGCCGTGGCGGCCGGCACGGCGCTGCAATTGCTCACTCATCCGATCTGGTGGCTGGGCGATGGCGAGCCGCAAGCGGCTTTGCAGCGCTATCTGCGCGAACGCGTCGCCGATCTCGATGCGGCGCTGGCTGCGAATGTGACAACCCATCTTCCCGGCCGCATGGCGGTCTCTTTCAAGAGCGAAGCATGACCAGGATCGCAGTGATAGGCGCCGGCTATTGGGGCAAGAATCTGGTGCGCAACTTCCATGGCCTGGGCGCGCTGGCGGCCATCGCCGATACGCTGGAAGCCAATCGCGCCGCGATGCAGGCGGCCTATCCCGGCTTGCGCGCCGAGGCCGATCCGGCGATCGTGATCGACGATCCGGCTATTGATGCGGTGGCGATCGCCACGCCGGCCGCCACCCATGGGGCTCTCACCGAACAGGCTTTGCGCGCCGGCAAGCATGTTTTCGTGGAAAAGCCGCTTTGCCTCGATCTCGCCGAGGCGCGTGCGCTGGCCGATCTCGCCAAGGCGCAGAATCGCGTGCTGATGGTGGGGCATATGCTGCTGTATCATCCGGCCTTCGTGGCTTTGCGCAATGCTGTGCGCGCGGGCACCATCGGCGATCTGCGGTATATCTATTCCACGCGGCTGTCGCTGGGCAAAATCCGCCGCGAGGAAAACGCGCTGTGGTCTTTCGCGCCGCATGATGTGTCGATGATCCTGCAATTGATGGGCGAACTGCCAAGCAAGATTTCCGCCCAGGGCCAGGCTTTCCTGTCCGCCGGCGTGGCCGACAGCACGCTGTCGCATATGACCTTCGGCGAACGCGCTCAGGCGCATATTTTCGTTTCCTGGCTGCATCCCTATAAGGACCAGCGGCTGGTGGTGGTGGGCTCCGGCGGCATGATCGTGTTCAACGATGTGGCGCCGGGCGCGGAGAAATTGCAGATGTATCGCCATGCCGTGGGTTGGGATGGCGATATCCCAACGGTGAGCAAGGCCGAGGCCGAGGCGTTGCCCTATGATGCCGGCGAACCGCTGAATGCCGAATGCCGGCATTTCCTCTATTGCATCGCCCAAGGCAAGACGCCGGATTCCGATGCGGCCGAGGGCATCCGCGTGCTGACCGTGCTGGATGCCTGCCAGCGCGCGCTCAATTCCGGCCTGCCGGTGTCGCTGTGACGCACGGCGCGGTTATCTGGCTTACCGGCCTGTCCGGCGCGGGCAAGACCACGATAGCCGAGGCGATCCATGCCCAGGTGAAGCCGCATCTGTCTGAACTTGTGCTGATCGACGGCGATACCATCCGCGATCTGTTCGGCGCCGGGCTGGGTTTCCACGAAGCCGCGCGGCATGAGCAGATCGGCCGCATCCAGCGCTTGTCGCGCATGCTGGCCGAGCAAGGCTTGGTGGTGCTGGTGGCCGCGCTTTATGCCCATCCCGATCTGCTGGCATGGAACCGCCGGAACCTGCCTGGATATGTGGAAGTGTATGTGGATACGCCGCTCGATCTGGTGCGCAACCGCGATGTGAAAGGGCTCTATGCCAAGGCCGCGGCCGGCGCGATGCCCAATGTAGTGGGCCTCGATATTCCCTGGCATGCGCCGGCAAGCCCAGATCTGGTGATCGACGGCAAGGCCGGCGAAACGCCCGCGCAAAGTGCGGCCCGCGTGATCGCCGCCGCGCCGCGTCTGGCGGCGGCTATGGCGGAGGCGGGGGCGAGGGCATGATCAGTCTCGAACTCGACCGCGACCAATATCTCGAATTGGAGAAAATCGGGCTCGGCGCTTTTGCGCCGCTCGATGGCTTCATGGATGAGAAGCAATTCCATGCGGTGGTCAACGATATGCGCCTGCCTGGCGGCGCGGTGTTTCCGCTGCCGGTGCTGTTGAGCGTGAGCGAGGCCGATGCGGCGCGTCTGCGCGATGCCGGCGAAGTGGCGCTCTCTTTCGCGGGCGAAACTGTCGGCAGGCTTTGGCCCAGCGATTTATATCGCGTGGACCGGCCGGCGGCAGCCAAGCAGATATTCCGCACCGATGATCGCGAGCATCCTGGCGTGGCGTATTTCTACGATCTGGCGACGGTTTTCGTCGGCGGCCGGGTGGAATTGCTCAAGCGCGCCCGGTTCGATATTTCCGCCGACGAACTTACCCCGGCCGAGACCAAGGCGATTTTCGCCGAGCGCGGCTGGCGCCGCATCGTCGGTTTCCAGACCCGCAATGTGCCGCATCGCGCCCATGAATATCTGCAACGCGTGGCGTTGGAGCATGCCGATGGCCTGTTCGTGCAGCCTTTGGTGGGGCGCAAGCGCGCCGGCGATTATACGCCGCAGGCGGTGATGGCCGGCTATCGCGCGCTGGTGGGCGGTTTCCTGCCGCGCGACAAGGTGCTGCTGGGCATACTTTCTACCGTGATGCGCTATGCCGGCCCGCGCGAGGCGGTGTTCCATGCCTTGATTCGCCGCAATTACGGCTGCACGCATTTCATCGTCGGGCGCGATCATGCCGGCGTGGGCGATTGGTATGGGCTTTACGACGCTCATGAATTGACCCGCCGTTTCGATGGCGATCTCGGCATCCAGATCATGCGTCTGCATGGTCCGTATTTCTGCCCGGATTGCGATGGCATCGTCACCGAGCAGACTTGTCCGCATCATGGCGGCGTGCAGACGCGCCAGATCAGCGGCACCGATATGCGCCGCATTCTGGTGGAGGGCGAGAAACCCGATCCCCGCCTGATGCGGCCTGAGATCGTGGCGGCTTTGCGCGGCGTGCCGCTTTTCATCGAGGAAAACCAATGAACGCGACCCGCATCGTCGGCACCATCGGTCCGGTCAGTCTGAACGAGCAAACTCTTCTGCAATTACGCGAGGCGGGTTTGAGCGTGGCGCGGCTGAACGGATCGCATGCCGATCTGGATTGGCACCGCGCGGCCATCCGCGAAATTCGCCGCGTGCTGCCCGATGTGCCGATCCTGCTGGATATTCCCGGCCGTAAAATTCGCACCACGCAACTGGCGCATGAGCCGAGTTTTCTCACCGGCGAGGAGATCATTCTCACCACCGAGACCGATCACGACGGCAGCAAGAAAGTGCCGGTGAATTATCCCGACCTGCATGCCGATCTGCGCGCCGGCCACACCATCCTGGCCGATGACGGCACATTGCGTTTCACGGTGGTGGACGTAACCGGCCGCGATATCCGCATCCGCGCCGAGACCGCCGGCCAACTTAAGAGCCGCAAGGGCATCAACGTGCCTTTCGTGAAGCTGAATACGCCGCAGGTGACGCCGCGGGACGAACGCATGATCGCGTTCGCCAAGGAAACCGGCGTGGATTTCATCGGCCTCAGCTTCGTGGAATCGGCTGCTCATGTGCGGGCTTTCCGCGATTTGATCGGCGCGGCAAGCCCGCGCATCGTCGCCAAGGTGGAAAACCAGGGCGGCATGGATCATGTGGATGAAATCGCGGAAGCCGCTGATGCCATCATGGTGGATCGCGGCGACCTCTCGGTGGAAACCAGCCTGCATGATGTTGCGCTGCGGCAGAAGCGCATCATCGCGGCGGCCCGCGAACACGGCAAGCCGGTGATCGTTGCCACCGAGATGCTGCACACGATGATCCAGAATCCGTTCCCGACCAAGGCGGAGGTCAGCGACATCACCAACGCGGTGCTGGATGGCTGCGCGGCGACCATGCTGTCGGGCGAAACCGCCATGGGCGATTTCCCGGTGGGGGCCGTGCGGGTGATGGCCCAGGTGGCCGCGGCGGCGGAAGACCATGTGCAGACCGCGCTGGAATCCGCCAAGCCGAATATCGGCGATGCAGTGGCCGATGCAGTGGGGAATGTGATTCCCATGCTGTGCCGCGCTTTGCCGATCGACAAGATCGTGGCGATCACCCGATCCGGCTTTGCCGCCCGCATGATCGCGCGGCATCGGCCGCGCCAGCCGATCCTGGCGGTGAGCGACGATGCCGTCGCGGCGCGCAGCTTCAATCTGATCGCCGGTACGCAGGGCGTGGCGAGCGACGTGCCGTTCCGGCGCGATAGCGGCGATCATATTCCGCGTGTGCTCCAGCAATTATGGCGTCGCGGCTTGCTGGTGGATACGGATCTGGTGCTGGTGGTCGGAGTCAGTTATCCCGGCAGAAAAACGCGGATGAACACGGTGCAGATTCACCGCATTGGCGACATCATGGGCAACATGGCTTGGCGGGAGCATTGATGCGCTTCATCTATACCGTTACGCCAGGCCGCAGCGGCCAGGCTTCGCTCAGCGACTTGGTTGCGCGTTGCTGCCGCAATGTTACGCCGGCTTTCGAGGAACCGCAGGCGCGGGTGCGTCTGTCCGGCCGGCTTGGCGATATCGAGCGGCGTTTCCGCCGGCGCTTTTTCGAAACCCATGAATTGCTTGGGCGCGGCGATGTATTGCGCGCCTTTGCCGAAAAGGACGAAGCGGCTTTGCGGCGCTATGCCGAGGCGCGGTTGGCCTGGATGCAGGGATTCGCGCCCAAGGCGGAGGTGTTCTTCGATATCAGTAAATTTTTTATCCGCGGCTTGCATCGTCACTTAGTGGCGCTGACCGGCAAGCCCAAGATCGTGCTGCTGATCCGCGATCCTATCCTCAATATGCGCAGCTTCGCCAACCGCGCCAAGAATTTTCGGCTCGACAACAACAGTCCGGCCGATGCGGTGAACGAATTGCCCATGCCGGCCGACATGCCGCTTACGGATTTGTATTTCTGGGCCTGGACCGAGGGCTATCTGCGCGGTCTGCGGCTGGCCGAGGAATTCGGCCTGGACGATCCGCGCCGCATCTTCACCCGCGATCTGGAGAATGCCGAGGCGATGACGGCGCATTTCCATGCGCTCGGCATCGGTTTCGAGCGGATTGAAACGCGCGGCGCCATCAACACCAATGTCTCCCAGGGTCATGGCCGCACCGAGGTCAGCCCGACCGACATCGAGGCTTTCGAACGCTGGCGCGATAAGGTGCCGGCGGCAAGCTGGGATCGCCTGGATTTCATGCGCGGTTACGATCCGCGCCAGCATTTGGAGAGCAAGCAATGATTCCGATTCCCCTTAGGCTGAAGCGTTTGGTGCCGGGCTATACCCAACGCTGGCGCGCCCGCTATGCCGGCTTCATGTCCTATCTCAATCGCGAGGCGCCGAAGCTGCGTTATGGCGAGAGCGAAGGTTCGCCCTGGATCGAGCGGATGGAAGACGGCCTGCGCCTGCATGGCTTCTGGACCGAACCGGCCAATGCCGATGCTTATGACATGCTGCGGCCAGACTTGCCGGCCGGGCTGCCCAAGCCGCATTTCCGGTTGGTGAAGGATTACATCAACCGTTATCTCTTTCCCCATATGCGTCCGGACCTGAAGCCGGAAGGCTTCGATGTCGAGCAGCTCTGGGGCTTTCATGGCCAGCACAAGGATGCGATTGCCGATTATCCCGATGCGGCCGCGCGCGAGCGGCTGATGCGCGTCTTCGCGCCAAAGTCGGGTGAAACCTTCATTGACGGCGGGGCTTTCCTCGGCTTCGGCGATATCCGCATGGCGCGCGAGGTGATGGATTGCCGGGTGATCGCCGTGGAAGCCAATCGCGATTGCCATGCCTTGCTGCTGCGCAATTTGCGCCATAACGGCATCAACGCGGTGACGGCCCGCCATAACGGCGTGTGGAAAGGCCCGGGCAGCCTCAATCTGGAAACCGGTTTCGCCCAGGCGAATACGCTGGTGGAGGAAGTGCATAAAGGCGACAGCACGCAGATCGTCGAGACGATTTCGGTGGATGGCATCGTGGCGGCGGAAGGGCTGGATCGGCTCTCGATGCTGAGCCTCACGCTGAACGGGGCCGAGGTGGAGGCGCTGGAAGGCGCCAAGGATACGCTTTCCCGCCTGCGCCCGCGCATCCGCCTGGCCGGCTGGTATTCGCGCGGCGACCGCAAGATTTCCGCCATCACCGCCGAGCAGCTTGCCGCCTATGACTACGATGTGTTCATCGGCCCGCGCAACAATACCATGGCGCTGCCGAAAGAGCTGAAATGATCGGCTTGTTCGGACTTTGGCGGGGCGATGCCGCCGCACCGGCCGATATGGCGGCCCTGGCAGCGCGTCACCCTTCCGGCATTACGGTTGAAAGCCAGGCCATGCCGGGTGCGGGCCTTGGCATCGCATCGCATCCCGGCAGCCGCTGCCTGTCGCGGGCGCGGCAGGGCGAGGTCTCGGTTCTGGTCAGCGGCGAGATATTCGAAGCCGGCAAGGTCGATCCGCAGGCGAACGCCGCCGCCGATCTGATTCTGGGGCTTTACGCCAGCGACCGGCTGGATCGCCTGGCCGAAGCCAATGGGCAATTCGCCGCGGCGCTTTACGATGCCGGCAAGCATAGGCTGCTGCTGATCGCCGACCGCCTGGCTTGCGTGCCGCTGCATTACTGGCGCGATGATCATGGCTTGGTTTTCGCCTCGCAGCTTTACACGCTGTTGGGCGAAACGCGCATCCCGCGCCGCGCCGATCCGCTGGCGCTGGCCGAGTTGTTCACCCTTCAGCGCACGGTTGCCGATCACACGCCCGTGCAAGGCGTGAAGGCTTTGCCGGCGGCGCATATCCTGCGGCTGGATCGCGAGGGCATGAGCATCCGGCCCTATTGGCATCTGCGCTGGTGCGAACCGGATTTCAGCCGCGGCGAAGGCGCCGAGCGTTTGGCCGCCGCCCTGCGCAATGCCCTGACGCGGCAATCCGATGGCCATGATGTGGGGCTGCTGCTTTCGGGCGGGCTGGATTCGCGCTTGGTATTGGCCGCAGCGACGCGCAAACCGCTTTGCTGGACCACCGCCAGCTTTGAGGATAACCCGGAACTGGCGCTGGCGCGCGCCGTGGCGGCTGGGTTGAATGCCGAGCATCGCACGGTTCTGGTCGATCCTGCTGAAACGCTCGCCATCCAGGATGAGACTACGCGCGATGGCGGCGGCATGTTTCCGGCTTCCACCTCGGTGGCGGCTTTCATGCCGCGCGTGACGCAGGAATCGCGCATCTGCCTGACCGGCCATGGGCTGGACTACACCTTGCGCGGCTATTATCTGCCGTCGCGCTTTCTGCATGTGGCAGGCTCCAGCACGCGCTTGCCGATGCTGGCCGAATTGCCGGCGCGGCCCGATGCCGCTTATCTGTTCAACCGGCTGCGCCAGGGACCGCCGCGCAAGACCATCGAACGCATCGTGCGGCCCGAGCGGCAAGGCGAATGGTTCGGCGGCCAGATCGAGGCTTTGTCGCAATGGCTGTCGCCCTGGTTGAATTCCGACCAGCCGGTGAATGCTTGGGATGCCTTCATTCTGGCGCAGGTAAGCAAGCATTACGCCTTCACCAGCATGGCGGCCGTGCGCGGCGCCGCCGATCTGCGCATTCCCGCCTTCGATGCCGATGTGCTGAACGTGTATCTGGCGATGCCGCCGCAATGGCGCGTGGAAGCGACCATGACGCAGCAGGCCATGCGGCTGCTCTCGCCGGAAATCGCCCGTCTGCCCAATGCCAATACCGGTTTCCGCGCCGATCTGAATTCTTGGGCCGAGATCGGGGCGTTGCTGGGCCGCGCTGCGCTGCGCCGTTTGGGTCTGCTGCGCCGGCCGCAAACGCCCAGCGACAGTCACTCCGCCGGCTCCTGGCAGAATCTGACGGCGCTGTTCCGCGAGGACCCGGCGCATCGCGCGCATTTCATCGCCATTCGCGGCCGGCTGGACGCGCTGAGCTTCGGCCTGCTGAACGCGGATGCGTTGGCGGCCTGCATAGACGAGCATCTGGAAGGCCGCGCCAAGCATACCAAGCTAATGCGGCAATTGCTCACCCATGATTCCTGGGTGCGGGTGTTCGGCATTACATGACGCCGTCTTTCGTTACGCTCGATCGCCCCCGGCTCGATGCCTTGCTGGATGCGTTGATTGCCGTCAGCGCCGATGTCAGCCCTTGGCAGGCCCAGCATTTCCAAACCGAATTGCCGGAAAAATGGCAGCATTCCTTCGCGATGTTGGCCCCAGCGCCGGTTGGTTATGCGATTTTGTCCCGTAAGGAATCCGGTTGGCTGCATATCCATCAATTCATGGTGGCCGCGAATGCGCGAGGTTGCGGCCTGGGGGCGGCGATGATGGCTGAGGCTGTGCGCCGTTCGGCCGCCGACGGCTCCGGCCTTAGTTTAAAAGTTGCGCGGATGGATGACGCCGCCATACGTTTTTATTCGCGCGAGGGTTTCGCGCGGGATCGCATTGAAGGCGATTATCTTTGGATGCGGCGCAGATCGGCATGATCCGCGTCGCCATCCATCAGCCGAATTTCCTGCCCTGGCCGGGCTATTTCGCCAAGCTGGCGCAAGCCGATCATTTCGTGCTGCTCGACGATGCGCAATTCAGCAAGAACAACATCATCAACCGGGTGCGCATCCTGGGCGATGCCGAGCCGCGCTGGTTGACCTTGCCGGTGGCGGCGCATCTGGGCCGCACCATCGCCGAAACCTTTCCGGCCAAGCCCGATTGGCGACGCAGCATTCTTGCCCTGCTGCGGAATACCTACGGCAAGGCCGCGCATTTCAAGGCGCTGTGGCCCAGCCTGGAAAGCTGGTTCGCTTCCGCGCCGGATGCCGATCTGGCAAACATCAACGCGCATTTCATCATGGCGCTGGCCGGCTATCTGGATATCGCCACCCCCTTGCATAAAGCCAGCTTGCTCGATATCGCCGGGGCATCGGATGATCGGCTGGTCGGCATTGTGCGCCGGCTTGCGCCGAATGGCTGCTATCTTTCCGGCAAAGGCGGTGCCGGCTATCAGGACCCGGCGAAATTCGCCTCTGCCGGTCTGACGCTGGACTATTACCGCTTCGCGCCGCGCGCCTACGATCAGGGCCGGGCGGAATTCCAACCGGGCTTATCCGTGCTAGACCCGCTATTCCATCTTGGCCGCGATGGTTGCCTGGATTTGATCCATGGCCGCTGAACGCTTGCGCGTGCTTTGCCTGGATATCGAAGGCGGCTATGGCGGCTCGTCGCGCAGCCTCTACGAGAGCCTGAAATATATCGACCGCGATGCCGTGGCCGCCGAAGTCTGGTGCGCGCGCCAGGGGCCGATCCAGCCGCGCTATGCCGCGCTGGATATTCCGGCGCGCGCGCTATCGGGCATGCCGCGCCAATCGGCGCTGCCGCGCTTTTCACGCAACCTGCTGGCCATGGCGCAGTATTGGCGCGATTGGCGGCGCGCCGGCGATTTCCGGCGAAAGCTGGCGGAAGCCGCTGGGCATTTCGACCTGATCCATCTCAATCACGAATCCCTGCATGGCTTGGGGCTTTGGCTGCATGCCTTGCCGCGGCGGCCGGCGATTGCCATGCATGTGCGCACCATGCTGATGCCCGGCCCGTTCGCGCGTTGGCAATCGCGCCGGATGGCGAAGGGCAGCGACGGCCTGGTTTTCATCACCGAGAATGAGCAGGCGCGCTTCCATCTGCATCTCACCGGCGTCTCCGGGCGGGCGGAGCAGGTGATCTACAATATCGCCGAGCCGACGCCAGCGGCTGAACCGCATGGCAAAGTGCCGCGCGATGGGCGGTTGGTGATCGCCTGCTTGTCGAACTACGCCTGGGTGCGCGGCGTGGATCGGGTGGTGGAGGTGGCGCAGGCATTGAAAGCGCGCGGCCGGCGGGATGTGCTGTTCGTGATGGCCGGCAACATGAAGCTGCCGCAATCGCTGCCTGGATTGTTGGGTGAAACCGCGCGTGCGGGCGGCGACTTGGCCGCTTACGCCGAACGCATGGGCGTTGCGGATGTGATGCTGTTTCTTGGCCATGTGCCCGATCCCGAAGCGGTTTTGGCGGCCAGCGACCTGTTGATCAAGCCGACGCGCGAAGATAACCCCTGGGGGCGCGATATCATCGAGGCGATGGCGGCCGGCCGGCCGGTGCTTTCCGTGGGCAGTTATGACCGCTTCGTGCAGGATGGCGAGACCGGCATTCTGCAAACAGCCTTCGATGCAGATGCCCTGGCCGCGCGGATCGTTGCGCTGGCCGATGATCGCGCGGCGATCTTGCGTATGGGCGAGGCGGCACGGCAGCGCACGGCGCAGCTTTGCGATGGCGGGGCGCGCGCCGCCGATTTGCTGGTATTCTGGCGGCGTATCGTGGAGCAGCATCATGGCTAATCGCGGACAGGTTCTGGCCATGGCCTTGCGGCATCGCTTGCGGCGTTTGCTGGGCAGGCCGGTGGATGCTTTTGCCGATGTGCCGGCGGGGCTTGCGCTCAGCCCATCGGCGCGGCATTTCGCCGATTATGACCATGCGCCGTTAGGTTTGCGGTTTAAAAGCCTGCAGCCCGCCGATGCGCAAGCCTGGCAACGCCAAGCGCGGGCGAAGCTGGCGGAATTGGCAGGGTATCGCCGGGAGGCGGTAAGGCCGCAAGCGGTCGGCGAGGATCGCTTCGTTCTGCCGAATGGCCTTGAGCGCCGCCGGATTTATCTGCGCGCGCGCGAGGGGGTGGATATCCCGATTCATCTGATCGCGCCATCCGAGGCAGCGGCGCCCATGCCGGTCATGCTCTGCTTGCAGGGCACCAATAGCGGCGCGCATATCTCCTGGGGCGAAGCGCGTTTTCCGGCCGATCTGGAAAAGGCCGATGGCGATTATGCCATTGCCGTGCAGGCGGCACAGCGCGGCTATCTCGCCGTCGCCATCGAGCAGAGTTGTTTCGGCGAGCGCAGCGAACGGCAGATCCGCCCGCGTTCAGCCGCGCCTTGCGTGGACGCCACCATGCACGCCCTGCTGTTAGGGCGTTCCTTGCCGGGCGAACGCTGTTCGGATGTTTCGGCGGTGATCGACTGGCTGCAAGCCGAAGCCGACGCGCTGCGGATTGATCCTGCGCGCATCCATGCCATGGGACATTCCGCCGGCGGCAGCGTGGCGCTGTTCGCCGCAGCCTTGGATGAACGGATTTCCGCGGTGATGGCTTGCGGCTGCATCGGATATATCCGCGATACGATCGGCCGCCGCCGCGACGACCAGGGCCAGAATGTGATTCCGGGCATCCTGAACTGGCTCGAGATGGGCGATATTCTGGGTTTGGTGGCGCCGCGTCCGCTGCTTTCGGTGGCGGGGGAGGCAGATCCGATCTGGCCAGCGGATGGCGCCCGGGCGGCGTTTTCGGAAGCAGCCGCGATCTATGCCGCGCTTGGGGCGGTGGGGCGGCTGTCGCTGCTGGCCGAGCCAGGCGGACATCGCTTCCGCCCGGGCCCGAGTTGGCGCGGTTTTCTGGCGCTTCTGGGCGGATAAGGGCTGCTTGACGTTAACCCTTTCCCACCGTAAATTCCCACCGTGTTCGCGCCGTGAACACGCGAATCGCACCAAGTCTGGAGCGGAGCTGGGACGCGACAGCGAAACCCGGTTTCACCCGGACTGTGGTAACATGCCGCAAACCGCTGAAATCCCTCGCAAGTGACTGATCAGAAAAGCATAAATCCCATTCAGACAACGCCTTTCGGGCTGGCGGGCAAGCGCGCCTATGTCACCGGCGGCTATGGCCTGATCTGCCGGGCCTTGGCCCAAGCCGGAGCCGAGGCGGTGGCTTTGGAGCGTCAAGAGGCGCGCCGTCCGGCGGATTTGGCTGATAGCGTGCGGGGCGCAGTATTCGATGCCGGCTCGGCCGATGCTGTGCCCGAGCGTATCGCGGCGCTGGAAGCCGCCCATGGCGCGGCAGATATCTGGGTGAACGCCGCTTATCCGCGCACAGCGGAGTGGGGGGGCAGCAACCAGGAAAATCTGGTGCAGGATGGCGGCGGGGCGGCCTGGCGGGCCAATATGGATTTGCAGCTCAATGCCGTTTGCCTGATCTCGGCGGCGATTTGCGCGAACATGGCCGCGCGCGGCGCCGGCGCACTAGTGAATATCGCCTCGATCTACGGCGTCGTTGGTCCGGATTTCAGCATTTATGGCGATCTGCCGATGACCACG
>JAYSEE010000076.1:0-13412 GCA_041914045.1 Ferrovibrio sp. | reverse complement strand
GCGGATGCAGCCATCCAGCTCGACGCGGTTGTTGCCGTCCACGATGGCGACGATTTCATCCTTCAGCTTGCCGGCCTGCTGGGCGGCGGCGGCCTTGGCATGGCTTTCGACGGCCATCTTTTCCTGGGTGGCGCGGTCGATGCTGTATTTCTTGGCCAGATTCTCGGCGGTGATGCCCATCGACACGTAAGCCTGCGGGTATTCCTTCAGCAGCCTGGGATTCGGCATGGTGTTGAAGCCGCCCATCGGCACGCGGGTCATGCTCTCCACGCCGGCGCAGATGAAGGCTTCGCCGGCATTCATCTGAATGGCGCCGGCCGCCTGATGGATGCTCTGCATCGAGGAGCCGCAGAAACGGTTGACGGTGGTGGCGGCGGCTTCCATCGGCAGGCCGGCCAGGAAGCTGATCAGGCGCGCCACGTTCAGGCCCTGCTCGCCTTCGGGAAAGGCGCAGCCGACGATCACGTCCTCGATCGCCTTGGGATCCACGCCGGTGCGCTCCAGCAACCCCTTGATCACCTGGGCGGTCAGGTCGTCCGGCCGCACCTTGGTGAGCGCGCCCTTACGGGCGAGCGTGAAGGGCGAGCGGGCATAGCCGGCGATGACGACGTTGCGCATGGTGGTTCTCCTCAACAGATCGAGACGGCGAGACGGTTGTTCGGTTGTTTTATTCTGCGACGCTGAGCAGCACGTCGCTGCGGCCTTTCACGAAATCATCAATATCGGGCACCTTGTCGCCGCGATCCTTGAGGCCGAGATATTCCTCGAGGATGCGCACGCTGCGATGCAGTTCATCAATGGCGGCTTCCACATCGCGGCGCTGGGCTTCCAGGGCGCGGAGCCGGTCCTGCGAGCGTTTGAGCGTCACGCGCAGTTGTTCGGTCTGGCCGTCGCCGAGATCGTAGAGATTCAGCATTTCGCGGATTTCGGCCAAACTGAAGCCCAGCCGCTTGCCGCGCAGGATCAGGATCAGGCGGGCGCGGTCGCGCCGGCTGTAGATCCGGGTCATGCCCTGGCGCGAAGGCTGCAGCAGGCCCTTATCCTCATAGAAGCGGATGGCCCGCGCCGTCACTTTGAACTCGTGCGACAATTCGGTGATCGAGAATGTTTGATCCGACTTGGCGTGATGATCCACTGCGCAAGGTCCTCCCGGCATGCATTCTAGCCCCTGATGCCTTGCTTGCCGCAGGGTAGGGCTGGATTTGCCCGACTCTTAGTTTACGTTTACGTAAACGTCAACTGGAATCTTGGCGTAGCGGCATGCCGTTAGGGGAGGCGGCTCGACTGGCCCAGGCGGGGCGGCGTCTCCGCGCGGAATTCAAATTGTCCAACGGAATATTATTCCGGCAGCCGCGAGGCGGTTTCCGGCGGCGCGCCGCTCGAACTCAGGCCCAGATGCCAAGCATTCATGCGCCCGGTTTGGCGCGCATGCCTTTCAAAAGGCGTCGGCTTGGTATTTCGGCTGGGTTTTCTCGAAGGCCGGCAAGGTCATGCAGGCCGTGAAAATCTTCATCGTCGCCGGATAGGGCGACAGGTCGCAGTTGAACCGCTGCGCATTGAAAATCTGCGGCACCAGGCAGATATCGGCCATTCCCGGCGCATCGCCCAGGCAGAAGCTGCCGCTGCGGCCGCCGCGCGCCAGCATCGCCTCGAAGCCGGTCAGGCCCTGGGCGATCCAGTGCTGATACCATTCGTCGCGCTCGGCATCGCTGAATTCCCAGCGGCCCTGCAGGTATTTCAGCACGCGAACATTATTCAGCGGGTGGATATCGCAGCCGATCGCCTGCGATAGCGCCCGCACATAGGCCCGATCCGGCACCGCCCTGGGCAGGAAAGCCGGCTCGGGATACTGCTCTTCCAAATACTCCATGATCGCCAGCGACTGGGTATAGACCTCGCCGCCATCGGCCAGCGCCGGCACCAGCCCCTGCGGGTTGAGCGCCAGATAGCCGGCCTCGCGATGCTCCATCTTCGGCAGGCTGACATAGTGGGGCGTGTAATCCAGCCCCTTGAAAGCCATCGCGATCCGCAGCCGATAGGAGGTCGAGGAGCGGAAGAAGGTATAGAGATCCATGCCGGCGCCGCAGCCTCAGCCCTGCTTGTTGAGGATATGGTCGGGCGTGCTGGAAACGACCTCGCCATAGCGCGGCACGAAGCTGCCGCCGACGATCAGCTTGATGAAGCTGGGCTTCAGTTCCTCGGCCAGGATCTTGCGGATGCGGGCATGCTCTTCGATATCGGCCCATTCGGCGATCAGGAAGAAGCGGGACGGGTCCTGGGTGTCGCGGCACAGCACGCCATCCTTCACCTGGGCGGCCGATTTGTGCATCGGGTTGCCGTCCGAATAGTCGAACTCGTCGAACAGCTTGATGAACTCATCCTCCCGGCCCGGGATCACATGGAAATCGTAGATGTGCAGGTAATTGCCCTTTTTCGCGATCGGCTCCATGGCCATGGGAGTGGTTCTCCTGTGATTTGTGATTTATGCGCCTTCAATATAGGAAGGTATACTGAATAAAAGGCGAGTGCAAGATCGTCGTGTCGCGATGGGTGGTTTGCGCCGATGCATAAGAAGTCGGCAATTATTGCGCCAAACATAAGCAAATGATACCCAACAAGTCGGCGAAACGAAGCCGGCAAGACAAAATGGTTGCGGTCAAAAAACAGAGGGGTATACTGAAGAAAATGGGGTTGGGAAGCTGCACATGGTTTGGCATCGGGCTGCCGCGTTCGAGGATCTGAAGGATGGCGGGGTGATCGGCGTCGATGTCGCCGGCCAGCCGGTGGCATTGTATCTGCTCGATGGCGCGGTTTATGCCACGCATAATATCTGCACGCATCAATTCGCCTTCCTCTCCGATGGTTATGTCGAGGATGGCTGCATCGAATGCCCGCTGCATCAGGCGTTGTTCGATATCCGCAGCGGGGCGGCTAAAAGCGGCCCGGTCAGCGGCGTGCTGCGCACCTATCCGGCGCGGCTGGAAAACGGCGCGGTCCTCGTCGATCTCGCCGATGCGATTGCGGCGGAAGCGGCTGCCCCGGCGGCCTGTGACGCGGCCTGCGCCGTCGAAGAGGCGGCTTTTGTCATCGTCGGAGCCGGCCAGGCCGGCATCCGTTGCGCGCAGGCGCTGCGCAAGCAAGGCTATCGCGGGGCGCTGGTCCTGCTGGGCGACGAGCCGCATCCGCCCTATGAGCGGCCGCCGCTGTCGAAAGCAATCCTGACCGGGCAGCAGAGCCTTGCCGATTGCCATGTGCTGTCCGAGGCGGAATTCGCCGCGCTCGATCTCGATTTCCGCTTCGGCCAGGCCGTCGCTGCGATTGATCGCGCGGCCGGGCAGGTGGTGATGGCCGATGGCGAGCGCATTCCCTATGCCAAGCTGTTGCTGGCGACCGGCGCTGGCGCACGCCGCCTTCCGACGCTGCCTGCCGATCCGCGAATCCATGTGTTGCGAACCGCCGAAGATGCCGCTGCCATCGCCGCCGCGTTGCCGGCGGCCCGGCATGTCGTGTTGCTAGGCGGCGGCTTCATCGGCCTGGAAGTGGCATCGGTGGCGGCGGGCATGGGCAAGCAGGTCACCATTGTCGAACGCGAAGGCCATCTGCTGTCGCGTCTGCTGCCGCCGGCCGCGGCCCGCTTGTTGGAAAACCTGGCCGGCAGCCATGGCGTGCGCGTGATCTGCGGCGCGCAGGCCGGCGCCATCGCCGCCGCCGCCGATGGCGTCGTTCTGCCGTTGGCTGGCGGCGAGGTTTTAAGCGCCGATCTGCTGGTCGTCAGCATCGGCTCGGTCGCCAATACCGGGCTGGCCGAGGCGGCCGGCCTGGATGTGGCGGGCGGCATTGTGGTGGATGGCGCCTGCCGCACCAGCGATGCCGACATTTACGCCGCCGGCGACTGCGCGCTGTATCATGCCGGCGCATTGCAGCCGGCGATCCGCTTCGAATCCTGGCAGAATGCCGAAGAGCAGGCGGCCGTTGCCGCCGCCGATATGCTGGGCCGTCCGGCGCCGGCGCCGCGGCTGCCTTGGTTCTGGAGCGACCAGTTCGGCCTGTCGCTGCAGCTATTCGGCCTGCCGCGGCCGCAGCATCGCGCCGCCATTGCGGCGGCCGCCAAGATTGCCGACACCATCATCCTGCTTTATGACGGCGCGCGCTTGGCTGCTGCCTTGTGCTTCGGAGCCGGCGAAGCGCAGCGCAGGGTGAAATCCCTGCTTGAACGCAATGAAAGTCTGCCGCCCGAGGAACTGGGCGCGCAATGGGCCGACCAGCAAGACCGCGACCGACCGGAGAGCGATGCCATGAACAAGCCCCTCACCCTGCCGGCCGGCCTGGCCGACGCCGCCCGCAGCTATGCCTGGCCGGGCGACGACATGACCCGCATTCCCGACTGGGTTTATACCGACGCGGCGATCTACCAGCGCGAAGTGGAGCGCATTTTCCACGGCCGCACTTGGAATTACGTGGCGCTGGAGGCGGAAATCCCGCAGCCGGGCGATTTCGTACGTTCCAATGTCGGCCCCACGCCGGTGGTGGCGGCGCGCGCCGAAGACGGCAGCATCAATGTCTTTGAAAATCGCTGCGCTCATCGCGCGGCCGAGTTCTGCCGCGAGCTGCGCGGCAATGCCAAGGAATTCGTCTGCCCGTATCACCAATGGTCCTACGACTTGCGCGGCAACCTGGCCGGCGTGCCATTCCGCCGCGGCGTGAACGGCAAGGGCGGCATGCCCGGCGACTTCAAGCCGGCCGAGCACGGCCTGCGCAAGCTGAAAGTGACGGTGCGGCGCGGCGTGGTCTTCGCCTCCTACGATCAGGACATCGAAACGCTGGAGGAGTATCTCGGCCCCGATATTCTGCGCGAATTCGACGCCACCTTCGATGGCCGCAAGCTGAAGGTGCTCGGCTATTACCGCAATACCCTGCCGGGCAACTGGAAGCTCTATCACGAAAACCTGAAGGATCCCTATCACGCCACCTTGCTGCACACCTTTCTGGTCACTTTCGGCCTGCTGGTGGCGGGCAACAAGTCGCTGATGCTGTGCGATTCCACCGGCCGCCACGGCGTGATGGCTTCAGCCAAGCAGGAAGGCGCCAAGGTTTCCGCCGATGCCCGCAAGGAGATGCGCGCCTACAAGGAAGGCATGGTTCTGCATGAGCCGCGCTTCATGGATTTCGTCGAGGAATTCGAATCGCCCTGGTCGGTCACCATGTCGACGATCTGGCCGAACCTCATCGTGCAGCGCGAGATGAACACGCTCGGCCTGCGCCAGATCGTGCCGCATGGCCCGAATGAATTCACCATGATCTGGACCATGTTCGGTTTCGAGGGCGACAGCGAAGAGATGACCCGGCATCGCCTGCGTCAGGGCAACCTGATGGGGCCGGCCGGATTCCTCGGACTGGAGGACAACGAGGCGATGAAATTCGTGCAAGACGGGATGAAGAACGTGCCGAACGGCGAGCATCTCGTCGCGCTTGATCCGCAGACTCCGGCGGGAACTTCCGACACCCTGATTTCAGAAGCGGCCATCCGCGCCATGTACACGCATTGGCGCGGCGTTATCGGCGTTTGAAAGGCCAGACCATGCAGCCCCTGACCGCCCCCAAAGAAGAGTCCCTGCTCGAACGCGTGCTGCTGCGGCAGGAGATCGAGGAGTTCAACACCGCTTATGCCGCGTCGCTGGACGAACAGCGCCTGCAGGATTGGCCGGATTTTTTCACCGAGGATGCGCTTTATGTGATCTCGGCGCGTGAAAATTACGAACGCAACCTGCCGGTCGGCCTGATCTACTGCGAGAATCGCGGCATGCTGGCGGACCGCGCCTTCGCCATCCAGAAGACCGAGATGTTCGCGCCGCGCTATCTGCGGCATTTCATCGCCAATACGCGGGTGGTGAAAATCGGCGCTGACGAACGGATCTGGGCCACCGCCAACTACATCATTCTGCAGACCCTGTTTGACCGGCCTGAAACCACGCTGCACCAGGTCGGCACCTACTACGACGTATTTCAGCGCGTGAACGGCAGGCTGCTGATCGCCGAGCGCAAATGCATCTACGACAATCTGCTGGTTGCCAATTCGCTGGTCTATCCGGTTTGAGGATCAGCTCGGGTTGAAGATCGTGCGGCCGAGATGGTTGTTGCCATCAATCAGGCGGATCAGCGTGGTAATGAAGGCGTTGCGTTCTTCCGGCAATAGCGGTTCCAGCAGGCGGATTTGCGCGCGCTGCATCGCCTCGTACATTTCCTGCGTCACTTTTTCGCCCTTGGGCGTCAGCCGCGCCAGCACCATGCGTTTATCCTTGTCGCTGCGGCGGCGCTCCAACAGCCCGCGCTTGGACAGGCGGTTCAGTACGTCCGCCACATTGGTGCGGTCGATGCCGAGTTCGCGGCCGAGCGAATTCTGATCCAGGTCCGGCGTAATCGACAGGGTGGTGAGCAGGCCGTATTGCACCGGCGTGATGTCGAATGAAGCGCATTCTTCATAGAACAGGGCGTAATGGATTTGGTGCAGCCGGCGGATCAGGAAACCCGGGCGCGCCCATAACGGCATCTTCGAAATCAGCAGATTGAGTTCGTTCGATCCGGCCTCTTCGCTCGGCGCCGGCTTCGGCATTGTCATTTTACGTGCCACGTAAGATCCTCGTTTCTCTGCCCGACTCAGCGATCAGTTTGCGAGCGCAACCCGCAGCCGGCAAGTGTTGCGGGCCAGACGGACTGCGATGGTCGATAAACGGGCTGTTACTGCATATTTATTTGCCAGTAGCGTCCATAAAAATTGCATTCCGTTCGCGTACTGAATAACCGCAGGCGGAGATATGGACAAGCCATAAAGCTAGAAATAATCGCTATAATCCATGCTTCCCGTTTCTTGGCGCGGCTTTAGCGCAGCGCGGCGGAGAAGGAAAAGGATTTGACACAGCCATTACAAATAAATCAGTATACCATCATAAAAAGCAGCGGGTCGCTGTCAGCGATCCGGAGCGGCATCAAGCGGGGCGGGGTATGAATCTGCGGTTCGACAGGCAGCAACCGGCGGCAGCAATGGGCGCGCGATGACCGCGATGCCATTGCCCAAATCCGCATGGCCATCCGCGACTGCCATCGCTGCGGCGGTGCGGCGCCGGGAGCAGGGCGCGGATGCGGCGGTGCGCGCCAGTCTGGCTCGCCTGGCCGACAATCGCGCCAACATGAATGCATTCGTGCATGTGGATGGCGATGCCGCGCTGGCCGAGGCCGCGACCGTGGCGGCGGGCATCGGCAGGGGCGATGCGGATCTGCCGCTGGCCGGCGTGCCGGTCGGCGTGAAGGATATCCTCAATGTCGCCGGCATGCCGACCCGATGGGGCTCGCGCAGCATGGCGCAGACGCCGCCAGCGCAGAAGGACACCGTGGCGGTGGCGCGGCTGCGCAAAGCCGGCGCGGTGATCGTCGGCAAAACCGCAACAACCGAATTCGCGCATGCCATGATGGGCTATTCGGCGGCGCATGGGCTGACGCGCAATCCCTGGGATGCGGGGGCCACCTGCGGCGGCTCCAGCGCCGGCGCCGGCGCCGCCGTTGCGGCCGGCCTGGTTCCGCTGGCGTTGGCGACCGATGCCGGAGCCTCGACGCGGCTGCCGGCGGCCTGCTGCGGCGTGGTCGGATTGAAGCCGACGCTTGGCCGCATCCCGCACGATCTCGTGCCGGAAGGCTTCGCCAATTTCATCCATCTCGGTCTGATCGCGCGCGCGGTGGAAGATATCGCGCTGGCGCTGGACGCATTGTCCGGCCCGCATGCGGCCGACGCGCATTCCATCGCGGTGCCGCCGCCGCAGAGCATGGCTGCGTTGGCGGCCGGCGCTGACTGGGCGGGCAAGCGCCTGCTGGTGGTGCTGCGAGCCGGCAACAAGAAGCTGGCCGAGGATGTGCGCGCCGCCACGACGGCGGCGATGCAGGTCTTCGCCGGACTGGGTCTGACGGTGCAGGTGCATGACGGCGAGATCGAGAATCCCGAGCCGACCTGGCGCTGTCTGCAGCAATCGAACTGGGCGGCGCGTTTCGCCGCCCAGCTCGCCAGCCAGGAAAGCCTGCTCGAACCCAGTCTGGTGCAGGGCATCCGCGAGGGCCTGGCCTATTCCGGCCTGGATTTGCAGCGTGCGCTTTACAAGCGCACCGAAATATTCCGCCGCACCCAGACGCTGTTCGAGGGCGCCGATTTCATCCTCACGCCGGTGGCGAGCCGAGGCCCGCTGGATGCCGAGCATCCGGTGCTGGCGCCGATCAGCATCGAGGGCGAAGAGGTCGGCGACATGCGCCGGGAATGGACGCCGTATCTGAGCTGGTTCGATCTCACCGGCCATCCCGCCATCAGCCTGCCCGCGGGCGCCGATGCGGATGGCCGGCCGCTTGGCGTGCAGCTTGTCGCGCCCTGGTATGCCGAGGGCGCCTTGCTGTCGTTGGCGCTGGCTTTCCAGCAAGCGCGGCCTTGGGGAAGCCCGTCAGCAGGGGGAGGGGCGCGATGATCCGAGCAATGGAACGGATTGCCGATGGCATTGATGCGGTCAACACCGCAATCGGCAGATTGCTGGTGCTGCTGTTGCCTTTGGTGGTGCTGATCGCCTCGGCGGTCGTCGTGCTGCGTTATGTTTTCGCGATCGGCTTTCCCTGGCTGGCGGAATCCTACATCTGGCTGAACGGCCTGATCATGGCGATGGGCGCTGGTTATGTGCTGAAGCTCGACAAGCATGTGCGGGTCGACGTTTTCTACAAAGCCTTCTCTATGCGCGCCAAGGCGGCGATCAATATCCTGGGCGTGCTGCTGCTGCTCTGGCCCTCGCTCTTCGTGCTCTATGAATTCGCGCTGCCCTTCGTGATGCGCTCATGGCGCATGCACGAGATTTCTCCCACCAGCGACGGCCTGCCGGCCATGTACCTGCTCAAGACCGGCGTGCTGGCCTTTTGCCTGCTCTGCGCCCTGCAGGGTTTGGCGCTGCTGCTGCGGTCCATCCTGATCCTGCTGGCCGCCCGGCCGCCCGAGACGCGTCATGCTTGAATTGCCGCACATCCTTTCGCTGGTCCTGTTCGTTGGCGTTTTCGGCGTTCTGCTGGGCGGCTTTCCGGTTGTCTTCAGCCTTGCCGGCGTTGCCATCGGTTTCGCCGCCTTGGGCTCTTTCACCGGCGATTTCACTTGGGCGATCCTGTCTTCGCTGCCTGGCCGTTTGGTCTCCATCATGACCGACGACACCCTGGTGGCGGTGCCGCTGTTCGTGTTCATGGGCGTGGTGCTGGAGAAATCCCAGCTCGCCGAGGATCTGCTGATCACCATGGGACAGCTTTTCGGCGACCTGCGCGGCGGGCTCGGCATTTCGGTGATCCTGGTCGGCGCGCTGCTGGCGGCTTCCACCGGCATTGTGGGCGCCACCGTCATCACCATGGGCCTGATCAGCCTGCCGGCGATGATGAAGGCGAAATACGACCAGAAGCTGGCCTCGGGCATCATCTGCGCCTCGGGCACGCTGGCCCAGCTTATCCCGCCCTCCACGGTGCTGATCCTGCTCGGCATCATGTTGCAGAACGCCAACACCCAAGCCAATCTGCGCATGGGCAAATTCGGCGGCAACGTGGTTAGCGGCACCGACCTGTTCGCAGCCGCCATGCTGCCCGGCCTGCTGCTGGTGCTGCTGTACATCGCCTTCGTGGTCTACAAGGCGTTGACCAAGCCGGAAACCTGCCCGGCCATCGAGATGAGCGAGGCGGAGCGCGCCAACCGGTTCAAGCGCGTGCTGGTCGCCGCCGTGCCCACGCTGCTGCTGATCCTGATCGTGCTGGGCTCGATCCTCTGCGGTCTGGCAACCGCCACCGAGTCGGCGGCGCTGGGCGCGTTAGGCGCGGTGATCCTGGCGATGCTGAAGCGCAAGTTCAGCTTCCGCCTGCTCTACAAGGTATCGGAAGACACCCTGCAGATCAGCGTCATGGTCTACGCCATCATGATCGGCGCCACCGTCTTCTCGCTGGTTTTCCGCGGCCTCGGCGGCGAGGAGACCATTACCGCCCTGATCGGGCAGATTCCGGGCGGCGCTTTCGGAGCCACCATTTTCGTGCTGGGCCTGATGTTCCTGCTCGGCTTCATTCTCGACACGTTCGAGATCATCTTCATCGTGGTGCCGATCTTCGCGCCGGCCCTGTTCATGATGGGCGTCGATCCGATTTGGCTTGGCGCCGCGATGGCGGTGATCCTGCAAACGAGCTATCTCACGCCGCCGTTCGGCTTTGCGCTGTTCTACCTGCAGGGCATCGCGCCGCAGCTCAGCGTGGCCAACATCTATCGCGGCATCATTCCTTTTGCCCTGTTGCAGATCCTTGGCGTCGCCGTGCTGTGGACGGTGCCGGAACTGGCGACCTGGCTGCCCAAAGTGCTGTTCCGTTGAAGCCCGAAGAAATAACCAGCAGAGGAGTGGATGAACATGAAACGTCGTGATTTCGTTAAATGGACCGCGGGGGCGGCCGCTGTCGGCGTCGCCGGCAGCCAGTTTCCCAAGCCAGGCCTGGCGCAGAAGCGCATCGAGTGGAAGCTTCAGAGCACCTGGGCCAAGAACTCGCCGCTATTGTCCACGGGCCCGGACCTGGTAGCCGATTACATCAATAAGGCTTCGGCCGGCCGTCTGGTGGTGAAGGTTTTCGCCGCCGGCGAGATCGCCCCGCCGCTGCAGACCATCGACGCCGTCGCCGATGGCGGCATCGAGATGGGCCATGGCTATCCGGCCTACTGGGTCGGCAAGCTGAATGCGGTGAACTTCTTCGCGCCGCTGCCCTTCGGCCTGACCACGCAGGAGCAGAATGCCTGGTTCAAGTTCGGCGGCGGCGATGCGCTGGCCGACAAGGTCTACAGCCAGCTCGGCGTGAAATTCTTCCGCAGCGGCAATACCTCGGTGCAGGCCGCCGGCTGGTTCAACAAGGAACTGAATACCCTGGCCGACTTCAAGGGCCTGAAGGTGCGTTCGGGCGGCCTCGGCGCGCGCGTGCTGCGCGAAGTGGGCGCCACGCCGGTGCAGATGCCGTTGGGCGAGGTGCCGCAGAGCCTGCAATCGGGCGCCATCGACGGCGCCGATTTCGTCGGCCCGATGAACGACATGGCCTTCGGTCTGCACAAGCTGGCCAAGTATTATTACTGGCCGGGCTGGATGGAGCCCTGCGGCGTGCTCGACTGCTTCGTCAACCTGAAGGCCTATCAGGCGCTGCCGGATGATCTCAAGGAGATCGTCAAGGGCGCCAACGAGTATGCCAATGGCGTGGTGGTCGACGAGTTCGTCGCCAAGAACGCGCAGGCGATCAAGACCATGATCGAGGAGCATAAGGTGCAGGTGAAGATGCTCAGCGACGAGACCCTGGTCGCCCTGGGCAAGGCCGCAAACGGCGTGATCAACGCGGCCGCTTCGCAAGACGCGCTGAGCCGCGAAGTGTTCGACAGCATCCTCAAGTTCCGCGAGACTGTGCTGCCCTACACCAATATCAGCGAACTGGCCTTCATGAAGGCCCGCACGCTGAACTTCCCGTACGGCAAGGCCTGACGGGAACGGTTTTGGCCGCCGGCCCCGGAATTTCCGGTGGCCGGCGGCCGCCGCTCCGCTAGGATGCTGCGTAACCGCCTACCGTATTCTTGTTTCAGGAGTATTCCCCGATGACCGACCAGCAGCCGAACCGGGGCGAGGGACAGGGCATTGGCGCGCGCGTCCGCCGCAAGGAAGATGCCCGCCATGTGCATGGTCGGGGCCGCTTCGTCGGCGACATCATGATGCCGGGTTTGCTCGAAGTCGCCTTCCTGCGCAGTCCGGTGGCGCATGCGCATATCCGCAGCATCCGCAAACCCGCCGAAGGCCAAGTATTCATCGCCGCCGACCTTGCCGGCGTCAACCCGATCATCGCGCGCTCCAGCCTGCCCGGCTACAAGGTCTCGGCCTATCCGGTGCTGGCCGCCGGCAAGGTGCGCTATGTCGGCGAGGCCGTGGCGATGTGCGTCGCATCGAGCCGCGCCGCCGCCGAGGATCTGGCCGAGCTGGTCGAGGTCGATTACGAGGAATTGCCCGCTATCGTTTCGGCCGAGCAGGGGCGTCGCGCCGATGCCGCGCTGCTGCATGAGGAATGGGGCGACAACCTGTTCCTGGAGACCGCCTTCGACAGCGGCATGGACGAAGTGGCGCGCACCGCCCCGGTGAAGGTCGAGCGCGTCTACAGCACGGCCCGCCAATGCATGCACCCGATGGAAGGCAAGGGCGTGCTGGCCTACTGGGATTTCCAGGCCGACCAGTTGGTCGTCTGCACCTCCACCCAGGTGCCTCACCTGATCCGCACCGGACTGTCGGAATGCTTGGGGATTGACCAGGCAAGGCTGCGCATCCTGCCGCCCGATGTCGGCGGCGGCTTCGGCTATAAATGCCTGCTGCAGCCCGAGGAGATCGCAGTGGCCTGGGCGGCGATGACGCTGAAACGGCCTGTGCGCTGGACCGAGGACCGGCGCGAGCATCTTACTGCCGGGGCCAATGCGCGCCAGCATCATTACAAGGTCACGGCCTATGCCGACACCAGCGGCCGGCTGCTCGGCCTGGATGCCGAGATCATGGTCGATACCGGCGCCTATTCGGTCTGGCCTTTCACGGCTTGCCTGGAAGCGGCGCAGGCCGGCGGCAACTTGCCGGGCCCATACGATCTGAAAGCCTATCGCTGCCGCACCTATTCGGTCGCCACCAACAAGCCGCCCTTCGCGCCGTATCGCGGCGTGGCGCGGCCAGGCGTGTGTTTCGCCATCGAGCTCACCATTGATGCCGTTGCGCGCGCCGTCGGCCGCGATCCGCTGGCGGTGCGGGCCGAGAATCTGGTGCCGGGCAGCGCCATGCCCTACACCAACATCACCGGCAAGCATTACGACAGTGGCGATTATCCGGTTTCTTTGCAGCAGGTCGGCGATCTGATCGGGCTGGAGGGCTGGCGCGGCAAGGCCGGATTGCAGGCCGATGGCCACCGCATCGGCATCGGCTTCGCCACCTATACCGAGCAGTCGGCGCATGGCACCAAGGTTTTTGCCGCCTGGGGTTTGCCGCTGGTGCCGGGCTACGAGCAGGCGACGGTGAAGCTGAATGCCGATGGCACGCTGGAAGTGCGCGCGGGCATCCACACCATCGGCCAGGGATTGGAAACCACGTTGGCGCAGGTGGCGCACCATATCGTTCCGGTCGCCTTCGACAATATCAAGGTCAAGCTGGGCGACACCGCGACCACGCCGTATTCCACCGGCGCCTACGCCTCGCGCGGCATCGTCATGGCCGGTGGCGCGGTTTCGAAGGCGGCCACCGAACTGGCCGGCCGCATCCGCGCCATCGCCGCTCATCTGCTGCAGGCGCGGGCCGAGGATGTGGAATTCCGCGATGGCGCCATCTTCAGCG
>JAYSEE010000075.1:0-13518 GCA_041914045.1 Ferrovibrio sp. | reverse complement strand
ATGCTGCTCGAATTGCGAGGTCAGCGCGGCATCCATGGTCCAATGGCCGGAATTATGCACGCGCGGGGCCAGTTCGTTCACCAGGATGCGGCGGCCTTGCTTGCCGGGCGGCAGCACGAACATTTCCACCGCCAGCACGCCGACATAGTTCAAACCTTCGGCCAGGCGGCGCGCCATGGCATTGGCTTCGTCGGTCAAAGCGGCATCCAGCGCGGCCGGGGCATAGCTGCGCCACAGGATGTGATGGCGATGGATATTCTCCACCGGACCCCAGGAGGCGATGGCGCCATCCAGGCCGCGCGCCAGCACCACCGAGATCTCGCGCTCAAAGGGAATGAAGCCTTCGGCGATCAGCATGTCCGAGCCCAGCTTGGCGATGGCCGCTTCCGCCTGCTTGGCGCTGTCGATGCGAACCTGGCCTTTGCCGTCATAACCCATGCGGCGGGTTTTCAGGATCAACGGCAGGCCCAGCTTGGCGATGGCCGCCTGCAGATCGGCAAGGCCGCTCACCGCATGATACGGCGCGGTCGGCGCATCATGCCGGTTGGCGAAATCCTTCTCGAACAGGCGATCCTGCGTGATGCGCAGCGCGTCCACGCCGGGGCGCACCGGCACCAGTTGCGCCAGCGCCGCCACCGGCTCCACCGGGATATTCTCGAATTCGTAGGTCACCACATCCACCTCGCCGGCGAAGGCCTGCAAGGCGGCGATGTCGGTGTAATCGGCCTGGGTGAAGCGTTCGCTCACCTGGGCGGCGGGCGGTTCGGCTTCGGGCGCGAAGATATGGCAGCGATAGCCCAGCGGCGCGGCGGCCAGGGCGATCATGCGGCCCAATTGGCCGCCGCCGAGGATGCCGATGCGGCTGCCGGGAGCGAGCGCCATACTTCGAGCCTCCCTCTATCTCAAGCTTCCGGGCGCGGCTTCAGCTTCACGGCGTGGGTCTGCTTGGCGCGCCAGGCTTGCAGGCGGGCCGACAGCGCGTCGTCTTCCAGCGCCAGGATGCTGGCCGCCATCAGCGCGGCATTCACCGCGCCGGCGCGGCCCACCGCCAGGCAGCCGACCGGAATGCCGGCCGGCATCTGCTGGATCGAGAGCAGGCTGTCCAGCCCCTTCAGCGCCTTGCTTTCCACCGGCACGCCCAGCACCGGCAGATGCGTCATGGCGGCGGCCATGCCGGGCAGATGGGCGGCCCCGCCGGCACCGGCGATGATCACCTTCAGGCCGCGCGGGGCGGCGGCATTGGCATAGGCGTAAAGCCGATCCGGCGTGCGATGCGCGGAAACGATACGATGCTCGGCGGGAATCTTCAGGGCGGCGAGAATCTCGGCGGCATGGGTCATGGTCGCCCAGTCGGACTGGCTGCCCATGATGATGCCCACCAGCGGCGCGGCCGGCGCTCTGGCAATCTTGATCGTCGGGGCAACCTTGATCGCCGGGGCAATCTTGATCGCTGGGACGGGCTTGATTGCCGGTTTGCTGCGGGATTTGCTCGACTTGCGCGGGCTCGCCATGGGGTATCCTGACTTTTGGAGAATGCTGACGATGGACGCCGGAAAGCGGCGGATTATAGGGAACGGCCCCGAAGTGTAAAGCAGCCCGCCATGATCCACATTTTGTTAACGAATGCGGGTAGTATATTGCCTGTTTAACAGCGGCGGGAGCGTCTCGCCGGATGAGCAGGATCGAGGCCTGATGAGCAGGATCGAGGATCGACGACCTATCGGCATGCCGCCCCGCGGCGGCACCCCCGGCGGCGGGGCAGGGCCGGTTGGTACGGCCGGCGCTGGCGGTCCACGCGTGGTCTCGGGCAGCAATGCGGCTTCGGCTTATCAGGCGGTGCCGCAGCAATCGCCGGCCGCCACCGCCTCGGTGATGGGCATTCCCGAAACCGAGCTCACGCCGCGCGTGCGCGATGCGGTGATGGCGCTGATGCGCGAAGTGGATCACCTGCGCAACGAACTCAATCGCACCAAGCTGCGCTTGGCCGATCTCGAACGCCTGGCCGATCGCGATACTCTGACGCCGCTGTATAACCGCCGCGCCTTCGTGCGCGAATTGAGCCGCGCCATGGCCCATGTCGAGCGCTTCAGCCGGCCATCCTGCCTGGTCTATTTCGATCTAAACGGATTGAAGGATATCAACGACCGCCATGGCCATGGCGCCGGCGACGCGGCGCTGATCCAGGTGGGGCAGGTGCTGCTGGACGAGACGCGCGATACCGATGTGGTGGCGCGGCTGGGCGGCGATGAATACGGCGTGATCCTGTCTGAAACCGATGCTCAGCAGGGCCGCGAAATGGCGGATCGCCTGGCTTCCGCGATTCAACGCCGGCCGCTGCATTGGGAAGGCCAGATATTGCCGCTGGATGCCGCTTACGGCATCTACCCGCTCAAGCCGGGCGAGGATCCCGGCGCCGCGCTCGCCGCGGCCGACCAGATGATGTACAGCCATAAATTAGCGCGCCGAGGCGCGCGCTAGAGGTTACAGCGTGGAACTGTTGGTCTGCGTGGCGCCGGCGGCGGCGGCTTTCACCAGATGCACGATGCTGGCGCGGGTGGCGGGATCGCGCACCAGGCCGAAATGATGCAGCAGGTCCAGCGCCTGGCGTTGCGGCCGGGCATTCTCGCTCTCGATGCCGGCTTCCAGCAATTCGGAGAGATCGTTGGCGGTGGCGGTCTGCGGCATGCGCTGCTGGCCGTCGGCGCCCTCGAAGAAATAGGCCGGCGACACATTCAGCAATTCGGCGAATTGCTGCAACCGGCTGGCGCCGATGCGGTTCATGCCCTTTTCGTATTTCTGCACCTGCTGAAAGGTGAGGCCCACGAAGGATGCGAGCTTGCCCTGGCTGTAGCCGGCCAGCAGCCGGGCGGAACGCAGGCGGCTGCCGACATGCACGTCCATGGGATGCGGATGGGTGGATTTCTGTCGTTTCACTTTGAGCCTCGTATCACTGGGTGAAGTCACTGCAAATCGAGCGGCGCGCGCTGGAAGACATCGAAGGGCAGGGTGACGATGAAGCGGCCCTGCACCGGCACGGCGACGCGGCGGTAATCCACCTGCGTCGACTGGATATGCTGAAGCTGCGTGCGGTCCTCGGCGGCGAGGTTGCGCAGATTGCGATACAGGAACAGCCCATAGGCCGGATCGTTGAGCGAGCGCAGGTCGCGGCCGATCACCGAGGGCGCCACCTTCAGCGGGATATCGGCGCCGCAATGCACCGGGAACACTTTGTCCTCGGCGATCATCAGGATATGCGCCTGCTTCAGATAGCCGGTTTCGGCCAGATAATCGGCAACCTGCCGGCCGGAATTGCGCAGGCCGTCGGCCACCGTCAGCAGCACGCGCAGATCGGGGCGCTCATCGGGATTCAGCGCCTCTTCCATCAAGCGCCAGGCCGGGGCGGCGGCGGCATTCCAACGCATTTCGTCGAACAGACCGGGCAAGCCGCGTTCGGCGAAGTAGCGATCCAGGGTCTCCACATCCTCGAAAGTCACCCGGTTCTGGCCTTTCAGCCAGGAACGCAGGGTGGTTTCGTGGCGGTCGAGTTCCTGAGCCAGACGGCCGATCGACAGGCCAAGCGTGGAGCAGCGGTCGGCAACGGCGATTTGCAGACGCTGCGCCACGTTGGGAGTCTGACCCATTACAGTCTGGCCGGTAACTACTTGGCCCATATGCGTTAACCATGAATCGTTCGTGTGGTATTGGATATTTCCAAGTCCGATGATATTTCCAATTCATGGCGATTTCAACCAATAATATTCTTTTCTAGAATCTTGGCCCTTGTAGAGGGAGCAGTTTGCTCGACAACTGTGTATTGCGGTGCAGTCGCGTAGCGTTCGAGCAGGCTCTGGCGCGGCGCATGGGCCAGATACAATTCCTCGGGGAAGCCGGTGCCCAGGCAATAAGGCACGGCGGCCCGGGCGGCGGCGCAGAAGCCATAGCCCGAGGGGGACAGCGCCAACGGGATATGCTGGGGCCGCACGAAGCCGAATGTGTGATCGGCGCGGAACGACTTCACCAGGGTTGCCTGGGCGAATTGCACAGCTAGACCGATTAGGTGCTTGCGCCGCCATTGCGGATGCGTCCAGCCGCCGCCGATATAGCCCATCCGGCCGCTCAAACTGGCGCCATGCACCGCCATGCGCGGGGCGAATGGCAGCGCGCCGTTCCGGTTGAAGAAGCTCTGGTCGTTCAGCAGCCGCGCCAGGCCGCCGCGCCAGACCGGCATATCCAGGCAGCGTGCGGCGCAGATCGCGATGGCCTCGCGCTCTGGGCTGAGAATCTGCACCCAGAAGAAATTCTTCGCCGAGATGTTCACGAAGGCGCTGTCCAGCGGCGTTGCCGGATCGTGGCCTTCATTGGCCTTGGCGAAAACGCGGTAGGCCTCGGGGTCGGGATGCAGCTTGATGCCCAAGCCGGCATCCAGCAGCGCACGCACGATGGCCGCCAGATGGGAGTCGATGGTATAGGTGGTTTTCACGCCACCCTGGATAAGTTGCAGCATGGTTGGTCTCCGTCAGAAATACCCGTCGCGAGCGCGGGTCCGCCAAGTGCGGACCGGGAATGCGTCGCGGTCAAGCGATCTTCTGCACGGAATTACCCGTTCAGGCGGAATTCCGATAATTCCTAAATTTATAAGGGTGGCGTTACCGCCTATTGGTCGATGTTGGCCGGCGACCGCATAAGATTGCAGGCGGCGGTCGGCTCAAGCCTTGTTGTGCCCGCGGCGCGATGCCTCGGCGCTTTCGGTGGCGCTGGCGGTGGTTTTGATCAGATGCACCAGGCTGGCCCGCAAGGCCGGATCGGAGATCCGGTTGAAATGATGCACCAGGTCGACGGTCTGCTGGTTCGGCGATTGCGGCGGCGGGAAGCCGGAAGGCGCGGCCCCGTTGCCGCCATGGCCATCCGCTGCCTGCGCGCCGTCGGCCGCATCGTTATCCAGCCCGCCTTCGAAGAAATAGCTGGGCGGCACGTTCAGCAATTGCGCGAATTGCTGCAGCCGGCTGGCGCCGATGCGGTTGAGGCCCTTTTCGTATTTCTGGATTTGCTGGAACGTCAGATCCACATGCTTGCCGAGAACGCTCTGGCTGAAGCCGGCAAGCAGCCGTGCGGCGCGCAGACGGCGGCCGACCTGGACATCCATCGGATGCGGAAAATCTGAGCGTTTGCGTTTCATGCGGCACCGGTAGACAAAGGTAGAGACACCAGAAAACTCTCATTCAGCAGCAGCGAAACTTGACGGCAGGAGCGATACGGCGAAATCAGGCGCAGCAATCTCGGTTGTTTGCCGCCATCTTGAAGCTGCGCCAGCAGGCAGCGATGCAGCATGTGGCCAAGGCCGGAATCGCTATGCCGGCGCAGATCCAGCCCGGTATCGAATTCGCTGAAAGGCTGCGGGCAGTGGCTGCCCTTGTGGATCGGGTAGATGCTGCCGTCGAGCTGGAAATACAGCAGGCATTTATCCAAAAGATCGGCCCCAGCCAGCATGCTGAGCGGCGCATGCGGCATGTTGGGCAGGTCCATCAGTTGTTGCAGAAGACGTTGTTCATCGCTGTCGCCGATGGCGGCAAGCGGCTCTTCCTCGGCGCGCCAATAGCCGCGTTGGGGGTAGGGCCGCAACTCCTCCAGCAGGCCATCCTGGCCGAGATCGGCGAAATAGGAATCCAGCGCCAGCACATCCTCGAAAGCCACGCGGTTGGCGCCGCGCATCCAGGCTCGCAGGGTGCTTTCGTCGCGCCCGATGCCGTTGGCCAGATTGCCCATGGTCAAACCGAGCTGCTTGAGGCGCGTACCGACAGCATCCCGCAGATTTTGCACCATGCTGCTATCCGCATAAGAACCATCCATAGAACGTTTTGGCATTGTCGGGGATAAATCCTCGCTCGGGGATAGTTCCTTTTAAGCCCAATGCGACTATAAATTAGTAATGGGAGGTTTACTTGCCCGTTCGGTTATTTCAAGAGATATTACGGGTTCTATACGCATATAAGCGCGATATACTGCTATTTAATACTCATAAATCAGTATCATATATATGAAAAGTTTATATTGTTGGGGCCTTCCATACGAAAACGGCCCGAGAATCCCGGGCCGTCGCACCATTTTTGATATATGAACTACTTGCTCGTGTTTTCACTTCGCGGCGGGCGGTTGGGCGCCTTCCGGGGGCGGCGGAACAGCGCCATGGCGGTGCTGCATGCCGCCATGCGGGTGCCCGTCGCGCTGCCGTTGGGCGTGCCGCAGCATGCCGTCGGCCATATGCTTTTGGTATTCCTCGGCGCTGATCACGCCATCCTTGTTGCCGTCCATCCGGGCAAGGTGGGCTTGGCGCATTTTTTCGCGCTGCTTGTCGTGAAAGGCGTGCATTTCCTCGGGCGAGATGACGCCATCCTTGTTGGCATCCATTTCGGCGGTGCGGGCGGCGGCGAAGGCGCGGATTTCCGCCTCGCTCAATTTGCCGTCGCGATCAGCGTCGGTGGCTTTGAATTCTTCCGATTGCTCCCAGCGCGGCGGCTTCGCGCCTGGCTTTTCATCGCGCGCCAGGGCGTCTGCGGCCATGGCGAGGCTGCCAAGCGCAAGCGCCGAGGCAAGCAGGCCGGCATGAAAACGGGAAAGCGGGCGGGGGGATTTGGCGGACATGGCTTTGCTCCTGCAGCTTTGGTCCGATCCAGTGCATCCGGATCAGCCAAATTCACGCCCGCCCGCCGGGCTTCCTGCGTGCCCGCAAGCGAATAAATCGCCGCAGGAAGCGGCTGAATCCGTCGTGAAAGCCGCCTTACAGGCGCTCGCGGATATGCGCCAGCAAGCCATCGGTGGCGGCTTGGCAAAGCCGGAACACCTGCTCGAAGCCGGCCTGGCCGCCATAATAGGGATCGGGCATATCGCGCAATCCGGCATCGGCGGCGAAGTCGAGATAATGCCGTAGGCTGCCGCTGGCCTGTTTCGGCCGCAGTTCTTGCAACGCGCGAAAATGCCCGGCATCCATCGCCAGCAGCAGATCGAAGCGCTGGAAATCCTCCGCCGCGACCTGGCGCGCCCGCAGCGGCCGCAGATCCACGCCGTATTGCAGCGCCGTGCGGATGCTGCGCGGATCCGGCGGCTCGCCGATGTGGTAGTCATGCGTGCCGGCGGAATCCACCGTCGCGCGCGCGGCCAATCCTTCCGCTTGCAGACGATGGCGCAGCACGCCTTCGGCGGTGGGCGAGCGGCAGATATTGCCGGTGCAGACCATCAGGATATTCATGCCGCGCTCCATCGCATCATGCCGGCGACCGCATGCCGATGCATGCCGCGCGGCAATTTTACCAGCGTGAAAGCCTACCGCAAAAGACCCCGACGGGTTTATGGTGCGGCCATGCGCGCCGAAGAAACCGCCCTGCTGTTTGCCAACGAGGCCTTCTACACCGCCTTCGCCGATCGCGACATGGCGGCGATGGAGGCGATATGGGCCAAGAACAGTCCGGTCGGCTGCATCCATCCCGGCTGGCCGCCGCTTTTCGGCCGCAAGGCGGTGCTCGAAAGCTGGGAGCGCATTCTTGCCAATCCGGCTTCGCCCGATGTGGAAACCGCCGGCGCCGAAGCGATGTGCTGGGGCGAGATCGGCGTGGTGGTCTGCTATGAGAAGGTGGAGGACACCTATCTCGTCGCCACCAACACATTCATGCGCGAAGGCAAGACTTGGCGGCTGGTCTATCACCAAGCCGGGCCGGTGAGCACGCCGCCCGGATCGGCCAGCAACGACGACCAGGATATCGACGACGAGGATGAGGACGACGAGGATATGGTGCTGGCGGAAGGCCAGGGCGAAACCGACCTCGATCCCGACGACGATGATGAAGATGAGGACGGCGACGAACCGCCGCCGCGCTCCATTCACTGATTGACTCTCAGCTTTAAGCCTTTTCGGGGTTCGGCCAATCAATCCGCAGGCCGCCGCCGGCTTCGCGCGCCAGTTTCGCGGCGATGAAATCCAGCGGCGTGCGCAGCCGTTCATCCAGCTTCCACGGCGGATTGACGATCAGCAAACCGGAGCCGTTCAACTGCGCGTCGCTATCGGCTTTGCGCAGCAGCAACTCCACCCGCAGCATCGGCGCCGCGTTGCGCTTGGCGACATCGCGGATGAAGGCGTCGCTGACGCTTTTTTGCTTAATCGGATACCACAGCAGATATTGCCCGGTGGGCCAGCGCTGCAAGGCATGATGGATCGCATCCGCCGCGCGGGTGAATTCGTCGCGCTGTTCGAAAGCCGGATCAATCAAGGCCAAGCCGCGGCGCGGCGTCGGCGGCAGCAGCGCGCCCAGCGCCTCCCAGGCATCGCGGCGATGGATGCCGATGCGCGCATCGCGGCTTCCTTTGGGCTGGCCGATATTGCGCCTGAGCGCGGCATATTCCTCGGGATGCAGTTCGATCAGGCTGAGCTTGTCGGTTTCGCGCAAAGCACGGCGCAGCAGCCAGGGCGAGCCGGGATAATGCCGCAGGCCGGCTCCGCCGGGACTCAATTCGGGATTGAGATCGTGCAACGCGGCCCAATAGAGCGGCAGGGCCTGCATGGCGGCCGGATCGGCCAGCACGGCGCCGATGCCCAGCCGGTATTCGCCGCCGCGCTGCGCTTCGTCGCTGGCCAGATCATACAGGCCGCGCCCGGCATGGCTGTCGAGCAGATGCACCGGCGACGGCTTGGCGCGCAAGGCATCGAGCATTTCCAGCAGCACGACATGCTTCAGCACGTCGCCATGATTGCCGGCGTGAAAGGCGTGGCGATAATTCATGCGGTAAAGACTGGGCTCGGTCGGTCTTTGCGATCAGCCGGTCTTGGTCTTCGCCAGGGTGGCTTCGATGGCGGCGATCACCTTGTCGGCGGTGGGTTTGGTGGTGGTGGCATACCAATCCACCGGATTGCCGTTGCCGTCGATCAGATACTTGTGGAAATTCCAATGCGGCTTGGCAAGCTCGCCGAATTCGGCCGCCGCCCATTTATAGAAGGGATGCGCCTTGTCGCCGCTGACCACGGTTTTTTCGGTAAGCGGGAAATCCACGTCGAAATTCGCTTCGCAGAAGGATTTGATCTCCGCCGAGGAACCGGGCTCCTGGCCGCCGAAATCGTTGCTCGGCACGCCCAGCACCACCAGGCCCTTGTCGCGATAGCGCGTCCACACGCTTTGCAGGTCGGTATATTGCGGGGTGAAGCCGCATTGCGAGGCGGTGTTCACCACCAGCAGCGCCTTGCCTTTGAACTGCTTCAGCGGCAGCGGCTGACCATCAATGGAGGTGAAGCTGAAATCATGGGCGGTCATGCCGGTGCTCGTTTTGGCGAAAGCCTTGATGGCGGGCAACGCGGCTAGGCCAAGAGACAGGCCGAACAGGCGGCGGCGCGAGGGCGACATCGGAGGCTCCGAATCTGGTTTGCGGTTAAGACGGCGTTAACGCCATCCGGCTTAGGCTGCGTGACCCATTATAGGGCCGAATTGCATTTCGGCCATATGGTCTGGAGCCGATCATGCCCAGTATTCCCGGATTCATATCGTTGGTTGCCTGCGGATTGCTCGGCCTGCTGATGGCGCTGGGCCTCACCCGGCTTGCGCCCGGCTGGGTGCCTGGGCCGCTGCCCCTGCTGACCATGGCGATCTGCGCGGTTTTCTGGGCCTTGCGCGAACGCTATGTGCGTTTCCGCAACCAGGCGCGGCTGTTGGATGAAATCGACAGCATGAGCGCCAATATGCTGCGCCAGCCGCCCTATGCGGTGGACTTGCCGCTGCCGGTTGCCGAGCCTGCCTTGGCGGCCCCCCAATCGCCCATCCGCGCCAAGCCGCGTATTTCCGAGCCGCGCCTGAGCATGCCGCGACCGCTGCCGCAATCAGAGCCGGACGAGCCGGAAGACGACGCGCCGATCGACGATGGCGCGCTGTTCGAGGCCGTGCGCGATGCGCTGAACCATAATCGCGTGGAACTGCACGCCCAACCCATCGTGCAATTGCCGACGCGGCGGCTGCGCTTCGTGGAGTTGTTCGCCCGCACCCGCGACCAGGATGGCCGCGAAATGGCGCCGGGCAATTATCTGCCGGCCCTGCGCGCCGGCGGGCTGGTGGCCGAATTCGATGCCCTGATGCTGCTGCGCGGCGTGCAACTGGTGCGCAAGCTGGAAAGCCGCACCCGAAATATCGGCTTCTTCTGCAACATCGCCGCCGAAGCATTGGTTACGCCGAAAGCCTTCGAGGCGATGCGCGACTTTCTGGCCCGCGAGCGCGAGCGTACCGGTTCGCTGATTCTGGAATTCAATGCGCGCGGCCTGAAGCAACTCGACCGCGCCGGCATGGACCGGCTGAACGAATTGTCCAGCTTGGGCTATATGCTGTCGGTGGATGGTTTCGAGACGCTGGATATCGACCTGGCCGGCCTTGCCCGGCGCGGCGTGCGCTACATCAAGCTGGATGCCGGCCTGCTGCTCGATCCCGGCAGCATCCGCAAAGCGCCGGTGGCTTTGGCCGATTTCGCCCGGCTTTGCAGCCGCAACGAGATCGAGCCGATCCTTGCCAAGGTGGAAAACGAGCATGATTTGACCAGCTTGGCCGAATTGGGCTTCAAGCTGGGGCAGGGCCATCTATTCGGCCTGCCCACCCTGGCGGAAGCGGCCGAATAACGCGGAAGTGAAGGGCGCGGCATCCATCGCCGCCCTTGAAAACCGCCGGCAAACCCATAGATTACCGGCCACGTCCGGGCCCCTCTGGTCATCGCGCGGGAGCGGTGACGATGTCGGATGGTCAGGGCAATCGCCTCCCGCCGGTGTCCATCAATGGATCTTTCCATCTTTTTGCAGCCTGCCGCGCTGATCAGCCTGGCCGGTCTTATCGCGCTCGAACTCGTTCTCGCGGTCGACAATCTCATCTTCATCACCATCGTCACCAACCGCCTGCCGGCGGAACAGCAGCCCTCGGCCCGGCGTTGGGGCCTCACGCTGGCGGTGATCACCCGCCTGATGCTGCTGTTCTCGGCGGCCTGGATGATCCGGCTCACCGCGCCGTGGTTCAGCGTTTTCGGCGAGGAAATCTCCGGCCGCGACCTGATATTGATCATCGGCGGCCTGTTCCTGATCTGGAAGGCGACGATGGAAATCCACGAGCGCGTGACGCCGCCCGCCGCCGATGAACTGGAAACCGATCCGCAAAACAACGCGAAGGCGCTGAACAAGTCCAAGCGCATGCCGCGTTACTGGCCCACCATCGGTCAGATCATGATCCTGGATATCGTGTTCTCGCTGGATAGCGTGATCACCGCCATCGGCCTCACCCGCCATCTGGAGATCATGGTGGTGGCCGTGCTGGTTTCGGTGGCGATCATGATCGCGGCCGCCGAGCCGCTGGCGCGCTTCGTCAACCGCAATCCCAATGTGGTGATGCTGGCGCTGGCCTTCCTGGTGATGATCGGCATGACCCTGGTGGGCGAAGGTTTCGATTTCGAAATCCCGAAGGTGATCATCTACTCCGCCATGGCCTTCTCGGTGGCGGTGGAGGCGCTGAACATGCTGTCGCGCCGCGCCAAGCTGAGCAGCGCCTTCCGCGATATCCGCAAGACCGAAGACGGCAACAATACCTGATGCCGTAGGGTAAAGCGTCGCCGTCCGGATCATTTGCATCCGGACGGCTTGCGCATGGCCGGCATGCAATGCGCGCATGGCCTGTGGGTAAATCCACTCTGGCGTCGGGCTGGCCCGGTTGCTAGTGTCCGGCATGCGTTTGCAGCATATCGCTTTGCTGGTTCTGGTTTGTGCAATCTGGGGCTTCAACTTCGTTGTGGCCAAGGTAGCCGTTGGCCATTTCCCCCCGATCTTCGTCACCGGCCTGCGTTTTCTCGGGCTGGGTCTGCTGCTTTTGCCCTGGCTGAAATGGCAACCCGGCCAGATGGTGCTGGTCTTCCAGATCGCCTTGCTGATGGGCGCGTTGCATTTCGCGTTGATGTTCACCGGCCTCAAACTGGCCGACGATGTTTCGGTGGTGGCGGTGCTGACCCAGCTTGGCGTGCCGCTTTCCACGCTGATGGCCTGGGCCATGCTGGGCGAAACCGTGCGCTGGCGCCGCGGCATCGGCATCGCATTGGCTTTTGCCGGCTCCATCGTGATGGTTTTCGATCCCAAGGTGTTCGGCTATGCCGGCGCGATCGCGATCCTGGTGATCAGCGTGGCTTCGATGTCGCTGGGGCAGGTGCTGGTGCGACGCATCCGCAATGTCGATGCTTTCGCCATGCAGGCTTGGATCGGCGCCATCGGCGCGCCCAGCCTGATGCTGCTGTCGTTCATGCTGGAAAGCGGCCAATGGGAAGCGGCGCAGAGCGCCAGCTGGCTGGAATGGGGCACCATCGCCTATATGAGCGTGGCGGTTTCCCTGATCGGTCATGGCAGCGCCTATTATCTGCTGCGGCTTTATCCCGTGGCGGTGGTCAATCCGGGTTTCACCTTGGCGCCGGTGCTGGGGGCCATGTTCGGCGTTGTCATCCTGGGGGAGCGGCTGGGGTCTGGCGCGCTTATCGGCGCCGCGATGACCATTATCGGCGTTTTCATCGTCACCCTGCGCGAAAGCCAGATTGCCGGCAGCCGCCAGCAGCAAGCCGCGCCTCAGGTTGCAGCCAAACCTAGCGCGGATTGAGTCGAGCCATGTCGCAGCTTGCCATTTTGTCCTCGCCTTCGCCCAATTTCGACGAGCGCCGCTGCCGCAAGCCCGTCGATATGGTGGTGCTGCATTATACCGGCATGCAGAGCGCGCGGGCTGCCTTGGCGCGTCTGCGCGATTCGGAAGCCAAGGTCTCGGCGCATTACGTGATCGACGAGGATGGCAGCATCCACAATCTGGTTGCCGAGGAAATGCGCGCCTGGCATGCCGGCATGTCGTTCTGGCGCGGCGTGCGCGATGTGAATGCGCGCTCCATCGGCATCGAACTGGTCAATCCCGGCCATGAATTCGGCTATCGTCCGTTTCCCGACGCGCAGATCGTGGCTTTGATCGGTTTGCTCGGCGGCATCGCCGAACGCCATCGCATCGCGCCGGCCGGCTATGTCGGCCATTCCGACGTGGCGCCGCAGCGCAAGGAAGATCCGGGCGAATTCTTCCCCTGGGCGCGATTGGCGATGGCGGGCTTCGGCCTTTGGCCCGGCGCGGATTTCCAGGTTTCGCCGCATGCGCCGGAATTGCGCCCGGGCATGAGCGGCGGCGCGGTGCTGGATTTGCAGGTGGCGCTCGACCGCATCGGCTATGGCGTGGAAGGCAGCGGCAATTTCGATCCGCTCACCGAAGCCGTGGTGCGCGCCTTCCAGCGCCATTGGCGGCCCAGCGCCATGAGCGGCATCGCCGATGCCGAAACCGCCAGCCTGATCCACTATATCGCGCAGCGCGCCTAACTCTGCGCCTAACCCTGTGCTTGACCCGCCGCTCCGGGCGGCTTAACTCTCTGCCCGGTGCCAGATGGCTGGACGGCCGCGGCTTCGCAAGAAGCCGAGGAAAGTCCGGGCTCCACGGAAACACGGTGCCGGGT
>JAYSEE010000074.1:0-13612 GCA_041914045.1 Ferrovibrio sp. | reverse complement strand
CGCGGCAGGGCCTGTTCGATCCAGCCGCGCGGCGCGCCATCGGTATCGAACAACTCCTCCGGCCCATAGCTTTTTAGCCAGCTCTCGAATTGCAGGCGATGCTGTTCGTTGCCGCGCAGATTGGGGATCGGAACCTGATGGGCGCGCCAGGTGCCGGTATTGGGCAGGCCATCCACTTCCGCTGGGCCGGTCCAGCCCTTGGGGCTTTTCAGGATCAGCATCGGCCAGAGCGGACGCTGGCCGGCCTTCGCGTCCGGTTTCCGTGCAGCGGATTGGATGGCCTCGATCTCGGCGAAGATGGCATCCATGGCGGCGGCCATCTGGCGATGCATGGCGGCAGGCTCGTGGCCCGAAACCAAGTGCGGCTTATAGCCATAGCCCTGCATCAAGTGCAGCAATTCGGCTTCCGGCAGGCGGGCCAGAATGGTGGGATTGGCGATCTTGTAGCCGTTGAGATGCAGGATCGGCAGCACCGCGCCATCGCGCGCTGGATTGAGGAATTTGTTGGAATGCCAAGCGGTGGCCAGCGGCCCGGTTTCCGCCTCGCCATCGCCGACGATGCAGGCCACCAGCAGGTCGGGATTGTCATAAGCCGCGCCGAAGGCATGCGACAGCGCATAGCCGAGTTCGCCGCCTTCATGGATCGAGCCCGGGGTTTGCGGCGAGGCATGGCTGGGCACGCCATGGGGGAAGGAGAATTGCTTGAACAGCCGGGCCATGCCGGCCTCGGTCTGCGGCACTTCGGGATATAGCTCGGAATACACGCCTTCCAGATAAGCCCCGGCCACCACCGCCGGCGCGCCATGGCCGGGGCCGACCACTTGCAGGATGCGGCGGTCGGTGCGGCGGATGATGCGGTTGAGATGCGTGGTGATGAAATTCAGCCCCGGCGCGGTGCCCCAATGGCCGAGCGGGCGCGGCTTGATATCCTCCGGCCGCAGCGCCTGCCGCAGCAGCGGATTGCGCAGCAGATAGATCTGGCCGATGGACAGGTAATTGGCCGCCCGCCAGTAAAGATCGAGGGCGGTGAAATCTTCGCTACCCTGGCTCACGCTTCGCTCCCGCAATTGCACAATCGGCTCTACCGCTTCCGGTTATTATCATTCTGCCGAATTGATCTTACAAGTCCTTGATTTCAATCAAGAGTTCGCGGATGCTGCGCGGGTGGAATTCAGCCATTGTCGGTTCTAGGGAGAGGCTTTGCGATGTCGTCTGCACGTGCATTTCCGCAGCTTGGCGCGTTGAGGCCGGATTTCACCTGGGGCGCGTCCACCTCAAGCTATCAGATCGAGGGCGGCGCCGAGGCCGATGGCAAAGGCCCCAGCATATGGGACAATTACTGCAAGATTCCCGGCCGCATCACCAATGGCGATACCGGGGCGGTGGCTTGCGATCATTATCATCGCTGGGCTGAGGATGTGGCGCTGATGCGCGCCATGAATCTGCGCGCCTACCGCTTCTCGGTATCCTGGCCGCGCGTGATGCCGGAAGGGCGCGGGCGGATCAATCCCGCCGGGCTGGATTTCTACGACCGCCTGATCGACGCGCAGCTCGCGGCCGGCATCGAGCCCTGGCTCTGCCTCTATCATTGGGATCTGCCGCAGGCGCTGGCCGATCGCGGCGGCTGGATCAACCGCGATAGCGCCGGCTGGTTCGCCGATTATGCCGCCGTGATCGCCAAGCGCTATGGCGACCGGGTGAAGCGGCTGGCCACGTTCAACGAGCCGAATGTATTTGCGCTGTTCGGCTATCTGTTTTCCTGGCAGGCGCCGGGCTTGCGCGATCTGCCGGCCTATATGCAGGCGATGCATCATGTGAATCTGGCGCATGGCGCGGCGGTGGATGTGCTGCGCAATCTGGTGCCGCAGGCCTCCATCGGCTGCATCTACAATCGCCAGCCCTGCCATGGCTTGAGCGGCAACGCGGCGGATGCCACGGCGGCGGCGATGCTGGATGCCTGCTGGAACGGCGCTTTTCCCGATCCGCAATTGCGCGGCCATTATCCAGAGCCTCTGCTGCCGCATATCGAGCCCTATGTGAAGCCGGGCGATATGGCGGCGATCTGCCGCGCGGCGGATTGGTTCGGCGTGAATCATTATTCGCCGATCTTCGCCAGGGCCGAGCCCGGCGCGCCGCTGGGCTTCGCCTGGGCCGATGCGCCGCCCGATTTGCAGCGCACCAATATCGGCTGGCAGGTGAAGCCGGAAGCCTTCCGCGACACCCTGCTGGATATCCATGCGCGCTACCATCTGCCGATCTATGTGATGGAGAATGGCTGCGGCGCGGAAGAAAAGCCCGATGCCGATGGCGCGGTGAACGATCCTGACCGCATCGACTTCCTGGCCGATTACATCGCCGCTTTGCATGATGCCGTGCAGCGCGGCGCCGATGTGCGCGGCTATTTCGTCTGGTCGTTGCTGGATAATTTCGAATGGGGCTCGGGCTTCTGGCAGCGTTTCGGCATCGTCTATGTGGATTACGCTACATTGCAGCGCATACCGAAAGCCTCGTCGCAATGGTATGGCGCCTTGATCCGGCAATTCAGCGGCAAGTGATGGAGCGAAGCGGGTGGCGGCTCCGCATCTGATCGGCGATATCGGCGGCACCAATGCGCGTTTCGCCCTGGCGGCGGATGGCGTCATCCAAGGTTTCGCTGCCTTGCGCGTGGCCGATCATGCCGATATCGCGGCGGCCGCCAAAGCCTATCTCGCAAGCCAGCCCAATGCGGATGCCATCGAAGGCGTGACGCTCGCCGTGGCCGGGCCGGTGGAGCATAACCGCTGTTTGCTGACCAACAGCCATTGGCTGATCGCGCCGGAAAGCTTCGCCGGCCTGGTGCACGGCCCGGTGCGGCTGCTCAACGATCTGGAAGCCGTGGCCTGGGCTTTGCCGCGCTTGCGCGGCGAGGATTGTCTGACATTGCGCGATGGCGCGGCGGAAGCCGGGCGGCCGATGCTGGTGATCGCGCCGGGCACCGGGCTGGGCGTGGCGGCCTTGGTGCGTGGGCCGGGTGAACATTATACCGCCGTGGCATCCGAGGGCGGCCATGTTTCGTTTGCGCCGGAAAATGCGGCGGATATGGCGCTGTTGCAGTATCTGCATGCGCGCCATGGCCATGTCTCCGCCGAGCGCGTGCTGTCCGGTTCTGGGTTGGAGGCGATCTACGCCATGCTGAGCGAGCAGGCGGGCGAGGCGGCGGCCAAGCCGGCGCCGGAGATCACGGCCGGCGCGCTTGCCGGCTCCTGCCCGCGCAGCCTCGCCAGCGTGGACTATTTCTGCGGCTTGCTGGGCAGCTATGCCGGCAATATGGCGCTGGCTTTCGGCGCGCGCGGCGGCGTGTATATCGGCGGCGGCATTGCGCCGCGCATCGCCGGCTTGCTCAAGCAATCGGCATTTGCCGAACGCTTCGCCGCCAAGGGGCGCAGCGAAGCATTCCTGCGCGATATCCCGATCCGCCTGATCCTGCGCCCCGATGCCGCCATGCTGGGCCTGCTGGCGCGGCAAGAGGCGGCGGCATGAGCGCGCCGGCCGAGGCGAATACCTGGCAGGCGATCCGCCGCTTCATGGCGCTGTCGTCGGGTTATTGGAATGGGCCGTTCAAGCTGCGCGCGCGGTTGCAGGTGGCGGCGCTGATCCTGCTCAGCGTGCTGCAAGTGGTGCTGGCGGTGCGGCTCAATCTGTGGAACGCCGATCTGTTCGATGCGCTGGAGCGCCATTCGATGGCGCGCTTCGCCTCGCAGGTCGGCATTTTCGTGGCTTTGGTGATCGGCATCATGCTCACCAACGCCGCGCATCTGCATATCAAGCGCCGGCTGCAATTCGGCTGGCGGCAATGGCTGACTCAGCAAGTGGTGCAAAACTGGATGGCCGAGGCGCGGCAATATCAGGTGGCTCTGCTGCCCGGCGACCATGCCAATCCCGATGGCCGCATCGCCGAGGATATCCGCATCAGCACGGAATACGCCATCGAACTGGCGCATTCCGGCTTTTACTGTCTGCTGCTGTTCGGCAGCTTTTTCGGCATCCTGTGGTCGCTGTCGGGCGTGCTGACGGTCGATCTCGGCGCTTTCAGCTTTCCGCTGCCCGGCCATATGGTGCTGCTGGCCTTGCTCTATGCCGGCGCGGGCTCGCTGCTGGCCTTCGTGGTGGGCGGGCGCTTGGTGGCCGCCGCCAATGCGCGCCAGACCGCCGAGCAGGATTTCCGCTTCGGTCTGGTGCAGGCGCGCGAGAATACCGAAGCCATTGCCCTGGCGCGCAGCGAGGCCGGCGAACGCCGCCGGCTCGGCGGCCTGTTCGCCATCATCCATGATAGCTGGAACGATCAGACCACCGGTCTGCGCCGGCTGATGCTGTTTTCCTCGGCCTATGGCGTGTTGGCTTCGGTGTTTCCCATCCTGGTGGCCAGCCCGCGCTATCTGGCCGGCAGCATCACGCTGGGCATGCTGATGCAGACGGCGCAGGCTTTCCAGCAGATGACGGCGGCCTTGTCATGGCCGGTGGACAACTTCCCGCGTCTGGCCGAATGGCAAGCCTCGGTGGAGCGCGTGCTGGGGCTGCAAACCGCGCTGGAGAATTTGCGCAGCAGCATCGGCCAGGCTGGCATGCAGGGCGGTGTTCAGACCGGTGTTCAGGGCGGTGGGCGCGGCATCGCTGTGGTTGCCGCCGCCGGCCCGGCGCTGAATATCCGCGATGTCTCGATCACCAGCCCCGGCGGCGTGCTGTTGGCCAGCGGCATCAATGGCAGCATTCCGCCGGGCGAGCGCGTGTTGATCGGCGGCGACGATCAGGCCGGGCAATTGCTGTTCAAGGCAGTGGCGGGCATCTGGCTCTGGGGTTCGGGCCGCATCGAATTGCCCGACAATGCCAGCATGCTGTTCATGCCGCGCCATCCTTATCTACCGCGCGATACCTTGCGCGCCCAGATCGCCTATCCCGATCCGGCGGAGAGCATTCCCGCCGCCGCCGCGCGGGATTTGCTCGGCAAGGTCGGGCTTGGCCGCCTGTCGGATGAGTTGGACAAGCTGGACGATTGGTCGAGCCGCTTGAAGCTGGCCGATCAGCAGCGCATCGGCTGCGCGCGGCTGCTTTATCGCCGGCCGGGCTGGGCCTTCATGGCGGAAGCCACGGCGGCCCTGGAGCCGCCCGATGAAACCCGCATGTTCGAATTGATCCTGGCGGAATTGCCGCAGACCACCTTGCTCACGCTGGATCATCGGCCGCATCTGGAGCATTTCCATACCCGCAAGCTGGAACTGGAATGCCGCGCCGACCGCGCCGTCGTGGTGCATGAGACCAGCGGCTATGCGCAGCCGGTGCAATCCCAGCAGCCGGCGCGTTTGCGGCGCTGGATGGAATCGATCAAGCAAGGCTTGTCGGCCGGGGATTAAATCGCTTCCGCGCCCAACGTCATGCGCCAATGCGCCAGCCGGTCCTTCAACCGCGCATCGCGGACGAAATCCAAGTCTTCCTCATCCAAGGCTTCCAGGATTTCCAGCGAGAAATTCTCCGCGCCATGCTGCTGCCAGGCGGTTTGCAGGCTGCGGTGCGGATTGCCGCCCTGGCGCAGGGTGAACCAGAGCCGGTTCTCGATCTTACCGAGATCGAGGCTGCGGCCCACCCAGCATTGCCCGCTAGCGCGGCAACGGATGGCATAAATGCCGGCGACGGATTTGCGCTCTTTATAAGCGGCGATGGCGGCTTTGCGTTGGGCGGTCGACATGGTTGGAATTCCCGATTGGCTCTGGCGCGGCTAATATCACCCGGATAATATAATCGCAAGAAATATATCCGGGTAAAAATATGTCAGATCCGCGCTACACTGCTTTCCAGGATTTCGAAAAGCTCGCCCAGGGGGCTCTGGCGGATGTCGCCGCCATCGTGGAGCAGGCTCGGAAAGCCAATCCTAACAGTAGTTTGCTGGTTTTCGACGACTCCACGGGGGCGGTGGTGGACCTCGATCCGCGTGGGCTTTCCCCGCAGCCATCGGCCGAGCCGCCGCGCAGCCGGGGGCGGCCGAAGCTGGGCGTGACCGCCCGGGAAGTCACCTTGCTGCCGCGCCATTGGGATTGGCTGGCCGAACAGCCGGGCGGCGCTTCGCAGGCTTTGCGCCGCTTGGTGGATGCCGCGCGCAAGGCGGACGAGGGATTCGGCGCTGCGCGGCGGGCCCGCGATGCCGCTTACCGTTTCATGGCCGGGTTGGCCGGCGATCTGCCGGGTTTCGAGGAGGCCAGCCGGGCGTTGTTCGCCGATGATCGCGCCGCCTTCCGCCGCCACGCAGCCGCCTGGCCGGCGGATGTGTTGGCGCATGCCGAGGCGATGGCCTGGCCTTCACCGGCCTAGGCCCTATCCCCAATCAGTCCAGACCCTAGATTCTTCGTGCCGCCAGTTCGCTATCGGTGGGCATCGGTATGCCGGCGGAATCGATCACGCCGCAGTGTGCTGGCGCGATTTGGTGCCGGCGGCCAGTTCCACCACCTCGGCGGTGATTTCTTCCTGGCGGGTCAGGCGCTCTTCCAGTTCGAGGGCGGCCAGCTTGCCGTCGATATTGGTTTTGGCGGCGGCCATGGTGGCGGCGCGGGCTTCGTTTTCGGCGGCGAAGGCTTCTGCTGCGGCCTCGCAGATTTGCGCGAAGATATATTCCTGCGCCAATCGTTCGACCAGCGCCGGCGGCGGCAGATTGGTCAGCGGCGGAATGTCGCGATGCTCCACCGCGATCACCTGCGGATCGAAAGGCAGCAGGCTGCGGCGCAGGAGGCTCACGCCTTCGCCGGGAATCCACAGCGGATACAGCATTTCCACCGGCACCGCGCCGGCCTCGGCGAGATAATCATACAGCGCGTCGATGATCAGGATGGCGGTTTCGGTGATGCCGGCGGCGCCGTTGGGCAGTCGGGTTTCCCAATCGGCTTCAAGATCGCGCTCGGCCGCCAGGCCCGCCGTGCGGCTGCCGATCAGGAAAACATGGCTGCTGCCGAATTGCGCCTGGGCGGCATCCAGCACCAGTTCGGCGAAGGGGCCGGCAAAGCCCTGTTCGGCGCCGAATACGATCAGGCCCGGCTTGCTGCGGCCCGGACTATCCGCTTCTGCGGCAACGATGCCGTCCAGATGCCGGGCCAGGCCGATGGCGCGCCGCGCCGTATCCGCATAGGCGCGGATGCCGGGCAGCAGCGCGCGGCCTTGCTGAGCGCGGGCGCCGGCAATGCCGCGCATGGCATTGAACACCGCGCCCAGTTGCCGCACCGAGGCGATCCGCCGCCCGACATCGGCCAGTTTGCCGCTCATATCCGGCTGCCGCTCACGCCTGCTTGCTTTCGATCAGCGCCCGCAGGCAGGCCAGCAAAGCGTCGCGTTGCTCGGCATCCAGGCTCTTGCCCTGCTGCATCTGTTCTACCAGCGGCGCGGCCTTGGCATCCAGCCAGCCGGGCAGATCGGCGCGGATCGCCGCGATATCGGCAATCGCCGCCGGATCGAACAGGCCTTCCTTCAAGGCGATGGCCAAAGCCACCTGATCGGCCACGCGCAAGGGCTGGAACAGCGGCTGGCTGAGCAGCGCGCGCAGCCGGCGGCCGCGTTCGATCTGCGCCCGCACGCGCGGCTCGGGTTGTTCGCCGAAGCGGGTGAACATTTCCAGTTCCAGGAATTGCGCGTAGTCCAGCCGCATGGTGCCGGTGGCTTCGCGCAGATTTTTCGCCTGCGTCTTGCCGCCGACGCGGCTGACGCTGATGCCCGCATCCACCGCCGGCTTATGGCCTTCGGCGAACAGCTTGGCATCCAGCACGATCTGCCCATCGGTGATCGAGATCAGATTGGTGGGGATATAGGCGCTGATATTGCCGGCATCGGTTTCGGCGATGGGCAGCGCGGTGAGCGAACCGCCGCCTTTCGCCGCCGAAAGCTTGGCGGCGCGTTCCAGCAGGCGCGAATGCAGAAAGAACACATCGCCCGGATAAGCCTCGCGTCCCGGCGGCTGGCCGGTCAGCAGGGCGATCTCGCGGTGGGTGGCGGCATGCTTGGTCAGATCGTCCACCACCACCAGCGCATGCCGGCCGCTGTCGCGGAAATATTCGGCGATGCTGAAGCCGGCGAAGGGCGCGATCCATTGCAGGCCGGGCGCGGAGGACGCGCTGGCCACCACGAAGATGCAGCGTTCCGGCGCGCCATGGCGGCGCACCTGGTCGATCACGCGGGCGATGGTGGAGGATTTCTGCCCGATGGCGACATAGACGCAGATCATGTCGCTGCTGCGCTGGCTCACCATGGTGTCCACCGCCAGCGCGGTCTTGCCGGTGGCGCGGTCGCCCAGGATCAATTCGCGCTGGCCGCGCCCGAGCGCGAACATGGCGTCCAGCACCAGAATGCCGGTCTGCACCGGCTGCACCACCAGATCGCGGTCGATGATGCCGGGGGCCGGCCGTTCGATGGGATCGAAGCGTTCGGCGACGATGGCCGGGCCGCCGTCCAATGGCCGGCCGAGCGGATCGACGATGCGGCCGAGCAGACCCGGGCCGACCGGCACGCGCACCACTTCGCCGGTGCCGGCCACGCTGTCGCCGGCTTCCACCTTATCGGCATCGTCCAGCAGCACGCAGCCGATGCGCTCGCGATCCAGCAATTGCACGAAGCCGGCCTGACCGCCGGAGAAATGCAGCAATTCATCCAGCCGCGCATCGGCCAGACCGGAAATCATCGCCACGCCGTCGCCGATGGATTCCACCCGGCCGGTATGGCGCAGATGCGCGCCGAGTTGCGCGCTTTCCAGCCGCGCTTCCGCCCGGCTGAGCCAGTCTTCAGCCGAGGCGGGCATGGTTGCCGTCCTTCAATTGCTGAAGCATGGCATCCAGATCGCCGCGCCAGCTATTGCGCAGGCTGGTATGCATGCCGCGCAATTCGAAGCCGCCGAGCATCGCCGGATCGACGATGAAGCGCTGGATTTTCAAGCCGGGCAGGGCGGCCGCCAAGGCCTCGGCATAGCTTTGCTGGCGGGCCGGCTCGACCTGCATCGGCAGGGCGGCGACCAGATCGGTTTCCTGCGCCAGCTTTTCGCGTTCGATATCCGGCAGGCCGCGCAGATGCGCCAGCAATTGTTCGAACATCAGCGTGGAAATCTGCTCGGCGGGCAGGCGTTCGAGCAGCTTCGCCGCCATATGGCCGGCCAGCTTCGCGGCCTGCTGTTCCAGTTCGGCGGCCATGCGGCGCTGTTCGGCGGCGATTTCGGTCTTGGCCTGATCGTGCAGGATGCCGGCCTCGCCGCGCGCCTGCTCCAGCAGCTTGCCGCGTTCGCCATCCACCTCGGCCTGCATGGCGCCGCGGCGCTGCGCGGCTTCGGCGGCGAAGCCCTCGTTGCGCTGCTTCAGCTCGGCATCCCGCGCCTCGGCGGCCTGCTTGGCCTCCTGCGCTTCGATCAACAATTTATTCGCCGCCTGCTGCCGCGCGATGATGGCGTTCATCACCGGACGGAACAGGAAACGCCCCAGCAGCCAGACGAGAATGAGGACATTGATCGTCTGCAGGATCAGGGTGGTCCAGTTGATATGCATATCAGGCGAAGGGATTGACGAAGAGCAGCAGCAGCGCGATCACCAGACAGTAGATCGCCATGGTTTCGATCATCGCGAGGCCGACGAACAGCGTGCGCGACACCGTGTTGGCGGCTTCGGGCTGGCGGGCGATGGCGTCCATGGCGGCGGCCACGGCGCGGCCCTGGCCCAGAGCGGGCGCGATGGCGCCGATGGCGATGACGAAGGCGGCGCCGATAATGCTGGCCAGATGTATCCAGTTCATCCGTTTTTCTCCTTGTTGGATTTATTCTGCGATTCAGCTTCTTCGCTGATCGCGCTGCCGATGAACACCATGGCGAGCGCGCCGAAGATATAGGCCTGCACCGCGCCGGTGAGCAGTTCCAGCACCATCAGCGGGATCGGCACCAGCAGGCCGGCGAGGCTGAGGATCACGCCGATGATGAACACGCCGCTCATCACATTGCCGTACAGGCGCACCATCAGCGAAAAGCTGCGGGTGAACAATTCCACCAGATTGAGCGGTACCAGGAATACAGATGGCCGCGCGAAGCTGCCGAAATAGCCCTTCATGCCCAAAGCACGGATGCCGAACCAGAGCGTGGCGCCGAACACGATCAGCGCCAGCGCGGCATCGGTTTCCAGCGCGGCGGTGGGCGGCTCGATGCCGGGCAGCATGGAAGACCAATTGGCCAGCAGCACGAAGATGAACAGCGTGCCGATCAGCGGCAGATAGCGCGCCGGTTCGGCTTCCATGGTTTCGCGGATCTGCGTGGCGATGGTGTCGACCACCAGTTCCAGCGCTGCTTGCAGCCGCGTGGGATGCAGGCCGAGCCGGCGGGTGGCGAGCCAGCAGCCGATGCCGAGCGCCAGCATGAGGCCCCAGGTGACCACCACCGGCTGGGTGATCTCGACGGGGCCGATGCTGAACAGCACCGGGCTATGGAAGGGCGAGGCGAATTTCACGGCGCGAACCCCATGCGGCGGATGACGATATGGCGCGCGGCCATGAAGCCGATAGTCGCGGCCAGCAAAGGCAGCGCGCCTTGCTGCGCGGCGAAAGTCAGCAGGCCGGCAGTGAGCAGCAGGCGAGCGGCTTTCAGGCCGATGGCCTTGGCGGTGCCGCCTTGCAGGGTAAAGGCGGCATCTTTGGCCAGGGCATGGAAATGCGCCGCGCCGCCGGCGGCGCCCAGGCCCAGAAAAAATGCGAGCAAGAGCAGCTTCATTGCCGTTGTATCCAGCGCCAGGCCGACCAGCAGCCGAGGCCGAGGCCGAGCAGCAGCAAAGGCGCGGTCCAGAAAATGCCGGTGCCGAGCCAGCGATCCAGCCAGTGGCCGGCAGCCAGGCCGATCAAGGTGGGCAGCACGATCTGCCAGCCCAGAATGCCGATCTGGCCGAAATTCTTCGCCAGGCTGCTCAGCTTGCCGGCCTTGCGCTCGCGTTCGGCGCGCTGCTTCACGGCTTCCACCAGGCGTTCCTGCGGCGGCGGCAAATCTTCGCTCATAGCCCGATCTCCTTCGGGCCGCCTTGCAGCGCTTCCACCATGCGGCGGATCGCCTGCATGCGCATCCTGGCGGCGGCGGTGCGGCCGGTGCGTTCCACCTCGCGGCGCTGGCGATAGCGATTGAGCACGGTGGCATCCAGTTCGGCCATCTCGTTGCCGAGATGGCCTTCGCGGGTGGCGATCAGCAATTCGTTGCCGCCCTGCATGGTGAGGATGCCGTTGCGGATGGCGCAATGGCCCTGGCTGCCATCGGCAAGCCGCCAGCTCACCACCGAAACTTCCAGCGCGGTGAGGAAATCGGCATGGCCGGGCAGGATGCCGAAGCCGCCGCTGGCATCCTCGGCGCGCACCGAACGCACCTGCTGATCGAACAGGATGCCGGTGGGGTCGGTGATGCGCAGCCGGATCATGCCTTGCCCGCCTTGCGCCGCGCTTCTTCGATATCGCCCACCATATAGAGCGCGCTTTCCGGCCAGTCGTCGGCCTCGCCATTGAGAATGGCTTCCACGCCCTTCAGCGTATCGGCCAGGGCCACCGAACGGCCGGGCTTGCCGGTGAAGGCTTCGGTGACCACGAAGGGCTGGGTGAGAAACCGTTGCAGCCGGCGTGCGCGGTTGACGGTGATGCGATCCTCGCGGCCGAGTTCTTCCATGCCCAGCAGGGAGATGATGTCCTGCAATTCGCGGTAATGCGCCAGGGTTTCGCGGGCTTTCTGCGCCAGCCGGTAATGCCGCTCGCCCACCACCTGGGGATCGAGCAGGATCGAGGATGAACCCAGCGGGTCCACCGCCGGATACATGCCTTCCGCCGCCATGCTGCGCGACAGCAGAACCGAACTGTCGAGATGCGCGGAAATCGCCGTCACCGCCGGATCGGTGAAATCGTCGGCCGGCACATAAACCGCTTCGATGGCGGTGACCGAAGCGCCGTCGATGGAGGCGATGCGCTCTTGCAGGTCGGCCACTTCGCTGGCCAGGGTGGGCTGATAGCCGACGCGCGAGGGCAGACGGCCGAGCAGGCCGGAAACCTCGCTGCCCGCCTGCACGAAGCGGAACACGTTGTCCATCAGCAGCAGCACGTTGCGCTTCTGCTCGTCGCGGAAATATTCGGCGATGGCCAGCGCCGTGAAGCCCACCCGCCAGCGCGCGCCCGGCGGTTCGTTCATCTGGCCGAAGACCAGCACGGTTTTTTCGATCACGCCGGATTGCCGCATGTCGGAAAGCAGTTCATGGCCCTCGCGCGAGCGCTCGCCGATGCCGGCAAAAACCGACACGCCTTCATAGCGCGCCACCATGGCGTTGATCAGCTCCATCACCAGCACGGTCTTGCCCACGCCGGCGCCGCCGAACATCGCGGCTTTGCCGCCCTGGGCATGCGGCACCAGCAGGTCGATCACCTTGATGCCGGTTTCGAACATGCGCGTCGCGGCGCTCTGGCGCTCCAGCGGCGGCGGCGCGCGATGGATCGGTCGCAGCGGGGTATCGGCGGCCAGCGCCGGGCCGCCATCGCCCACCAGGCCGGTGGGGGTGAGCAGCCGGCCCAGCACGCCATCGCCAACCGGCACCATGATCGGGCCGCCGCCGGCCTTTACGGCCGCGCCGCGCGCCAATCCGCTGGTGGCGTGCAGGGCAACGGCGCGCACGGTGGCGTCGTCCACATGGCTTTGCACTTCGGCGACCAGCGTGCCGTGTTCGGACTGGATCAGCAGGGCGTCGTTCACCGCCGGGAGCCCGCCATTGGGAAAGGCCACATCGACCACCGGGCCGCGCACCGCGACGACCCGGCCAGCCGGCTGCCCGGCCATGGCTTGCGCGGCATTCATGGCCTGCCCCCTTTGGTGGAAGGCAAATTCAAACTGAAAGGGGAGGCGATTTCATACGGTATCGGCACGGGCGGGATAACCAGAGGTTCGGCCAGACAGATCGCCGATGACGCAAGGCTGCCATTGGCTTAGCCGCCAGTATAAATCCACAACGCACAAGTAGAAATAGGCCGGGTTATTTCTGTGCCGGTTATTTTTGGCTGAAACGGGCGGCAATCAGGCGATCCAGCGAAACCGCGCCGGCGCCGAAGCGCATCAGATAGAGAAAGCAGACCGCCCAGGTGCCATGGGTGTCGAAAGCATTGGGATAGACGAAAAGCTGTATCACCAGGGTCATGCCCAGCAGGGCCAGCGCGGCGAAGCGGGTGAACAGGCCGGCGAGCAGCAGCGGCGGCAGCAGCAATTCGGCGGCGGTGCCGGCATAGGCGGCCAGTTCGGGCGGCAGCAACGGCAGGCGGTATTCCTCGCGGAACAAAGCCAGCGTGGTGCCGTCGCTCCAACCATCCAGCTTCAGCAGGCCGGAGCGCAAAAAAACCGTGGCGATCGAAATCCGCGCCAGCAAGGCGATTGCGCCATGCGGGATGCGCTCAAACAGGGTAATCGCCTGTGTGATCATCGGGCTAATCAACGGGGCAATCATCGGGGCCTCTTAGTTCGGCAATGGCGCCGCTGTCGAATAACGCGGCCAGGGCGGCGGGCAGGTCGAAATCCGGTAAGGCCGCCGCTGCCTGCGTCGCGGCCTCGTCCAGGCTTTGCCGGTTCGCCAAGGCG